>LFSI01000078.1:0-7167 GCA_001512545.1 Clostridia bacterium DTU065 | reverse complement strand
AAGGCAATTGGAAACATGGAGCACTGCGAGTTAATAATGGAAAATCTCCAGATTGGCCAAATGCTTGCAAAGACTGGAAGTTGGACACTAGAACTTGGAAAGGAAGGTAAGTTCTTCTTTTCCGACGAGGTGTGCAACATCCTCGAATGCGCGCCAGAAACGTTGGAGCACTCATTTGATGCCTTCTTTGCTTATGTGCATCCGGACGATCTGGAAAAAGTCAACGCTGCTTTCCAAAGGGCACTAGAAGGCAAGGAATACGAGATTGAGTACCGGATTGTCACCCAAAGCGGTAGGGAAAAACACGTTTTGGAAAAGACCAAAACCCTCTATGACAAGGAAGGCAAACCGGAGAAGCTCATCGGCATCATCCAGGATCTCACCAAGCAGAAGATGATCGAACTGCACCTTGCCATGGTCAACAAGAACATGCTAGAAGCCCAAACTATCAGCGGAATCGGTACCTGGACCTATGATGTAGCAAGAAACGAGTTTTACGGAACAGAAGAGATGTTTCGCATCTTCGGTGTGGACGAGACGGAGTTTAAAAACGACTTTAGAAGCGTCGTGGAATTGGTTCACCCAAATGATCAGGCAAAGATCTTCGATGCACTGGAAAAGCACCTTGCAGGACATTCCTGCCAGATAGAGTTTCGCATTCCCCAGACAGATGGGACCATGAAGTATGTAGTTGGCAGAGCCAAGCCGGTCTTTGACGAAAACGGTAGTGTCGCCGGCATCATCGGCACAGTTCAGGACATTACAGAAACCAAAAACCTCCAGCACCGATTGGAAAAAAGCCAGATCATCCTTTCCCAAGCACAGGAATTAGCTCACATCGGCAGCTGGGAGTATGACATCGCTAAAGATCGGATAACCTGGTCTGAAGAAGCAAGAAGAATCTACGGAATCACCGCTTTCTACAACACTCTGCAGGAATTCTTAGAGTATGTCCATCCTGAAGACGTGAGCATCATCGAAGAACTGATGCAGGATCCCCCAGACAAGCCGGCCGTTATCGAGTTTAGGTTTATTAGACCCGATGGATCTGTGAGACATATCAGCGAGAAAGTTAAGTTTGTTTATGACAACGATAAACCCGTGCTTGTCTACGGAGCGATCCGCGATGTTACCCAAAGAAAGCTCCTTCAGGAAAGTCTCCAAACAAAGCAGACGGAGCTGGCTAAGATCAGCAAGAGGCACGAAGCCCTGGTCAAAGAAGCAACCGACGTCTTCGAAATTATCGATCCCGACGGAACGATTACGTATATCAGTCCTGCAGTGGAAAAAGTCCTCCGCTGCAAAGTGGAAGACCGGCTTGGCAAGAAGATTTACGACTTCTACGACTTCAAAAAAGCCAAACGCCTTGCTAGAATGGTCCAGCACAGTTTGGAACACCCACGGCAGGTATTTACCGGAACCGTAATTTATACTACACCTGATAACGAGAACATCCACATCGAGTATCACATGAAGAATCTCTTAGACGACCCTGACATTGAGGGAATCGTCATCAACTTCAGCGACATTACCCGCAAAGTTGCCCTGCAGCGGAGCCTCCTCCACTCGTCCTACCACTGTGAGGAAACCGGTCTGCCGAACATCAAGCATTTCCGGGAGTATCTAAAAGTGCGCTGCAGGATGGCCAAGAAGAAGCAAAACAAGTTTGCAGTGCTTATACTGAAAGTGGTCGGCTTGGATGAAATCGACTATCTGTTAGGCGATGTTATCAAACAGAAGCTAGTCCGAGACATCGTTTACGAAAGGCTGTCTCCCCTGCTATTTACAGAAAAGGTGTTTATCAGCCGCTACTCCGACGACCACTTTGCCATCATCCTCAAAGAGCCCGATGCCGAATGCTTCGAGATCATGGCCAATAAACTCATCGATCTCTTTGCCCCTGCGTTTGAAGTAGGTAAATATCAGCTGGATGCTGCAGCAAATATCGGTATAGCGGTCTTTCCCGATGACGGAGACGATCCAGAAACTCTGGAGACAATGGCGAAAATAGCCCTCCACAGAGCCCGTCAGGAAGGAAAGAACACCTTCAAGTTCTATTCTTCGGACCTGGACATTCAGAATTACAAGGAGTCGGTGCTCCGGAACGACCTCCACCTTGCCGTTGATAGGAATCAACTCTTGGTTCAGTTCCAGCCCATAGTTGATCTGCGGACCGATGAGATCATTGCAGCAGAAGCGCTGGTCAGGTGGGATCACCCGGAATGGGGCATAGTTCCTCCAGGGGAGTTTATCTATCTTGCTGAAGAAACCGGCCTCATCACCGACATCGGCAGTTGGGTATTGAAAGAGGTATGCCGCGAGTACAAACGTCTCCTGGATAAGGGGCTACCGCCGATAAAGATGTCCATCAACGTTTCGGGAATGCAGTTTTTAGAAACAGACTTTGCCACCAAAATCCTGAACATTATTGACGAGTTTCAGCTTGATCCTCACTTCCTCATCATTGAGATCACTGAAAGTATCTTAATGAGAAAGATGGACAAAGCAGTTTTAGAGATCAGAAAGCTCCAGTCCCACGGCATTGAAGTTGCTCTCGACGATTTCGGAACTGGATTTTCTTCGTTGATGTACATCAAGTCCATGAACATTGACATTCTAAAAATCGCAGGTTCTTTCCTGGAAGATGTTCCCGAAAACGAGACCAACGCTACGATCGTGAAGCAAACTGTAGACCTGGCCAGAAGCCTTAACCTGAAAACGGTCATTGAGGGCATTGAAACACACGACCAGTTGGCCTTCCTCAGAAGGTGCGACTGTGCTACAGGGCAGGGCTATATCTACAGCAGACCTCTGCCTGCAGAAGAGTTTGAAGAGTACCTTGAAAAAAGAAGCATTCAACCTGCAGTTGTTGAAGAATCGGCGGCAAGCTACGGGGTAAACAGACGCAAATACTTCAGAGTTAGTTTCAATAGACTCCTTGAAGGTAGGCTTACGATCGCAGAGCTGTACGGCAGGTCTGTGAATGTAGGAAACACCAAAGTTCTCATCAAGAACATCGGTCCTGGTGGTCTCTGCTTCCTCTCCACCATTAGATTCCCTGTTGACCGACATATAGTTCTGCGGTTTACCTTTGAACTGGCAGACGAAAATGTCGAGATCCTAGGGAAACCCGTTTGGACCCGACCTTTAGAGGACAACCTCTACGAATACGGAATCGAGTTTGCCATCGACGAGATTGAAAGACAAGCCCTGACGTTCATATTGAACCAAGTGCAGATCAGACTGAAAAAGGACGTCCTTTTCGACGACCCTCATTTTGTATCTACCTCACCCAGCGACTATTTTAAAGCTCTAGCTGCAAGATAACCGGACTAGTGGCAAAAAGCCATCTACGCGTTTCCCAAACCCAAATACAGAAACACCCCTTTGCCTGAGGCAAGGGGGTGTTTTCTTCGCTTAAGCGTTAGATATGCTTTGTTAACATTTATCGGGGTCATCTATACACAACCAAGGGTCAGCTTTTGAGAAGCTCAAGCAGCTCACCCACATCTTCAAACACGAAGTCTGGTTTGTCGGTGGAGGCTTCGAGATCGGCACGCTTGGTCTCGCCGCTTAGAACTAGAGCCGTGGTTACACCTGCGTTGATCCCGCTTTTAACGTCGGTATAGATGCGGTCGCCAATAACCAGAGTCTCTTCTTTGGTGAAACCGCTTTTTTCTATAGCCATCTCGATCATCATGGGATTGGGCTTCCCTACGTAGTACGGTTTCCTCCCAGTGGCGTTTTCCAACATCATGCACATAGAGCCGCAGTCAGGAATGAAGCCGAAGGAAGTGGGACAGACGAGATCGGGGTTTGTAGCAACAAAGCTTACACCTTCTGTAAGGAGTACGCTAGCATCGTGGAGCTTTTGGTAGACCAGCTCCGTATCAAACCCTGCAACAAAGCAGTCGATGTCCTCTTCGTATTTGTCGGTAATCCTGATGCCCGCCTTCCTGAACTCTTCCTTTAAAGACTCGGTACCCATGACGTAGATCTTTTTGCCGGGGAACTGCCGGTTTAAGTAGACCGCCGTAGCTTGAGATGATGTAAGAAAGTTTGAGAGATCCACATCGATACCCATCCTGCGGAGTTTATCTACATAATCGGTTACGCTCTTGGAGGAGTTGTTGGTAATAAAAATATACTTGCCGCCGATGGACTTGATGTAGTCCAAGAAATCCAACGTAAAATCAAACAGCGTGTTTTCTATATAGATTGTTCCGTCCATATCCAAGAGAAAGAGTTTTTTCTTTTTCAAGACGTCTGGTGTGTTCATCGAAGCAGTACCTCCAACTGTTTTCCTTGCCGGCATCTCTTTCCAACACTGTGAGAAACACAGCGCAGCACGATCTACTTATACCACATATCCCAAATTATAGCTACTCCGACGAGTAGCCGTCGGGGTTGTTTTTCTGCCAGTTCCAAGAATCCCTGCACATATCTTCGAGGTTCTTGGCTGCCTTCCAGCCGAGCTCCTTGAATGCCTTGCTGGGATCTGCGAAAGATGTAGCAACGTCGCCAGGTCTTCTGTCTGTGATTACGTAAGGCACCTCTACCTGATTTACCCGAGCAAAGGTGTTGATCACATCGAGTACGCTGTAGCCAACACCGGTACCTAGGTTGTAGATCTCAACTCCAGTGTTACTTAATATCTTCTCCAGAGCTTTAATATGAGCCTGGGCTAGATCCACAACGTGGATGTAGTCCCTTACCCCTGTTCCATCGTTGGTGTCATAGTCGTCGCCGAAAACGTAGAGCTTCTCTCTCTTGCCGCAAGCTACCTGGGTGATGTAGGGCAGGAGGTTGTTGGGGATGCCGTTTGGATCTTCGCCGATTTTACCGCTTGCATGAGCTCCGATAGGGTTGAAGTATCTGAGGATGGAGATCCCCCAAGAGTTGTCGGAGACGTAAATGTCTTTGAGAATCTCTTCGATCATCAGCTTGGTTCTGCCGTAGGGGTTCGTTGCGCTTGTTGGCATATCTTCTGTATATGGTGGTTTGTTGTCCATGCCGTAGACCGTCGCAGAAGAGCTGAAGACTATCTTCTTCACGCCGTGCTTCTGCATAACCTCACAGAGCATCAAGGTGCCGGTGATGTTGTTGTGGTAGTAGGTGATGGGAATCTCTACCGATTCACCAACTGCCTTCAGCCCCGCAAAGTGAATCACCGCTTCGATCTGATTCTCACTGAAGACTTTGTCCAAAGCCTCCTGATCTCGAATGTCTATTTCATAGAACTTAAAGTCTTTCCCCGTGATGTCTTGGATACGATTCAAAACTTCAGGCTTACTGTTGTAGAAGTTGTCTACGATTACCACTTCATAGCCGGAGTCCAGCAGTTCAACTACAGTATGGCTGCCTATGTATCCCGTACCGCCTGTGACAAGTATGGCCATTTGAATTTCCTCCCAAATCTATGATGGTTTATTCTTTATACAGTAAAGGAGCTAAATCCTACAATACCTGCAGATTTAGCTCCTGTTGCATGCAATTATCATAGCTTGTTTATGACGTTTTCAACATGCGTGGCTGTAGCGCTGAGATCGCTACTGCTACTTTATGCTATGTCAAATCGATTAGATCGGCTTTGGCGACTTTCTTTTTGAAGTATGCTGCACTGATCGCCGTTGCTGGGATGGCTGCCATAAGGCCGACACAGGCTGCAAGGACTTTGACCAAAAGCCCAGCTACAACATCCATATTGATGATTTCGATAAAGTGCTCTCCACTGGCTTGAAAGTGTACTAAAAGCGGGAGAGCCAAGCCGATCAAACCAAAGATCAGGGCACTTGACATGGTAGATGCGATGTCTCTTCCAACTCTGACTCCTTCTCTGTATAGATCTTTGACGGACAAGAATGGATCAAGTGCTAGTGCCACCTCAACGGCATGCGTTATGGATACCGCTGCATGGAGCACAGCTCCTATGCTGCCGATGATAACTCCTGCCACAAGGAGTGAGCTAACGTTTAGCTTCCCTTCTGTAAGCACCCACAAAACGCCGATGTCTTCCTGAGAGAGTCCTGTGAGGTGGATCAGCTTTGTTGCCACAAAAGCCAGCACTGCAGCAAGCAGGACCCCGGCACTGCTTCCGATGACGACCGGCCAGGTCTTTTCCGGAGAGTCGTTTTTCAGAAGCATGGTGATGAGGATTGTAAAGAGCGCAATGGCAAATGAAAGGAAGATGGGGTCATAACCCCGTAGCGCCGAGGGAAGCAGAACTTTGGCAATTAAGAGTAAGGAAATGATCAAGCTAATTAGCATTTTAACTCCGCTTACCTGCCCTACTTCAAGAAGGACAAGGACGAACACTCCCAGGAGAAGGTAGATCAGCCAGTCTCTCTGGAAGTCAGTGATATGCGCGCTTTGGAAGTAGCCTGCTTCTTCAACGATAGCGATGACGATCTTGTCTCCTACTTCCATCTCTTTACCTAAAGACTCATCTGATGCTTCTCTCCGAATAACAAGCGTTTGACCTCTATACTTCCCTGAAGTGACTTTAACCTCCACCAGTTCTATCTCGCGGCTGTATACGTCGTCTATTTCAAACTCGTTCGTTTCTTCCTTCACTATGGTGCTAATGCTTAGCACCTTGGCTTTGGAGGTAATAACATCCACTTCTTGTGCTGTGACGAAATCTTGTGCGGAAACTACCGCAGGTAGCAACAGAACCAAAAGAACCGCCAAGAAAACCCCGATTAGGAACGTCGCTCCTGACCGCAGGTTGCGTCCGGCAGATCTACTTTGTTGGCAACTCCTCATTTTTCTTCCTCCATCCCAAGGTGTTGTACGTCAATGATAATCTTACCATTTTTGGCGTACAAGCAAAATAGGTCGAACCGAATGTTTTCTGTAATACCCCTCAACCTCTGGTAAACCTATGGGGACTCGGGAACCTACTATCTGCATCTACCCTTGCCGAGCTTGGTTTCCCAAAAACTAAATTAACTTTGTCAATCCCAGGAAGGTTTCTTCTCACGTAAGGGGAATACACAGAAATATGCTAAAAAATAATGGTCAATTCTTGCGGTTGTGAACAATTTCTTTCGCAGGGAGGAGTTTTAGATGGCCAAAAGATACCGAGCTTGTCTCCTCGTCGTCTTAGCTGTATTACTAGGCGGCTGCTTGCGAAGCGTGCTTCCTGCGGCACAGCCGGGAAACCTG
>LFSI01000071.1 GCA_001512545.1 Clostridia bacterium DTU065 | reverse complement strand
AACTAGAAGAAACTCTCCAATATTATCGGCCGGGATTTCTCCAAAAAAACTTGCCGTTTACAGCAGCTTATCTGCCTCAGAAGGGTAGGCCAAGAAGGGCTGTTTTTCGGTGCAGGAGATGAGGCTCCTGCGGAGAAATAGTTTGTAAGGCAAACTTGCATTTGCAGTAGAGGTGTAAGGAGGTAGGTTCTGTGCAGGCAGCCGGAAAAATCATGAAAATCGATCGCGTGCTCCATGAACCTGTACGCCTTGCCATTATGAGCTGTTTGTACAGCAGACAGTATGCAGACTTCGTGTTTATTCTTGAAGCTCTGGACCTTACCAGAGGAAATCTGGCAAGTCATATCAAAAGACTAGAAGGTGCAGGCTACGTTGAAGTGATCAAGACATTTCGGGACCGAGTTCCCCATACAACCTACGCCCTGACCAACAGAGGCAAACAAGCATACGAGAAGTACTGGAGTCTTTTTGACGAGATCCGCCAGAACATCGACCTGGAGGGATAAGATGCAACTGAAGAAGCTGGAAATATACGGGTTTAAGTCTTTCGCCGATAAAACAGTAATAGAGTTCCCTACAGGGATTACCGCCATTGTCGGGCCAAACGGTAGCGGCAAGAGCAACGTAGTTGACGCTATTCGCTGGGTGCTCGGCGAGCAATCTGCCAAAGAGCTCCGCGGCGAAAAGGTCGGCGATTTTATCTTCAACGGCAGCAACACCCGGCACAGGTTGGGCTACACTCAGGTGTCTTTGACTCTAGACAACTCCGACGGGTATCTTGCTACCGAATTCAGCGAGGTAACCATCACCAGAAAAGCCTACCGCACCGGAGAAAGCGAATACTACATCAACAAGTCGCGCTGCAGGCTTAAAGACATCCAGGAGCTCTTTCTGGATACTGGTCTTGGCCGCTATTCTTTTGCGGTGATCAGCCAGGGTCAGATCGAAAGCCTTATCGAGGCAAGACCTGCAGAAAGAAGGCAGATCTTTGACGATGCCTGCGGGATTAACAAATACAAGGCCAAGAAAGAAGAAACCCTGCGCAAGCTCGAACGCACCGAGATCGATTTGGCGAGAGCCACAGATATCGCCATGGAGCTTGAAAGCCGCATCGAGCCCCTGAAAGCTGCTAAAGAAAACGCCGAGAAGTTCTTAGAGCTTAAGGGACAGCTGGAAAGCGCCAGAGAGAAACTGGTGCTTTCAGAGTATCTCGAATACTGGAAGGCCTTCTCCGCAAAACAGGAAGAGAAGGTGCAGGCGGAAAACGTCGTTGTCGATCTGACAGCAAGGCTCAGCCAACTTGAAGCGAGCGAGGCCAAGCTCAAAAGCGAGTATGACCGTATTGAAGACAGGCTTTCGGCAAACCAGAGCGATCTGTTCGGCTTAGAGCAATCCCTCCAGGAGATCGCAGGAGATCTTCGAGTCATCAGGGAGCGTCAGGGCAACTTTAGGGACAAAAACAGACAGGTAAAAGGCACTATCCAGAGCTTGAACCTCCAGCTTCAGGAGCAGAAAGAGAAGCTGAGAAACGCCGATGCACGGGAAAAAGAACTGGAAGACCAGCTTGATGCGTTAAAGAAAGCCCTGAGTGAAAAACAGGCAGAGCTCGATAGGTATCTGCAGAGCAAGGAAGAACACCAGCAGGCTATTGAGAAAACCAAGGATGAGGTTTTTTCATTAGCCCATGAGATATCGGAGAAAAACAACGAGAAGAGCCGATTGGAGAAAGACTTGGATCTGATCGACACCTTGATTGCTAGAGAAGACGCCGCAGCAGGTGCTGCAGAAGGCGAGAAGGAGCTCCTCTGCCGGGAAAAATCGAACCTGGAAGAGGAAATTCGCGCCCTGCGCAGCGCTATCAGCGAGCTCGAAAACGCCATCTCCGCTGGGGAAAAAGAGCTTAGCGCTGCAAATGAGAATTTGCGGCACGAAACCCAACTGTACGAGGCAAAGAAGGAAAAACTCCGGGAAAAGAGCGCGCGCTACAAGGCACTATGCGCCACCGAAGAGGATCTTGTGGGCTATCAAGCGGGAGTCAGAGCTGTACTGAAAGCAGAGATCCCCGGAGTTCTCGGCGTTATCGCCAAAATGATCAAAGTAGAAGATCGGTTCACCAAAGCAGTTGAGGCAGTACTCGGAGCTCAGCTCCAGGGCGTTGTTACCGCAACTGATCAGGATGCTCAGAAGGCTATAGAGTATTTGCACTCCCAGAAAGCGGGGAAAGCCACGTTTTATCCGCTCAATCTTTTAGATGCAAGGACTATCCCCGAGTCGGACCAGCACTTGAAATCCCTTAAAGGTGTCTTGGGACTCCTTGCAGATTTCATCGATTTTGCTCCGCCATACGATAAAGACCGGTCGTTTCTGCAGATCTTAGCTGAGTTTCTCGGCGGCAGAACGTTTGTTGCCGATAACCTGGAAAATGCTAGAGCTCTTGCCAAAGCGTGCCGGACCAGATACCGCATCGTCACATTGGCAGGAGAAGTGATCTGGACTGGCGGCACCATGACCGGCGGCGAGGACAAACAGGAGCGCATAGGGCTTTTACAACGGCAAGCTGTCACCAGAAATCTGGAGGCAGAGATCAAAGCCGAGACTGAAGCGCTGGAAAAAGACAGGAAGAACCTGGAAAATCTTAAAGCAGAGGTAGAAAAGAAAAGCCAGGAGCTAACCGAGCTCCACGACCTTATCCGGAGCAAGACAACCGGGCTGGAGGCTTTAAGAGCAAACTCCACTGCTCTCGACGAAAAGATCGCTGCAGCAGACCTTAGGCTCCAAAGCTCACTGCAGGAGAAAAAACGCTTGGAAGAGCAGGCCTTGGAGGTCAAAGCTCAGCTGAAGCAGGTGGAAGAGAGCATCGCAAAGCTCGAAGAAGAGCAGGGGGTTCTCAAAATACGGCTGAGCGAGCTAGGACAGATGGAATGGACCGAAGAGGCCGGTATCCGGGAGCAGTATCAAAATCTTAAGGAACAGGAAACCATAGCGAAGGAAAGGGTACTTGCCTCTAGAAGGAGCCGGGATGAGCTCGTTCTTGCCATCAACCAGACTGAGGATCTCATTGCTGCGCAGCACCGCGAGCTGGAGCAGATCATGTTGGCAGAGGTAAGAGAAAGACTGAATGCACTTAACAAGAGTAAGCTCAGGCTTGTACTGCTGTTTCAAAGCGAGATGGTCAGAAAGGTCATCAAAGGCCTGAAAGATGAAAAGGCTTCTGTGCTGGAAAAGCTGAATGCTTTCGAAGTCGAGATCGCAAAGCTCAGGCCTGAGATATCCAAGGCCGAGACCTACTTGCGCGATGTGACCGTAGCTTATGCCAAGCTGGAGAGCCAAATCGAGAACTGCCAGCAAAAGGCTGAAGAGCTGGGCATTGCGCTTGAAAAAGCTTCCGATGAGCATGCTATACCTATCCAGGAAAGAAATAAACTGAACCAGGTGGTTCGAAAACTCGACAGAGAGATCGCTTCTCTGGGAGTTGTCAATGTAGGCGCAATTGAAGAATACAAAGAGGTCTCCGAGCGCTACCAGTTTTTAAGCACTCAGATCAACGATCTTACCTGTGCAAAAGACGATCTTATGGAAGTTTTGGCGCAGCTTGACCGCCAGAGCAGGGAGAAGTTCTTAGAAGCTTTTAATGAGATCAAGGTCGAGTTCGAAAAACTCTTCAAGCACCTTTTCGGCGGTGGCCAGGCAACTCTTCTTCTTGAAGAAGGCGATGTTCTGGAAGCGGGAATCGAGATCAAGGCACAACCTCCCGGCAAAAAGTTGCAGAGTATAGCCCTTCTCAGCGGTGGCGAAAAGACTCTTACCGCCATCGCGTTGGTGTTTGCTGCAGTTTCGGTGAGAAACGTGCCATTCTACCTGTTCGACGAGATAGATGCCAGCCTTGACGAAGCCAATCTCGTTCGCTTCATCAACCTGGTGAAGGAAAAAGCCGAGAAAGCGCAGATTATTCTCATCACCCATCGCCGTCGTTCCATGGAAGAAGCCAACCTCCTGTATGGGGTTACCATGGAAGAGAAAGGTGTAAGTAAGGTTCTGGCACTACACCTTGAAGATCAAGCTGCGGCAGCTATGTACGAATCTATCTAACCAAGGAGTGATACCGTGGGTTTTTTTAATAAACTTGTTCAAGGACTGACAAAAACCAGAAACAACTTAGTGAATCAGATCAAGAGCGTCCTCAGAGGGAGAAAGATCTCGGAGGAACTCTTTGAGGAACTAGAAGAAGTGCTGATCACAGCAGATATCGGAGTTAAGAGCACCCTGGAGATTGTAGAGAACCTCAGAGAAAGGTGCAGGGAAGAAAAGATCCAAGATGGTGAGGAGGTAGAAAACCTCCTAAAAGAAGAGCTGAAGAAGCTCCTTGGAGACGGCTCTGGGTTGAAGGCGCCCAACGCCGAGCCCTGGGTAATTATGATCGTTGGCGTCAACGGTGTTGGAAAGACCACAACCATCGGCAAGCTTGCAGCCAAGTTCACCAGCCAGGGCAAGAAAGTCGTGCTGGCTGCAGGAGATACTTTCAGGGCTGCCGCTGCTGAGCAGCTCGGCATATGGGCAGAAAGATCTGGCGCCCAGCTGATCCGACATGCCGAAGGCTCCGATCCTGCTGCTGTGGCTTTTGATGCGTTGCAGGCGGCAAGAAACCGCAAAGCCGACGTTCTCATCGTGGACACGGCAGGACGGCTCCACACCAAGAGTAACTTGATGGATGAGCTGAAAAAAGTCCGCAGGGTTTTGGAGAGAGAGATGCCAGGGGCTCCTCACGACGTGCTGCTGGTGATCGATGCCACAACAGGCCAAAACGGTCTAAACCAAGCGAAGGTCTTTGGCGAGGCCACAGGAGTAAGCGGTATTGTGCTCACCAAACTTGACGGAACATCTAAAGGTGGTATCGTTGTGGCCATCAAAAAAGAGCTGGGACTTCCTGTGAAGTTCATCGGTGTCGGGGAGGGCATCGATGACCTACAAGAGTTCGATCCGAACGAGTTTGTAGAGGCGCTATTTGAAGATTAAAGGTGTAAAGAAAAAAACTGTCAATACCCGCTGAAAATGTCAGTGAGTAATCGAGACTATTACCCGATGAATATGTCAT
>LFSI01000055.1:53276-70744 GCA_001512545.1 Clostridia bacterium DTU065 | reverse complement strand
CCGGCGATGGCATTTGGACGACTGTAACGCTCATCCTGCAAGGTCACACTTACAAGATCTACGTCGATGGAAGACAAGTCATGGTTGATCCTGAAGCAGTAGATCCGGTGCCACTCGTTTTGGTTGAAACAGATGAAACCAAGCAACACAAGTCAGGAGGTTTCTTCATCGAGTTCACCGGTGGTTTGGAGATTGATGAGATTAGACTGTATCACCTATAACTGGTGTTAAGTAGTGCGAGCTAGGGCAGCGATGCCCTAGCTTTTTTTTGATCAACTGGTTCGTCAAAGGAGAAGTTTGGTCATGCCATATAGCTTCAGACCAAACTGATAAAAATCCAGGTTCAAGGGATTCAAATCGAACCCTAGTTAACCTGAACTTGTAGTGCCTACGAGGATTCTCACTGATATAGTTGTTTGACAAGAAGCAAGCCATTCCAAAGTCATCACCGGTTTTCAGGGTTGTAAGAGTGCAGGGTGTGAACAGAGAAAATGTCTGTGGAGATTACTATACCACCGATCAGGAGGTTATCGCGTACATCTAGAGAAATGTAAAACAGGTGATCTAAATGAGAATAGCAATCACAGGGAACATCGGTTCTGGTAAAACGACAGTGGGAGACTACCTGAGAAGTAAAGGGTATGAGGTGGTTGATACAGATCAGATAGCCAGAGACGTAGTAAAACCTGGAGAACCTGCATTAAATATAGTAAGAGAGACTTTTGGGGACCAGGTATTCCATGAAGACGGGACGCTAGATAGAGCACGACTGGCTTCGATGGTGTTTAGGGATGCGAAGTTGAAAGCCAAACTTGAAGCAATTCTTCATCCTGCGATTTGGGAAAAAGTTGAACGCATAACCAGCGATAGAAAGATAGTCTTTGTGGAAGTACCCCTTCTCTATGAAGCAAATTGGCAGGATCGGTTTGATTATGTTATCGTTATAGTAGCTGATGACCACATCAGGCTGGAACGCATTCTGCAGAGAGATCGTTCTACAGAACTTGAGGCAAAGGCGAAAATGGCCGCTCAAATGCCTCAAGAGGAAAAAGCGTTGATGGCTGACTTTGTGGTAGACAACTCGGGTGATTTTTCCCATACAAAGAAGCAAATTGAGCAAATACTAAAGGATATCGGAGGTAGCCATGAGAAGGATTAGAATCGCGCTTATCGCCCACGACAGAATGAAGCCTCAAATGATCAAGTTCGTACGTAAACACGTAGACCTTTTGAGCCAAATGGAACTAGTTACCACAGGAACCACTGGCAAGCAAATTGAAGATAATACAGGACTAAACGTTGAAAGGATGCTTTCGGGTCCATATGGAGGCGATCAGCAAATCGGCGCCAAAATTGCCAACGGCCAGATCGATTTCGTCGTTTTTTTAAGAGACCCGCTTACAGCTCAGCCTCATGAACCTGATATCTCTGCGCTTCTCAGGCTTTGCGACGTTCACAATATACCTGTTGCAACCAACGAGAAGACCGCCGAACTCCTTTTGGAGGCCTTAGCGAGAGAGCTTGAGATTCTCTGATAGTCTCTCGAGAAGGGAGGGCACCGATGAAATCATACGGTTTTTTTATTTTGCTGCTAGCGCTGTTTTTGACTTTCGCGCTGCTCCACAAGCCTTTAATGAGAAGGTTTTGCCCGCTGGAGTACTCAGAAGAGATTGTGCGTTCTGCGTTGGAAGCAAAGGTGAGTCCGTTTCTAATTGCCAGCATCATCAGGGTTGAAAGCAATTTCCAAAAGGATGCAGTCTCACCGAAGGGGGCAAAGGGTTTAATGCAGCTCATGCCCTCCACCGCAGAGTATGTTGCAGGACTAAAAGGCGTGGAGTATGATGAACAGTCACTAACCGATCCTGCTTTCAACGTGGCCCTTGGTACGTACTACTACAAGCTATTGCTTGACTATTGGGGGAAGGTCGCCGCGCTGGCCTCGTACAATGCTGGCAGAGGCAATGTGGAAAGATGGATCAACGAAGGCACTTGGGACGGAACCTGGGAAAACCGAGCTGATATTCCGTATCCAGAAACCAGGCAATTTCTTTCTAAGGTCATTACCTTAGAGAAGTGGTATGCCTATTTGTACAAGGATGAACTCAGCGGAGACGTTTACTAGATACACCTGTGCGTTCAAATGAGGGGAATTCCGCGTTATTTGGAGAAGGATTCTCCCAACTAAAGCAGAAATAAGTATAAGCGACTAGAAGGTCTGCGATCCGCGGACTGGCTTACATCAAGCCTGACTAACTCTAGAGAGGAGGCAATTTAGCCCATGAAGAAATTATCAGCAATACTAGTTTTAGTACTCTCCTTTTTACTAATCTCAAGTACTCTTGTTCTCGCTAACGAAGAAGGCTATGAAGACTTTGGCGCATATCAGGATGCTTTGAATACCTACGCCCAAAGGGGTTACAAGAGATTATTGAAACTAAAGAATCCCGTTATCATTGAAGCTGAAGATTTCGTTGCCGAGGGTATGGAGAGAGAACCAAGAACCGGTAGTCTTCCCAAGGTTGAAATTGTTACTACTGATGATGCAGCGGTAAGCGGTGGGAAGTATGTTACCGGTTGGGTCGAAAGGTATCACTACTTAGAGTACAAGGTAACCGTACCTGAGACAGGTCTGTACAGTATCACTTTTAAGTATCGTATTCCTAGAAACCAGAGAGACGTAGGTTTCTTTATCCGCGGTATTAAGATCAACGGTGTTCAGCCATTCTCTCAAGCCGGAAGGTTAACCCTGCCAAAGGGCGACACTATGCCTGGTTCTCAGACGCTCATTGGCGACCCATACTTCAACTGGGTCGAAAAGAAGATTCTTGGTACTCTGGACCAGTATGTAGAAGAGCCTTATCTGTTCTATCTTGAAGCAGGCAAAGAGTACACCATTAGACTAGTAAGCAACGGCGGAGGTATTGACTTCGACTACTTCGCCTTTACCGAAGCTCACAGGTCTACACCTAAAGCGCTAGTTGGATTGAAGCGCATGTGGGATCTCCTCATTGCATCTTTCAAAATCAAAAAATAACACTAAACCGCGGCATATCAAAGCCGCGGTTTTTTTTATCCATCGCTATCTTCTTTACCTAAGATAAAACAAGTGCACCCCGCAAGCTGAAGCCGCGGGGCGTATTATCATAGAACGTCCTATTTAAGCTCTTTTAGTTTGAAAAGCACGCTTTCGTCGGGTTTCACCGTATAGGTTTTTTCATTGTCGTAGGTGACAAAACCCGGTTTTGCACCCTGTGGCTTTCTCACACGTTTGACGCGGGCACTGTCCACAAAAACAACACTATCGGTGCTGGCTTTGGAAAACACAGCTGCAAGCATTGCCGCTGTCTCAAAGTCTTCAGGAAGAGGCTCAGCACTTCTCAGTACTACGTGAGATCCCGGGACTTTTTGCGTGTGGAACCACCAGAACTCACCTGATGCCTGCCTCCGGATGGTATCATTTTGCTTGTTGTTTCTTCCTACAACGATCTCATTTCCGGAAGGAGTGAGGTAGCGTCTGGGTGCATCTAAAGATCCCCGGCTTTTTTTATTGGTTTTTACCGTCTCTTTTTCTTTGAGGTAACCTTCGCTCTTCAGCTCTTCCTTTAGTGACTCCACGTCTGCTAGGTCTTTTGCCGCTTCAATGAGGCCGCTCAGGTTTTCCAGATAGGCGATCTCGTTTTCAGTTTCTTCCAGAAGCCTATCTAGGTTTTCCAGCGCCGATCTGGCTTTATTGTAACGCTTGTAGTAGTTTTGCGCGTTCTGGTTCGGAGTTAAGCTGGGATCTAGTTCGATTGCAACTAGTGGCTGCCCTTCGGCGTAGTAATCGGGGACTTCCACTAGAGACATGCCTTTTTTTATCAGATGCAGACTTGCGGTGAGAAGGTCACCTTTTCTGCGGTACTCTTCCTTCTTCTGGGCATTTTCCAGAGCTTCGTTCCTTGCACTCAGCTTTTTGGTGCTTCTATTTAGATGACCGCGAACTACAGCAAGTAGACTGCTTTTTTGCTGAAGCAATTTATCCTGCTCTGACATTCTTGTATAATAGGAGTCAAGGACAGTGTTTATCTGCCCCGAGCCAGGGGGATAAAAGACTAAAGACTCGCTTTCGATTCTCGGAACGAGGCGTCCTTCTTCGGATAGCTCCACCAACTGACCGATGATTCCGTGAATCTTTTCAGGAGAAGCAGCAAGACCTCCAGCGCCTGTTATTATCTGCCGCGCAACATCGGGGGATATGCCTCTGATGTTTTTAACCAACGCTTCCGACCATCTGTCTGGACCGGCAACCTCTAGAAACCACGAGAGTTCTTGGAGGGTAAGGTCGTGAGGACTCTTCTTCTTTTGTGCCGGTGGAAGGCTGTAGGGGATCTTGGGCAAGATTTGCCGGACTCTGCTTTTGGATTCGTCGATGCGAAACAGGGCATCGACAACAACCCCATCTTCGTCCAACACGATGAGATTGGAGTGCTTCCCCATGATCTCCAAAACCAGAGTTTTTCTGGCTTTCGTCCGGCCGTAGTCTTCATCTCTGCTGAAATGCAGGTGGACAACCCGCTCGAAAGGTACTGCAGTGATGTCGTCTAAACGGTGCTTTTCCAGATGCTTTCTGAGTAGCATGCAGAATGAGCTGGGCGTAGGTGGCCCGGCAGGTCTGATGCCTGTCAGGTGGATGCGTCCTAGCTGGGGATGGGCTGAAAGCAAGAGATGCAGGTTTTCGCCCGGGAGCCTTAGTTCTAGAATCACAGTGCTTTTGTCCGGTTGGTAAACCTTGTCAACCCTTGCTCCGAGGAGACTTTTTTTCAGTTCGATTGCTACAGATTGAAGCAGCAGAGCATTGAAGGACATTTGATTCACCTCTCAAGTTAAAGTATACCACGAGAAGGCAATACGGGGTCACCTGTCGAATGGAAGGTAGAGCAGAAAATTAACGCGACAATCCAAAAGGTTGCGGGAGGTTGAGTTATGCGTAAATTTGTTGCCGGTTTTTTGGCCTTTATCATAGTTTTCATAACACCTGTTGTGGTATCTGGACAGACCTTGTCTTATAACTACACCCGACCTTTTGATTTGGCGCTTTTTTACTTCGCATACGGGCGTTGGGACCTTGTGCCGTCCGAACTGAATAGAGCTCTACAGGAAAATCCTAAAGACGCAGAGCTTTTGGCATTTGTTGGCTCATTTCTCTCGGCACTGGGCGATCAGAATCAAGCGAAGGATTTCCTGGGTGAAGCGGAAAAGGTCAAGGCCAGCCCTGGAATTCTCGTCCTTCAAGGGGACGTATACCGGCTCCTGAACAACCCCAAGAAAGCAGAAGAGTACTACAAGAAGGCTCTGCAGCGGCAGCCAAGCTCTGTGATGGCCTACATCGGCATTGGCAAGCTGCGGGAGCAGAGCAATCAGCTGGAAGAGGCCTTGGGCTTCTATCTTCAGGCTTCAACGCTCAATCCCAACAGGCTTGACACTCTCATGTCCATAGGTAGAATCCAATATCAGTTGAACCAATATGAAGAAGCCGTTGAGCAGTTCAGAAAGGCTGTGGAGCTAGATCCTGCAGGAGCCAGGACCCACCTTTGGTATGCTAAAGCTCTGCTTGCCGCAGGCAATGTGGAGCGGGGACTTCAACAGCTCGAGCGCACCTTGGAACTTGACAGCTCCATAGATGAAGCTGTAGTATTGTTGAACCAGTGGCAGTTAGAAGACCAGCAAAGCGACGTTTAACTACTTAAAAAAGAAGTTATAAAGAACGGTGAAGAGTACTTTGCCGGACGTGCTTGATTCGTGGATTTTGACGGATCTTTATGTTACAATTGTAGGGATATGGATAATCTTTCAGCAGATTTAGGAGATGTTTCGTGTGAAAAGCTCACTGGTTAGCATGACGGGCTACGGACAGGGCTCCATCAGTAATGAGAAGTACACTATTACTGTGGAAATGCGCTCTGTCAACAGCAGATATTTAGAGATCAAGTTCAAGTTGCCTTCGATGTGGGGAGAACTTGAAGAAAGAATGAGGGAACTCATTTCCAGCAAGATCTCCCGCGGTAGAGTTGACGTTTCGGTGTTTGTCAGCTACGCACAGACAGACGCTAAACTGAACATCGACTGGCAGCTCCTTGAAAGTGTTAAAGAGGCCCATGAAAAGCTCAGCAACACCGTTGGACTTGCGGAACCCCTGAGTTTTACAGACCTCCTAGCAGTTGAGGGAGTTTTAACGTTGGAAAAACCGCAAGAAGACCTTGAAGAGATCTGGAAGGATCTCAGCGTAGCACTTACCGAGGCACTAGATCAGCTGTATAATATGAGAAGGGCTGAAGGAGAAAGGCTTGCTGAGGATATCACCCAAAGAATAGAATACATTAAAAAGAAGACGCTAGAGTTAGAGTCTTTGGCTCCACTAATTGTGAAGGAGCTCTATGACAGGATTAAGGAGCGCGTTGCCGAGATGGACGTCGCGCTGCAGGAAGAAAGGCTTTTACAGGAAGTTGCTTTGATTGCAGAGAAGATGAACGTCACAGAAGAGTTGGTTAGGCTGAAAAGCCACTGTGACGGATTCCTACAGATCATGCAGGAAAACAATTCTGTAGGTAGAAAGTTGGATTTTTTGCTCCAGGAGATGAACCGGGAGATCAACACTACAGGATCGAAATCATCTAACCTGACAGTCAGCCGCAATGTGGTGGAAATCAAGAGCGAACTGGAAAAAATCAGAGAGCAGATTCAAAATATCGAATAGTAGACGTGGAGGTGCTTTCATGACAATACCACAACTTTCACCAGAAAAGCGCAGAGAAGCCTTGGAAAAGGCTCAAATGATGCGTAAAGAAAGAGCAGCTGTTAGAGAGAAATTGAAAGCAGGAGAAATGACCATACAAGAAGCTCTTGAGTCGACCAGCGAAGTCATCTCGAAAATGCGCGTAAGCTACCTTTTAGAATCGCTGCCCCAGATCGGCAAGATTACTGCAGCCAAGATCATGGAAGAAATCGGAATTAGTGCCAATCGCAGAGTGCAGGGGTTGGGAGAACGTCAGAAAAAAGCATTGCTCGAAAGAGTGAAGTAGGAAGGAGATTTGGGAATGAGTACTGAGATTAAGCTGATTAATATTGGTTTCGGCAATATTGTTGCTGCCAACCGCATCATTGCCATTGTGAGCCCTGAATCAGCACCTATCAAGAGAATCATCCAGGAAGCCAGAGACCGTGGCATGCTGGTTGACGCAACTTATGGGCGCAGAACCCGGGCTGTCATCATCACAGACAGCGATCACGTGATTCTGTCAGCTGTTCAGCCAGAGACAGTTGCTCACCGGTTAGGCGACAAGGGTGATGAAGTCATTAATGATTAACCAGAAACGAAGAGGGAACCTTTTTGTCCTTTCGGGGCCTAGTGGTGTGGGCAAGAACACTCTAATCGACTCAATATTAAAACGCAATGCTGATATCAAGTACTCCATCTCTGCAACTACGCGAAAGCCACGGAGCCATGAGAAAGACGGCGTCAACTACTACTTTCTTTCTCGGGACAAGTTTGAACAGATGATTGAAGAAAAAGCATTTTTGGAATGGGCGGTGTTTTGTGGTAACTACTACGGAACACCGATTGCTCCAATAGAAGAAACCCTAAATGCAGGCATCGATGTGATAATGGATATCGAGATTCAGGGTGCTAAACAAGTGGTAGAGAAATGGCCTGATGCCGTTTCGATCTTTTTGATCCCACCTTCTATGGAGGAACTAGAAAGACGCATCAAAAACCGCAGAACCGAAACAAGCGAAGAGATTGAGGCGAGACTTGCTCAATCTCTTATTGAGATGAACGAGGGACGGATGTACGACTACTATCTTGTTCATGATAATACGGAACACACGGTGCTGGAGTTTGAAGCTATCAGATTGGCTGAGTCCTTCAAGGTGAATCGAACCGACTGGGACCGGGTAATTGATGCTGTAAAGGGGGATTTCAATGCGTAATCAACCATATTTGGACGATTTAGAGGAGATTTTGCCTAGCAGGTACACTATGGTCATTGCCATTGCGAAAAGAGCAAGGCAGATCATGCAGGAAGAAAGAGAACAAGACGAAAATGGCTATACTGGAATTACGAAACCCGTATCCATTGCCATGTACGAGCTTTTGGATAGGAAGTTTGAAGTTACCGAAAAACCCTTCGAGAAAAAGGAGATTGTGCCTAAGAGTCAGATTCAGGATTTTAGCGATTTTGAGTAAACAGGGGGCCTAACTATGGGAAACATCTTTAAGGACAAGGTTGTACTCATTGGTGTGACCGGGGGTATCGCCGTTTACAAAACGGTTGAACTGGTGAGTGCCTTGAGAAAACGGGGAGCGCAGATTCGGATCATCATGACCGAAAACGCAACCCGCTTTGTGGCGCCTCTTACCTTCAGAGAAGTAGGTAATGCACCCGTCTACTATGACATGTGGCATGAACCTGTCCATTACGATATGGCCCATATATCCCTTGCAGAAGAAGCTGACGTCTGTATCGTGGCTCCTGCAACCGCCAACTTTATCGGCAAGTTTGCCAGTGGCATAGCCGACAATCTCTTGGGGACTACTCTCCTTGCGACGGAAGCCCCCATTGCCATTGCTCCAGCAATGAACACTCACATGTGGGCAAATCCCGCAGTTCAGGATAACGTTGCCAAGCTGAAAAGTCGTGGAATTAAAGTAATCGAACCTGATGCGGGGCATCTGGCCTGTGGGCAGGTAGGCAAAGGTCGTCTGCCCAGCGTTGACACTCTCCTTTTCGAGTTGGAGAGCATGCTCTGGCCTCAGGATCTAACCGGAAAAAGGTTTCTCATTACTGCTGGCCCAACAAGGGAGTTTATCGACGATTTCCGCTTCATCTCCAATCCCTCTACGGGGAAAATGGGACTGGCATTAGCCAAGGCTGTAAAGCTCAGGGGCGGTGACGTAGACCTTGTTCTCGGACCCTGCGAGATTAGCGTTCCTCGGGACATCTCCGTCCACAATGTTTCCAGCGCTCTCGACATGTACGAGACTGCCAGGTCTCTATTTGCAAACTGCGACGTGTTCATCAGTGCCGCAGCAGTTTCAGACTTCCGTGCCGAAAAACGTTTTTCCGGCAAGATGAAAAGAAGCATGACCGACGATGTATGGTCACTTCCTCTAGTGCACAATCCGGACATTTTGGGATCTTTGTCTGAAGAGAAGAAACACCAAGTAATGGTGGGATTTGCTGCAGAGTCCAGCGAGATCCTGGCAAACGCTAAAAAGAAGCTGGAAGACAAAGGACTCGATATGATCGTGGCAAACGACATCAGCCGCGCAGACACCGGGTTTGCAGCAGACACCAACTCTGTTTGGCTTTTAGGCAGAGACTTCGAAGTGGAGATAGGCTTAGAGTCTAAGGAGGCTATTGCACACAAAATAGTAGACAAGATAGTAGAAAAGCTTTTGGTAAGGAAGTGAACAAATGGCTGAACGTTATTTATTTACCTCTGAGTCGGTTACCGAAGGTCATCCGGACAAAATTGCTGACCAGATTTCGGATGCGATATTAGATGCCATCATGGCAGAGGACCCACTCAGCCGCGTAGCCTGTGAGACTTTACTGACCACTGGGCTCGTTTTCGTATCGGGAGAGATTACAACCAATTGTTATGTTGACATACCGACAATAGTCAGAAGTACACTCTTAGATATAGGCTACACCAGGGCCAAGTACGGCTTTGACGGCGAAACATGCGGAGTCATAACATCGGTTCATGAACAGTCGCCGGACATAGCCATGGGTGTGGATGAAGCACTAGAAGTAAGGGGACAAGGACAGAAAGGCGTTGAACTGGGTGCAGGCGACCAGGGTATTATGTTTGGCTACGCTTGCGACGAAACCCCTGAACTAATGCCGATGCCCATTTCTTTAGCCCACAAACTGGCCAAGAAATTGAGCGAAGTAAGGAAGAACGGCAAGCTCCCTTATCTCAGACCGGATGGAAAGAGCCAGGTAACTGTGGAGTATGAAGACGGTATACCTGTAAGGGTGGACACCGTAGTGATTTCCGCCCAGCACAATCCGGAAATCACCCATAATGAACTTGCTGACGATATTATTCAGTTCGTTATTAAAGAAGTTATCGACCGCAAACTACTGGATGAAAAAACCAACTTCCTGATCAATCCCACCGGCCGTTTTGTAGTGGGAGGTCCTCAGGGAGATACCGGACTGACCGGCAGAAAGATCATTGTCGACACCTACGGCGGGGCAGCTCCTCACGGAGGCGGAGCTTTTTCCGGCAAAGACCCCACCAAAGTCGACCGTTCTGCTAGCTATGCTGCTAGATATGTTGCTAAAAACATCGTTAAAGCGGGGCTTGCCAAGCGCTGCGAGCTGCAGCTAGCTTATGCTATCGGAGTGGCCAATCCGGTGTCTGTACGGGTCAATACCTACGGAACAGGTGTGCTCCCCGATGCGGAGCTGGTGCGCATAGTAAAAGAGCACTTTGACCTGAGACCGTCTGCCATTATCCGCGATTTAGATCTTAGAAGGCCAATCTACAAGCAGGTTGCAGCTTACGGCCATTTCGGCCGCGAAGACCTGGATCTGACTTGGGAAAGAACTGACAAAGCGGAAATTCTGGCGAGATACAAGTGAAGACTATGATAGCAAAAATCGTTTTGAGAACGCCGCCGGTGCTGGACAAAGCCTACGATTATCTGGTGCCGGAAAACCTAAAGGTAAAAATAGGTCAAAGGGTAATCGTTCCGTTTGGCAAAGCCAAAAAAGAAGGCATTGTCGTGGGACTGGCCTCTTCTTCCGAGTTTCCCGATCTGAAAAAGATTCACTCCATTATGGAAGAAGAACCGCTCCTGAGCGAAGAGCTGATCGCCATGGCCAAATGGATGCATAAGCGGTTCCTTTCCCCGCTGGGGGCCTGTGTTTTTGCTATGATTCCTGCGGGTATGGACCTTGTCTGTACCCGTTATTACTTTCTAAGTAGCGAAAACTGGGATGAGCGTATTCGAGACAAGGATCCTGGGCTGTTTCTTTCTGCTGATTTGGATCGCATTTTCGACGAAGTGTCTGTAGGTTCAACTTTACTGGGCTTCGATCGAGACGTCATAGATAGGCTGCTCAAGCTAGACCTAATATACTTCAAAGAACACTGGCATCAAAAAGGCGTAAAGCCCAAGACGAAGAAAGGCTATGTCTTAATAGACAAAACCGCCGCAACTACGCCTAAACAAAAAAAGGTTGTAGAAGTGGTCCAGTCGGGAGCGGTTTTTCGAGACGAGATTCTCGAGGAAGCCGGCGTTACCTCTGCGGTACTAAAAAAATTGGTTGAAAACGGCGTTCTTAAAGAAGTGGCAATGCCGGTAAGAAGAGATCCCCTAGCGTTGAGAAAGATCGGCAGAACGAGCTCTTTAACCTTGAACCGCGAGCAGGAAGAAGTCCTACGGGATATTCTGCAGGAACCAGGAAAAGATGCAGACCGAAAAGATACCTATCTGATCTTTGGTGTTACAGGAAGCGGCAAGACCGAGATCTACCTGCAGGCCATCGCCCACTGCCTGGAAAGAGGTAAGAATGCACTGGTTCTCGTGCCGGAGATCGCCCTCACCACCCAGATGGTGGACCGCTTTGTTAGCAGGTTTGGCGATCAGGTTGCAGTCCTTCACAGCGCTTTAGGGAAAGGCGAAAGGTACGACGAGTGGCAGCGGGTAAAAAACGGCGAAGCTAGTGTAGTTATTGGAGCAAGATCCGCGGTTTTTGCGCCGCTAGACAACATCGGCATCATCGTCCTCGATGAAGAGCACGAAGACAGCTACGCACAAGACGACAAGATTCCATACTACCATGCGAGAGATCTGGCTCAGTTTAGAGCTAGGTGGCACGGGGTAAAACTAGTTCTGGGAAGCGCTACGCCTTCTCTTGAAAGCTATAAGAAGGCTTTAGATGGAGTGTACGGTCTTGGAGTGCTGTTAAATCGGGCAACGTCTCAAACCCTGCCCAAAGTGCATATAGTCGATATGAGAGAAGAGTTGAAAAGCGGGAACAGGACTATTTTTTCCGGTCCTTTAAAAGCTGCACTGCAAACCCACCTCGAGGCGGGCAGGCAGGCGATTTTGTTTCTCAACAGGAGGGGCTTTTCCAGCTTTGTGTTCTGTAGGGAATGTGGTTTGGTTTTGACCTGCACCAACTGCGATGTAGCTTTAACGTACCACCTGCAAAACAACAAACTGACCTGCCACTACTGCAATGCTGAAAGTGTTCCGCCGAGAAAGTGTCCGCACTGCGGATCGCCTTATATCAAGCACTTTGGTATAGGCACTCAGCGAATCGAGGCCGAGATCCTAGCAGAGTTTCCGGGAGTCAAGACCTTGAGAATGGATATCGACACTACCAGAACGAAAAACGCTCACCAGAAGATTTTGGACCAGTTTAGGGACCACAAAGCAGACATTCTCATCGGCACGCAGATGGTGGCCAAAGGCTTGGACATTCCCAATGTTACACTGGTAGGGGTGGTGGCAGCGGATACATCGCTGAACATCGGTGACTACAGAGCGTATGAAAAGACCTTCCAGCTCCTAACGCAGGTTTCCGGCAGGGCAGGAAGGGGCGACTACCCGGGAGAAGTGGTTATTCAGACCTACACCCCCGAACACTACGCTGTGCGATATGCCAAAGAACACGATTATTTGAGCTTTTTCAAGATGGAAAACGAGTTTCGCAGGAGGGCAAAATACCCTCCATACAGTCACTTTGCCCAGATTTTGCTTGAGGGCGAAGATCAGAAGAAGGTAAGCAGTGGCCTTCAGGCCTGTCACAAAGAGTTTTCTGGATGTCTTCCCGCAGAGGTACAGGTCATTCGAGCGGGCAGCGCACCATTAAAGAAGCTGAAGAAGATGTATCGCTACAATATCCTCCTCCGGTCAGCTTCACGAGAACTTTTAGAAGAGTTTCTGCGAGAGAGGGATGGCGATTTTGTAAATATCAGCAAAAAATACGGCTTAAAGGTAACAGCCAGGATCGACCCCGGCTCGACCCTGTAAAAGCGAAAGTTGGTGAAACTATGGCAATTCTGCCCATCAGAAAAGTAGGAGATGACGTTCTCAGGCAGGTAGCAAAACCTGTTGACAAGATCACAAAAAAGAGAAAAAAACTGATTAAAGACATGATCGAGACGATGTACGATGCAGACGGCATCGGTCTTGCGGCTCCTCAGATAGGCGTCTCGGAAAGGATCATCGTAGTTGATGTGGGAGAGGGTCCTTTCGCCTTGATCAATCCCGAGATTAAAGAAGCCAGCGGCAGTGAGATTGATGTTGAAGGATGCCTTTCCATTCCGGGAGTTAGGAACTACGTCAAGCGCAATGCAAACGTGGTGGTTGATGCTTTAGATGAAGATGGGAAACCTGTTCGCATTGATGCAGAGGGTCTTCTTGCACGGTGCCTACAGCATGAGATAGACCATCTCAACGGGGTTCTGTTTACAGACAAAATCGAACAGGTAGAAGACGAAGAAAAGGTGTGACGCTATAGCCGTGAAAATCATTTTTATGGGAACACCGGAGTTTGCTGCGCACCAGCTGGATAAACTGAAGGATGTACACGAAGTTGCACTAGTCGTTACCCAGCCCGATAGGCCTTCAGGAAGGGGCTACAAGTTAACGCCTCCTCCGGTGAAGGTCGTAGCGGAGAAGGCTGGTATTCCCGTCATTCAGCCTGATAAAGTGAACACTCCAGAAGTAATCGCAAAGCTAGAAGAGATCGCTCCTGAGGCAATTGTGGTAGTTGCTTTCGGTCAGCTGATCCCTAAAGCCATTTTGGAGATGCCTCGCTACGGGTGCATTAATCTCCACGGATCGCTGCTACCGAAGTACAGAGGGGCCGCACCGATTCAGCGGGCTATAATGAACGGCGAGAAAGTCACCGGACTTACAACCATGCTGATGGATGAAGGCTGGGACACAGGAGACATGCTCCTTACTGTAGAGGTTCCTATCGATCTTGAGGATACGGCAGGCAGCCTCCACGATAAACTGATGGAAAAGGGTCCGGATCTCCTTCTGGAAACGCTGCAAGGTTTGGCAACTGGGGCAATCGTTCCGAAGATGCAGAACCATGCAGAAGCAACTTATGCTCCCAAAATGACTGCTGAAGATCGCTTTGTCGATTGGCACAGAAACGCCCTGGTGGTTTACAATCACCTACGGGCTCTGCTACCCTGGCCTGGCGTGAAGTTCATCTTGGACGGAAAGAGAGTGAGTTTGAACTCTATAGAGCTCACCGACGTCAGTGCAAATGGTGCGGAGCCTGGAAGCATCGTCGAGGTTACAGGCGATTATTTCACCGTAGCCTGCTTGGATTTCTGTCTGAGGTTTTACGACATTAAGCCCGATGGAAGTCGCCTCCTTACAGTGCGCGACTTCTTAAACGGGTACAGCCTGAATGTAGGCGATATTCTCCTTTCAGTACAGACTGACAACAGGTAGTAAGGAGGTTAGGATGCCGATGTTCTACTTTGGAGATCCTACTTTTATCATTTTGATTCCCGCATTGCTATTTGCCTTTTATGCACAGTTTAAAGTCCAAAGCGCATTTCAGAAGTACTCTCAGATGCAAAGTCAGAAAGGTTACACCGGTGCCCAGGTCGCCAGAGACATCCTTGACCGGGTGGGCTTGACCGATGTTCCTGTTGAGATCACACGGGGAAGACTCACAGACCACTACGACCCCAAAAACCGCGTTATGCGTCTTTCGCCAGAGGTGTATAACGGAAACAGCATTGCTGCTTTGGGAGTTGCCGCTCACGAAACCGGGCACGCCATCCAGCACATGGAAGGTTACAGTTTTCTCAACCTGAGAAACGCCATTTATCCGGTTGCCGCCTTTGGCTCTCAAGCGGCCTTTCCCATCTTTTTCATCGGTCTGCTCTTCGGCAGCGGTGTGGGTTATACGCTGATGACTCTTGGAATTTACATGTTCCTTGCAGCACTGGTGTTTCAAGTGATCACCCTGCCGGTGGAATTTAACGCTTCCAGCAAAGCGCTGATGCTTCTGAACAACGGCAACTACTTGACTGTAGACGAGACCAACAAAGCGAAAAAGGTGCTGACTGCTGCAGCGCTTACCTATGTTGCTGCTGTAGCTATGGCTGCTGCACAAATACTTAGACTGTTGATTTTGAGGGGTTCACGACGTGACTAAGAATAACGAATACTACTGGGCAAGGGAGAAAGCCGCCCTTGCCCTTGTTGCTGTTGAAGGCGGCATGTGGGCCAAAGACGCTCTTGAAAAGTTCACAGGTGAAGACAAGACCACCGACGCTCTCCTTACAGAGATTGTCTATGGCACTTTGCAGAATCTGCTGTTTTTGGATCATGTTCTCAGCTTCTACCTCAAACATCCCCTGGAAAAGCTGACTCCACATGTCAGAAACATACTCCGTTCGGCTCTGTACCAACTGCACTTCCTCGATCGAGTACCCAAAAGTCAGGTTATCTATGATGCAGTTAGGCTGGCAGGGCGCTTCGGCCACAAAGGCGTGCAAGGGCTCGTCAATGGAGTTCTCCGTAGTTTTCTGAGGGAAAAAAAGTGGCAGCTGCCGACGCCTGTGCTGGACAGGTTGTCTGTGCAGTACTCGCATCCCAAGTGGCTTGTGGAACGTTGGGTGGAAGAACTAGGTGCAGAAGAGACAGAACGACTCCTTAAATGGAACAACAGCAGGCACCCCCTCTGCGTCAGGGTAAACTCCTTGGTTATAGATGCAGATGAGTACGTACAACTTCTCGATGAACAGGGCATTAAGTACTTCCGCGATCACGACATCCCCGCTGCAGTTTACCTTCCAAAAAGCGGACGGGTCGGAGATCTCCCGCTGTTTGCAGAAGGAGCTGTACAACCTCAGTCCAAGGCCAGCATGCTGGTGGCCTTGATTTTGGGTGCACAGCCCCACGAGGTAGTATTGGACCTCTGCGCCGCTCCTGGAACAAAGACTGGTCATATTGCAGAGCTCATGAAAAACACTGGGAAAATCACCGCCGTTGATATCAGCGAAGAAAGGTTAGTTCTTGCAAGAGAAAACCTTGCCAGGCTTAAGGTAAAAAACGTGCAGTTTGTTCAGAGCGATGCTACACAATTGGAACTCCCACAGTTTGATCGGGTTCTTGTTGATGCGCCCTGCTCGGGCCTTGGGACTCTTGCCCACAGACCCGATGCCAGGTACCAGAAGACCGAAGAAAGCTTAAGAAGCTTGCCGGAACTACAGCTTCAGATTATCAACCGAGCAGCGAAACTGCTGAAGCCAGGTGGAGTACTGGTGTACAGCACCTGCACTACAGAGAAAGCTGAGAATTGGCAGGTTGTAGAGAACTTCCTCCAGTTGAATCCAGATTTCGTAGAGGAGGAAGAAATACCCCAGATTACAGGTCTTGTGAAGACTCAACACGGATTTCAGAGCTACTCTCACAGAACCGACACCGACGGTTTCTATTACTGCCGTTTGCGCAAACTTAAACAACCATACAAACAGCAACAATATTGCTAATCGTTTCACAAAAGATATTTATGTAACAAATTACCTTGTACTAAAACTTCATAGTGCTAAAATAATACTATAAAGTTCCATCCTTGAATCCTAGTACCGTGTCGCGCAAACGGCGTGGTTGGTTTGGAGAAAGACAGGGTCTGGAGTTTCGTCAGATCTGCTTTTTCTGGACAAACTCCAGTCTGGATAGTAGAGGAGGAAAGCTTATGATCTCCGTGTTAATTGTTGATCACAGCCGAGAGCTCTGTGACATCATTGCCAAGTACCTTTCGCTGCAGCCGGACATGCAGATCTGCGGCGTCTGCTATGACGGTAGGTCAGCGGTAAACCTAGCTAGAGAGCTCCGACCGGAGCTGGTTCTCTTGGATCTCGGACTCCCCCTCCTGGATGGGCTCGGAGTTTTAGATGCTCTGCGGGGAGAATTGCCAAAAGTATTGGTAATAACGGCTTTTCCCCGCGAGGACATCATTCAAAAAGCGTTGGACCTTGGAGCCTCGTACTGTCTGTTAAAACCTTTCTATCTGTCAGTTTTGGCCAGAACCATAAGAGATGTCTACTCATCGAGCACCGAAATGGTTATGGATAACTTCAACCTCAAGTCCTTCCTAGATAACCGTGAGCTCGCACGATACATAGAAGACTTTCTGACAGCCGCTGGCATTAGGCAGCAGCTGAAAGGATACAAGTACTTAAAAGAAGCTCTTTATCTGGCTCTCGACAACCAACCTCTGGTCTTAGATGCCCTTACTAAAGTCCTCTATCCTGCCTTAGCAGAAAAGTTCAACACGACTCCGAGCAGCGTTGAAGCTGCCATTCGCGGGGCAATTACGTCCGCTTGGCAGAGTGACAAAGCCGCGCTGGCAAAGCTGATGCGCAAAAAAGATGAATGCGACGGAAGAAAAAAGCCCACAACGTCCGAGTTTTTAACCTTAGCT
>LFSI01000055.1:46044-53223 GCA_001512545.1 Clostridia bacterium DTU065 | reverse complement strand
CTGCCAAGCAGTAAGTAAAAATGATAGATACTTTCAAGAAGCACCAATCGTCTCGGTTGGTGCTCTTTTTATGCGGTTTTTCCCAGCAAGTACCCGATAAACAGTTTTCGCGTTTCAACTGTTTACCACAAAGAGAGCATATCAAAGCGAGGAGTTCCCTTTTTTCGATACATCAGTCACGAGAGGGACTTTAGCATCATAGACTGTTACTAGCTTAGGTAAGAGCAGAAAAGCCCGATACAGCTCCGGATCGCAAGACCAAATGGCTCACAGGGAGTATATCCTGTAAAACCGGAGGGTTTACCCTTCGCTGCCACTTGATCTGGTCTTTGGCTTTTCAGTCTCGTATCCAAGGGGAGGAATCGGCTATGAATTTTGCAGAGGAGCTGCGCTTGTACGAAAGAGTGCAGAAAGCTGCAAGTTATTTTCAGATGCAAGTATACAGCTACAAAAACCATCTTTGGGAGACGTCTCGGGGACCTTTGCAGCTGAAAACTTGGGAGCGTGGTGATTTTGACGAGACGAGGGAACTAGCTGTGGAGCTTGCAAAGGCCGGCTTGGTTAGAGTCAGTCTGCCCTACAAGGGGCAGGATGAAGGTTACCTTTTTGAGGGGACCTATTATCTTGTAGATCAACCCCAAGGCAGACTCCTTGACCTTGACAATCTGATGGATCTGGAACGAGCTGCTTTGCTTTTGGCAAAGATTCACAAAGCAGCTCTCATGAAAATGGGGGACGACGTCCTTTCGGTTCACATCCTGCCAGACACGTTTTTTGTCACCAAGTACGGCGAGCTGATACTTTGGGGTTTCGAAAACCTTAGGATCGAAAACCCATACTTGAGTCTGGCCCACCTACTATATGACTTAAAAAGCAATGCTCTTCGCGACTTTGTTCTGAAGAAGTATGGGGAAGTCAACTCTCTGGATATGCGTGCTCTGAAGAACTCCGAGCAGTTGATCTGGAACAGCGCGGTGATCTTAGGGCAACAGGGACCGAAAAAAGACAGGTCCACCCTCGGTCTTGAACGGCTGCAGGAACTTGTGGGCATGCTCTGGCCTCTTGTGGGGATGAAAGAGTACACCAACGTACCTGTATCGGAGTATTTGGAAACAGTTGAGGCAAACCCGCAAAGCGTCGACATGGGTGGCTTTGGTGGAGTTCCTGTCTCCAGTTACAATGAAGACGAGCTTGGGGTTCAGTTCGCGGCGAATGCCGGTTTCGAAGAAAAACTAAATCTCTCTGGAGCGAACGTGGAAGAGAAATTACCCACCGTTGAACAGGGCGATGTAGAGGGGTCGGAAAGCACTGAAAGACCTACTGAAGGAAAAGCTCAAAACAAGAGGAAGAACGAGCCCCTTGCTTGGAAACCGTTTCCCAAACTGCCCAGAAAGAGGTGGTAGCATGTCGGAGCAAAGAGAGACCTATAAGCTCACTAGTGGTCGCCTGTCCGATGAGTCGCCGTATGTAAAACAACAGATTGCCATGCAGTTGAAGGAACTCGCCGGTTCTGGGCAGGTTCTTGTAGGGTACAGGGAATACAGCGTAATGCAGGGTGTTCCTCCGGAGGTGCTTAAAACGGTAGAAGTGCTCATGGGTGCTGGAATGGACGTGATTCAGGCGGGGGCGTGTTCCCTTCCCGAACTCTCTCTGCAATCCCGAGTCTTTCGAGCACCAGCAGTTTACACAGATGATGAAACCACATTCTACCTCGACGCAAGCGGCAGCTACCTTCAAGGAGAGTTCCCTGTAGTTCGGGTTGAAAGGTGGAAAAGAGGTGGGTTAAAGAGTATCAAACCAACAAGAGAGTATGTACGATTCCTACGTAGGGAACTTGCTGCAGAGGCGCTTAGTACGGTGTCTATTGCCATTGGCGGCCTGTTTAACGCTGAGCTGCTGTCACTCCTTTCTCAAGCACTCCCCCTGAAAGGTCTGTGGAGGGTGAGATCCGAAAGGGAACTTGATGTTCAAAGTGTTGGAGATTCGGTACAGAGGATGCAGGCCACGCTAGGCATCAAACTAGACAGTACGGGCTGCCTTGCCGAGTTTGTCGATGAAAAAGGAACTAAGCTGCAAACTGCAGTTGCAGGAGCACTCATCGCTCGCTATCTTAAAGAGATCGGTGGGTTGCGTTCTGCTTCTAAAGCTTGGGGCATCTCCCGTTTTTTCGACAGAGTTCTCGACCGCTGTGGTCTGAAGATAGAAGAAAACGCCGACCTTGCAGTCGGCGAGGAAATCATCTATAAACCCCATCTCGGTGTTGGTGATGGTCTCTGGTTGGGTCTTCTCCTCGGAGAAATCACCGCGGTTATGGGCAGGCCATTGTCGGAGATCATTGCCGAAATGGAGGAGGTTGTGGGCAGAACAGAAACCAGACTTCTACTCCTGGAAAAAGGTGAGCTTGAAGACTACCTGAGGAAGATCTCAGGCAAGAAGTACTCTCTGGAAGAGCGAGGAGAATTACAGTTGGCTGGAACGACAATCGCCTGGAGAAAGCAGGGTGCAAATCTCTATCAAGTGCTTCTCGATGGCGAACCTTCTAAACTGCGCTCTTTGTCAGAAGTTCTTCCCCCAGGTATTTCTTGATCAAAAACTCCACCAGGCGGACCAGCTCTTCGGGAGCTTCCGTACTGGATACATAGTAGTTGACAAAAAGGTGGCGGTTGGGTTTTTGTCTCGGTACAGGGAAACTCTCAAGCAGGTAGTCGAAAACCATTTTACCGTTGACCTTCTGATCCCACATTTGCCTGTTGTTTTTCAGGATGTCCAGTCTGATGGGGAACTCTTCCGGATCTGGAAGGTCTTCGTTGCGGCAGTAGATTAAGAGGTTCAGATAGAGGGCTTCAGGGTCGAGATTGGGCATGGTTTTGTACTCCAGATGCTTTTTGGGTTTGTACTGCCGGCTGATATCGTGAGCCATCCAGTTGTAGGCTGCGGCGGGAAGAAACGCTTCGTAGATCTTATTGATGGTCTCGGTGCATTCTTCTACGCTTCTGAACCCTTCTGGCAGGTTATTTCGCCAAAACAGCTTGGCAATGTGGAACCAAGCTTCAGGGTCTAAAAGGTAGTTTTCCAAAGTGTAGCGCTTCGTTCTGTAGACGTGATCACAGTAGCCCGGTTCAAACTGGGCTTTCAGCTCTAGGTCTGTGGCAAAATCGCGATCGATGATGCCCACCACGAGCTGTTTTTTTGTGCTGTAGTTCAGTTTCGCTACCGCGTCGTAGACACGGCTGTAACCGTCTTGAGGATAGAAGGTAATCAGATGGGCGAGGTGTCCGAACCACTGACTGTAGACCCATTCATCGTCGCCATCTGTTACGCCTTCAATAATCACGCCCAGACCATTACCTGAACGGATTTTCAAAAGCAGTTGATCTAATGAAAGGTAGTTCACTGGCAAGCACCTCCGCAGATTTCGTCGAGACTGAAGACTTCCGCTTCGTTGGCAAGCCTGATAATCTCCACAGAATGAGTGGCCAAGACAAGCTGCGAGCCATTTCTTTTGAGTTTCTCGCTTAACAGGTGAAAGAGCCTTCGTTGAGCTGTGGGATGTAGGCTGACCTCAAACTCGTCAATTAGTACAATTGAGCCTGGTCTGAGATACTTGTCGATGATTGTAAGAAGAATCAAAGCCTGCTTTTCACCAGCTGGGATTCTTTCTAGAGGAATCGCTCGCGACTGATCAGCAGCGGAAGACAGGGTGTACCCTCGGTCGCTTCGTGCTAGAGTCCTTCCCGCAAAAAACTCTGCTGACAGCTGTCCGAACCCATCCTCCAGCTCCCTGTGCAGAAGACCTTGCTCAAAGGAGTATGTGTAGCCCCAGTCTTCGTCGAGTTTTTCCACCTCTTCTTCTGGGAAGAAAGACCGGTTTCCCGGAAAGTAGATGAAGTAGGGGAGTTCGGCGGTGCCTTCCTTGTGCAGTTTTCCCTGCTCTAGACGGAGCGCAGCTGAGGAATCGCTTCCCCTAAACCCGATCGATACGCTGCGCGCTTCTTCAACCAAGCTGCGGTAAAGGTCGTCTTCCAAGCCGTGCCATGCTTTAAGCAGTGAAACGACTGTCTCAAGCAGTGTAGTCTTTCCCGACGCATTGGTACCGACGAAAATGATGCGGTTATTGGTAAGTCCGGTATACATATCTGTAAGATCAATAGTTGTTGGTTGCTTAAACGATCTGAAACCGTCTATGAAAATCTCGGTGAGATGCAATGTGACTCCTCCTTTGCTTAAAGAGATGTTTAAAAAGGCACCTTGTTCAGGTGCGCGGACTCAAGATGCATGCAATGTTTTGTACTCTAATGGGAATCATTCTCTACAACCTAGGAGATTCCTTTTTTCTTGATTGTTTACACCGCCATACTACTTTAATACCCACAAATACCAACGATTAGAGACTCTAGGAGAGAAAATGGTGGAAAGTGGAAAATTGCTACATAGTGCCCCGACGTCTTGGTACTGCCGGAGGGCTGAAGGTGCTGGTTTTTCCTAGGTGGAGACGCGCATAACTTCGATTTTGCCACCTTCACGGTTGGAAGTACGAATCCGGATTACAGCATCTAGTTCAACCTGTCTGAAAAATTAATACGGACTCTTGGAGCAACGGCGTTTGGTGGCAGACTGCAAGAGGTCTTTGCGTTTGTTAGCTCGAGCACTCGAACCGAAAAGGAGACAGGATCACCTGGCGTTTCTTCACTCAGCTGGCGAATTTATAAGCCAGCTTCTATCATACGACTTTTTTTTGTTCATCTAATCTTGCATTTTTGCGAAGAATTTTTTTGAATGTGGGAGAACTAAAAACAATGTAGGGCGAAGATACAGAAGATTGCCCTATCAGTAATAGGGGTTCTGTAAGTAAAAACTAGGAGGGTGTTTGATGAGGTTCAAAAGTAAGTTACTCGTTTCATTGGTACTCGTCGTCGCTGTTGTGATGCTTAGTGGATGTAACTTGTTCAAACAGCCAAGTGGCAAGTACACCGGTATTGTCACCATGAGCGATGGTGAAACACCAGTGCCAGCCGATGTTTATGTCGGTGGCGAGAAGTACAAGACTGTTGGCGAAGATGGTAAGTTCGAGATTACACTCAAGCCAGGCACCTACAAGATTTACGCAGAGTACATGGGAGTAAAGTCTGAAGAAGTTACACTCAATGCAACTTCTCAAGGCGGATCGGTAGTGGTCAAGATCGATGGTCTTGGCAAAGTCAGCGGTACTCTCAAGACAGCAGATGGTACTGCGCTAGCCAACCAAGCTTTCAAAATCAGCAATGTAGATGTTACAACCGATGCTAACGGGAAGTATGACCTGGTGCTTACATACAACAAGCACACAGTGTTGGTCAACTACAAGGGTTATGAATACTCTAAGGAGCAAACTTTCCAAGCAGGTACGAACGACATCGTCGTTGATGACGTAAAACAGTTGACATTGACTCTGAAACACAAAGACGGTTCTGCTCTTTCCGGAGCAAAGGCCACTGTTAAAGTGGGAGGTTTCACTCACCAGGTAACAGCAGATGCCGAAGGTAAGATCACATTTCTAGGCGTTGCAAAACCCGGAACACTTACAGCTGACATTTCAGGCGATCTGAAAATGCCCGTTGCTGAAGAGTTTTCCAAGTTCCAAAATACCGTTAACGTGGATTTTGCCACAGCAACAGAAGCCGAGTTCGACGTTGCAGATCCAGACTTTGTGGACACATTTGACGACGGACTGGATAACTGGATCGAAGGCGAAGACTGGATCTTGAACGATTGGCAGGAGACCATCAAGGGCGCTGTAGTTCAAAACGGTGTTCTCACAAGAAGTGAGTATGTACCTCACAAAACAAGCGGCGTAAAACTGAAGGATGTAGAGATCACAGACGCAGCTGTTGTCATTAAAGTCCGGCTCTTAAGCGAAAGAGAGGGACAGAATGCCGGTATGCGCGTACACCTAAGAAACGACTCGGACAAGTTCAACCATGGTTACGGCTTGAACTTCACCGCAACCAGCTGTTTAATGGAGAACTGGCTGGGTAACCTCGGTTCTAAAGGTGCAGCTGTGAAAGTAGATCCTGGAAAAGGGCAGTTCCCAGGAGATGACATCTGGTGTACAGTGACGCTGACTTTGGTAGATCACACTATGAGAGTCTACGTCGATGGCAACCCAGTGCTTGTCAATCCCGAAAAAGGTCCGCTCGTATTCGTTGAAGAAAACGAAGAGAGGCAACACGACTCCGGTTATCTCTGGATCGAGTACTCCGGAGCACTGGAAATTGACGAAGTTAGAGTATATCACCTATAATCTGCAAAATCGTAGCTAGGGCAGAAACTGCCCTAGCTTTTTTGTTGCAAAAACGGGTGTAAGCTTTACTGGCAGGAGTCTTTTGTGGACTTGGATCTTCAATCTGCTAAAATAACCAAGCTTTAAATGCAGAAAAATGATAGAATATAAAGGATGGTTTAAAGGCCACGCGCAACCGGGGCTTTCGGTTGTGCTTTGCTTTTTGACTGATTTCTTTTTCAGTTCAAAGTACTGATGTTTACTGCTGGGCTTGCAGGGTTAAGAGAGAATTTAGAGAAGTAACCTCACTTAGTTAGCTTTACGGTTTGAAAAGGTTAAGAATGATATTTATGATAAAATGTATATGGTTCAAATGTAGGAAGGAGTTAATGTACCTATGGGCAATTTACGATCAGCAATAATCGGCTGTGGTGGCGTTGCAAGGGTGCATGCGCATGCCATCAATGACAACACAGATGCACAGCTGGTTGCAACAGTGGATATCAAAGAAGAAAGAGCAATAAGGTATGCGGAAAAGTACGGTGTAGAAGGTTGCAAACCTTACACGGACTACAAAGAACTGCTGAAAGATCCAACGATTGATGTGGTCCACATATGTACACCGCACCACCTGCACGCACCGATGGTTATCGATGCAGTTGCTGCAGGTAAGCACGTTATCGTTGAAAAACCTGTAGCAATCAACGTCGGACAGGCGAAAGCCATGATCGAAGCGGTCAAGAAAAGCGACAGAGTTGTTGGCGTAATTCTGCAGAATCGCTACAACCTTGCCAGCTGTGAAGCTAAGAAGGTTATCGATGAAGGCAAACTGGGCAAGATCCTCGGTGCCAGAGCTTTTGTCACATGGTACCGCAAAGAGGAGTACTATAAAGATAGCGACTGGAAAGGCACATGGGACA
>LFSI01000055.1:40003-46006 GCA_001512545.1 Clostridia bacterium DTU065 | reverse complement strand
GAGATTGACTGGGTGAAGGGCAACATCGCCAACCACTTCCACCCATACATCGAAGTCGAAGACGTTGCAGAAGGCCTCATCCAGTTCAAAAACGGCGCTCGGGGCATCATCTATGCCACCAACTTCTACAGCTACGACGCCGATATAATTCTGGAGATCCACGGAGAAAAGGGCAAAGTCTTTATCGAGAAGGACAGAGCCAGAATCGAAGTGGACGACATGGTCTATACAGTAGAGGAGTCCAAGGAAGTCAAAGAAGGCAAGTCCTACTGGGGCTCTAGCCACGCTACGCAGATCGCCGACTTCTACACCGACATCAAGCAGGGCAAACGCCATTGGATTGGTCCTGAAGAGGCAAAAGTGCCCCTTGATATCGTTCTTGCCATCTACAGGTCCAAAGGACAAGCGATCCAATTACCCCTTACGGAATAATTCTGATTTTTAGGTTGATGCGGAAAGGTTTTAGCCTATATTACACAAGCTGCCAAAGGGCAGCTTGTTCCATCTAAAACAGCATCGAAGGGGATGAGTCTAATGGAAAAACAGTTTTGGCAGGATTACAAGTCTTCGTTTTTCACCGTTCCGGTAGTGGTAGTTTCGGTGGACGGAAAGACAAGGCCCAACCTCATAACGTTGGGCTGGACCGGGATCGTGAACTCAGATCCGCTGATGGTGGGCATTTCGGTGCGCCCTAGCCGCTACTCCAGGGACCTTCTCCACGAGCACAAGGTTTTCGGCCTGAACATCCCAAATAAGGCACTTGCAGCTGGTACCGACTACTGTGGAATCAAGTCGGGGAGGGATGTAGATAAGGTCTCGGAACTCGGTTGGCACGTCTTCCGCGGGCGTAGTCTTGGCGTTCCCTTGGTTGAAGAGTTTCCGGTGAACGCCGAATGCCAGATCACCCAGATCATTCCCCTGGGCAGCCACGAGCTTTTTTTGGCAGAGGTAAAAGGGGTCTATATTGCCAAAGAGTATTTAAAGGGTAACAGGGTTGACTGGACCACAGCTGAAGGCCTGGTTTACGGGTCTCAGACTTATTATGTAGTTAAAGAAGGAGTTTTCGGTCAAGGAGATTCCTACAGGGAGCTAAAGAAATGACGTTTTTAGTCGACTATCACATGCATACAGTTAGGTGCAACCACGCAGAAGGAACGCTGGAAGAATACGCAGATCAAGCCGTAGCAGTGGGTCTTTCTGAGATAGGCTTTTCCGATCATCTGCCCTTATCTCCGGCGCCAGCGGATGTGCTGAGTCGGGATTGGGCCATGAACGAAGAAGAGCTCCCTGAGTATGTGGAAGACATCTACAGCCTCCAGCGGAAGTACCCGAGTCTTCCCATTAAACTCGGCATTGAAGCCGACTACTTCCCCGATCGCACCAGCATTGCAAAAACTGAGAAGATGCTTCAGGCCTTTAGCTGGGACTATGTGATCGGTTCGGTACACCATTTGGGGTACTGGACTGTGGATTCGTCTGAGTACCTCCACGAGTTTGAAAGAAGAGATCTGTATAAGGTTTATGAAGACTACTTCGAAACTGTGATCAAAGCAGCAAACTCCGGACTTTTCGATGTTCTGGGTCATATCGATTTGGTTAAGAAGTTCGGCCATGTGCCCAGAGCGGATCTAACGTCTCTTTACCGGGATTTTGCCCAAGAGATCAAGAAAAGCGGAATAGCTTTTGAAATCAACACGTCGGGTCTGAGAAAGCCCATCGGCGAGATCTACCCAGCAGAAGGCCTGCTGAGGGAACTTCTGAACCTTCAGGTTCCGGTGACTCTTGGCTCCGACAGCCACAGTCCCCTGGAGGTAGGCAAAGACTTTGACAAAGCCCTAGAGCTGCTCAAAAGATACGGCACAGATCGGATCGCTACGTTTACCAAAAGACAGCGGATCATGAGACCTCTAGAGGTATAAGGTGGTGCAGCCCATGCTAGATGTGCAAGCGTTTTTAAGAGAGATCACCAGCATGGAAGAGTACAAAAACCAAATAACTGCGGTGAAGACCATACCGGCGGAAAAACCCGTCTACGGAGATGCAGATCTCGGCGAGTTTTTGGAAAGCTTGCTGAAGCGGGTTGGCATTGAAAAACTCTACAGCCATCAGGCCACAGCACTGGAGAAAGCCAGAAGAGGAGAAAACCTTGTGGTTGTTTCGGGTACCGCTAGCGGCAAGACCCTCTGCTACAACCTGCCGGTTTTAGAAGCGCTGAACGCCGATCCCAACGCTACCGCGCTGTACCTCTACCCGACAAAAGCCCTAGCCCAGGATCAGCAGAGGAAGATCAGAGACCTTTGGCCCGATCTGTGCTTTGGTACCTACGATGGCGACACTCCGCCTACCGATCGACGAAAACTCAAAGATCGGGGAAGGTTGCTTTTAACCAATCCGGATATGCTCAGCGGCAGTGTCCTGCCGCACCACGACTCCTTTAATAGATTTTTCAGCAACTTAAAATATGTGGTTATCGATGAGGTGCACGCGTATAAGGGAGCTTTCGGCTCTCACGTTTCCATAGTCCTTGCCAGGTTGAAGCGAGTTGCCGAAAAATACGGTGCAAAACCCCAGTTCATCATGACCAGCGCCACTATTAGAAACCCCAAAGAACTTGCAGAAGGCCTCATCAAGGAACCGGTTTCAGTGGTAGACAACGACGGGGCACCGAAGGGACAGAAGACCTTCGTTCTCTGGAACCCGCCTTTCGATGAGTCGAAAGGCGTGCGCCTCAGTGCCAATGCTGAGGCCAACAGGCTGTTTGTTAGCCTGATCAAGAAAAGGGTTCGCACTATTGCCTTTGTCAGAGCGAGGGTGACGGCAGAGCTCCTCTATCGATATGCAGTAGACGAGCTTGCCAGCTACGGACTTGCAGACAAAGTACGGCCATACCGCGGCGGGTATCTTCCTGAAGACCGCCGCCAGATCGAGCAGGCGCTATTCTCTGGAGAGCTTTTGGGGGTAACCTCTACTAACGCTTTAGAGCTCGGCATCGATATCGGCGGTCTTGATGCTTGCATCATCGTCGGGTATCCCGGCTCGGTGTCCTCTGTGTGGCAGCAGGCCGGACGAGCTGGCAGGGGCAGGGACGAGTCCTTGGTCTTTCTTATCGCCAATGCCGATCCTATCGACCAGTTTATCGTCCAGCATCCAGATTACTTCTTTGCCCAGAGCCCTGAGCGAGCGGTTATCGATCCCGACAATCCCTACATTCTCCTCGGCCAGCTGAGAGCAATGGCCTACGAGCTACCTTTGAAAAAAGATGAAGTTGCCCAGCTCAGTGAAAACGCCCCAGCGGTAACCGAACTTCTTGCAGAAGGCGGTCAGCTGGTTCCAAGAGGTAACCGCTTCTTCTGGATGGCAAAAGGCTATCCGGCAAACGATATCAACCTACGCAACATCTCGGAAAACACCTATTCCATTGTGGAAAAGCTTAAAGACGGGAACCAGGCCATAGGAAGTATCGATGAGCTTTCAGCGTTTACCCAGCTTCACCCCGAGGCGGTCTATCTCCACAACGGCGATACCTATCTCGTCAGAGAGCTGGACCTTGAAGGCAAGATCGCCTACATCGAAAGGGCGGACACCGACTACTTCACCCAAGCGGTTACCGAACGCAGGGTACTGATTCAAGAGCAGCGGCTCGGACGCCCGTTCAATACTGCCACCTTCGGTTTCGGCGACTTGGACGTAACCTTTATCACCTACATGTTTAGAAAGATCAAGTTCTATACCAGAGATTCCTTTGGGTTCGGCAGTATTGGCCTGCCGCCATCCACTCTGGAGACCTGTGGACTTTGGTTGGAGATTTCACCTAAAGAGGTCTCTTTGGTATTAAAATACGGCAGAGATCCCCGCGAGGGGCTCCTTGGCATTGGCAATGTTCTGGCGTCGTTGATGCCCCTATACATCCTTTCCGATCCGGGCGATGTTGGAAGTGCAGTAGACAGTTCCAATACAGGGAAGCCCGCCCTCTTCCTGTTCGATCGCTACCGGGGCGGTATAGGGATCACCGAAAAAGCCTACGAGATCATGGAAGAGATGCTTCCCAATGCCTTAGATGTGATTAAGGAATGCTCGTGCGAAAGAGGTTGCCCATCCTGCGTCGGAGCGCCCAGGTCTAGGCAGGATCTTTTGGACCCTGATGCATCCCCCAGAGGCAAGCTACCAGACAAAGCTGCTGCATTGATAATCCTTCACAGCATACTGAACCTGGATGAGTATGTGCCTCCTGAAGAGGAGAGCGAAACTCCATGGGAGGTAAAGCCTTTATCGGAAAGCACTGAAAAACGCCTTAGGCAGATGCTATCTCAGATTAAAGAGAAAGGAAGATAGAAGTTGAAGGAAGAGATATTGAGAAAAGCCCAAGAACTCAACCTTCTCCTAAAAAACAGCTCGGAGTACCAAGGGTATGTCAGCGCGGTGAAAAACGCCCGTGAGCACTCGGCTGCCGATATCATGCTCAGAGACTACAGAAAAAAGCAGCAGGAGATCTACGAAAAAGCCATGAAAGGCGAAAAGATCGATCAGGATCTAAAGGAACTGGAAGAGCTCTGGGGGGTCATCAGCCTCAACCCGTATGTGAGGGCTGTAGTTGAAAACGAGCTGATCTTCAAGGAGTTCTACAGCCAGATCATTCGCGAGCTCAGCAAAGGATTAGAGCTCGAAGAACAAAGTGAAACAAAAGAGGATGAAAACAGTAAATGATAATTGGTTTGAACGTAAGAAAGGCGGAAAGCGCAGTAGTTGTTGGCGACGTGGTGTTAAGCGATAACGTCAGCATTTGGTACAACGCCGTGGTCAGAGGCGATATTGCGCCGATCCGCATCGGTAAAGACAGTAATGTTCAGGAGAACGCAGTAATTCACGTATCAAGAGACATTCCCGTTTCCATTGGTGAAAGAGTCACCATCGGACACGGAGCTATCATCCACAGCTGCACCATCGAAGATGATGTTCTCATCGGTATGGGTGCCACCATCCTGGATGGGGCTGTCGTCGGGCAGGGAGCTATGATCGGTGCAGGTGCACTAGTTGGACCTGGCAAAGTCATCCCTCCGAACTCTCTGGTTGTCGGCATTCCAGGTAAAGTAGTCCGCGAACTTACTCCAGAAGAGCTTGAGGCAAACCGGGAGAACATTCGCGAGTATCTTGAGATATCGAGCAGCCTGCCCGAATTTAAGTAAGCGGAACCTAAAGCAAAACTCATGATAGCGTTAAAGCGGCACTTAACGAAAGTGCCGCTTTTTATGCCTCCGAGCCCAGATCGATCAAGATGGGCTAGATGAGGTCTCGGGTTTTTTTCTACTTGATAAAGAGCCTGCCAAGAAGTCGGACATGAACTTCAAAATGGGGAGACAGCCGCGCTCTAGCTTCGCCGCTCCGGGTCCTTTCTTCAGCTTCTGTAAGACCTGCCCGCTTGAGATTGGCAAGAAAGCTTTCGCGGTTTTTTTTGCTTTCTTCAAGCCAGCCTGTCTGGGAGGCAAGATCCTTCTTGATGTACTCTAACCCCTTCTGGAGTGCCGCTTTGTATGACAAAGCCCTCGGCAAAGACCGGTCCTTTGCGATTTGCCGGTAGCTTTTCAGCGGTGGATCGTCTAACAGGTCCCCAGTGCAGAGGTTGATCAAGAGCGAGTAGTTTTTTCGCGGGGCACAAGCCGCAGGAGAAACCGCGTGTAGGTTCAGGAAGAGGTAGGGGACAAACGGGGCTTCCGGGATCACAAAGCGGTTTTTCGTGAGGTAGGCCGTGACCCAGGCACCCCTTTTGAGGCAGCCTTCGAGCACGTTGTAGAAAAGGTCGGTTCCCTGGAAAAAGCCCAGCACTCCCGGCCGATGGTCATCTGCGGAAAAGCAGTATTCAGCTTCGAGGGTGCCTTCGCCATGGGGAATTTTGGTCTTGATCAGATTTCCTGAAATCTCGTAGGGAACTTCCAGGTATTCTAGGTACTCTGTGAAAAACTCCATCCAATCTGTCAAGAAAACGCCCGCTCCTTCCCTACATCCAGA
>LFSI01000055.1:24460-39952 GCA_001512545.1 Clostridia bacterium DTU065 | reverse complement strand
AATGTGCTCCTCAATGGTATCTGCTGTAAAGAGGTTGAGTACATTTACCGGTTTCTCCTGACCTAAGCGGTGGAGCCTGCCGATTCTCTGCTCGAGCTTCATGGGATTCCAGGGAAGATCGTAGTTGATTACGTTTTGGCAGAACTGAAGGTTTAAGCCCTCCCCGCCGGACTCAGTTGCCAGAAGCACCTTTGCAGCCCTGCGAAAGCGCTCTTTGGCAAACTCTTTCTTAGACGAAGACAGCGTTCCGTCGAAGGTGACAAAGCTGATTCTCCGTTTTTTCAACTCTCCAGCGAGAAACCTTTGGGTTGCCAGGTATTCGGTGAAAACCACAACCTTACCTTCGATCTGTGGGAGCAGCTCGAGAAGGTATCTGGTCTTGGCGTTCATCTTGACGATCGTCCCTAGCTCCACAAGTTTCCCGACGATGGGGTCTGCAGTTTCGTTAAGGAGCTTTTCCAGGGTAAGGAGAGCTGCAAAGACGCTAGAACAGAGCTCCTTTTGCAGGGTGATAAGGGTGAGACTTTTACCCTTCTCGGCACGGAGCCCGGTGGAGATGTACTCTGACAGTGCCGTGTAGAGGAGATTTTCCGCTTCATCCTGCATACAGCCGTGGTGTTCTACGTTTCGGGGCGGGAGTTCCAACATTGCTTCTTTCTTAGTGGTTCTGATCAAAAACGGCCGCAGGTTGTCTCTGATGGCATTCAGCGACGCCGAGTCGGGAAGACCGTACCTTCGGGAGAAGTCCTGCAGAGAACCGAGGCTTCCCGGTGCTATGAGCTGCACCAAGTTGAACAGCTCCCTGAGATTGTTCTGCATGGGGGTTGCGGTGACCAGAAGAAGGTGCCTCTTCTTTAGCTCCGAAACGAACTTGTAGGCTTTGGTTTTGTGGTTTTTCAGGTGGTGGGCCTCATCGACGATTACCAAATCCCAATCGACCTCTAAAACGAGGCTGCGGTGGGGTTCTTTTTTTGCCGTGTCGAGGCTGGCGATGAGGATATGGCTGTTCTGCCAGTCGTAGATGGTCCTCTGCCTGTAGACTCTTAGTCCTAGCTTTTGCCGGAGTTCCCATTCCCACTGCCTGGTGAGGGAAGCCGGGGTGAGGATCAGGGCTTTTTTCAAAAGCCCCCTTTCTAGGTATTCTCTAAGTATCAGGCCTGCTTCGATGGTTTTCCCCAATCCTACTTCATCTGCTAGAATCGCCTGCCCGTTCATCTCATCCACAACCCTGCGTACGCATTCAACTTGGTGGGAGTAGGGGACAAGACCAACTAGGCGCAGGTACTCTTTGAGCTTTTCTAGCGAAAGGAGTCCCGACTGCCCCAGGTGTTGTTGGCTTAAAATGTCTGCGGACCGGAGAGCTAAAAGAAAAAGCCCAAAGTCGGTGTTCCTTTTTGCCAGAAGCAGGGAGTCTGCAGCTTCGCTAATGTCCAAAGCTACTCTGAGATCCAAGTCGGGATCTTCTGCCACAAGTAGTTTACGCTCTTTCAGCTTTTCTCCAGGTAGAATTAACTTGAACTTAGGCAAGAAACCCCTCCTTTTTGTCTTCAATAGCTTTTCCCAAAAAAACTTCAATTAAGCTGTAAAAACCCTGAGAGGATAAACTCTTTTTTGGAAGAAGTCTAAACTGTATGGATCTTTTTTCATACAATGGCAGCATTATGGGGGGAAATCAGATTGAGCATTTTTGTTTGGATGTGTATTGTTCTAACACTATTAACCGGCACTGCAGCAGGAGCCGAAAGAAAGGTTATTCCTAAAGTCGGAGTTTTCATGTCTGCCGAAGATATTCTGCGGGCAAGAGAGCTCACAGAGACCGCCGGCTGGGCGAAAAGCTTGAAAAATAGCATTTTACAGCAGGCGGACAAGTGGGTCAATGTAAGCGACGACTACATCAGACAGCTGATGCCCAAAGAAGGATCAACCTTCGCTTACGGAACAGCAGGCTGTCCGGAACATAACATCTCTTGGACATCATTCGGGAGAAATGGCATTGCAGATTTGAACCAACCGGGTGTTTTGAGGTGTCCCGGTGGGCATCTAATCGATTTTGACAATCCAAACAGCAAGTACTACGACGACGGACGCGGCGTAGTCATTAATAACGTTCGCTACTTTTTCAGAGGAGTATACAATGCTGCCATAGTTAACACTTTTACCGGCTGGGGTAGCGACGACGGAGTTTTGCACTACTTGGCCTATGCCTACGCGTTAACAGGGGAAGATAAGTACGCGGAAAAGGCAGCGGTCATCCTTGACTGCCTGGCGCACCTAAGCCCTACGACCATCGGACCGCGGGATTTCAATCCCAACGAACCGAACAGAGTGACGGGCAGGCTGCACCTTTTAACGTCCATCGTTCACAGAACCAAAGTACATTATGTTCGCAGTTACGACATCCTCTACAACCATCCCGCTATGCAGGCTAAGTCCTTCTACAGCGACAAGACCGTCGCCGAAAACGTAGCGGAAGGTCTCCTTCTGGACTACATGTTCCACGAGTTCGACCTCAGAGGCGGTAACTTCTCGACCTTCCACAATCACGAAGCAGACGAGCTTCGTGGCATGCTGGCAGTAGGTCTGGTCTTGGGAATCCCCGAGTATATTAAGTGGGGTCTAGAAGGCTTTAGCTACTTCCTGGAAAACACCATCGACAAAGACGGCCTGTACTACGAAGGTTCGCCTTCTTACGCCAACTTTGTTCAGAACGTGTTTTCTGACATTGCCGAAATGGCTTACCACTACGATCCGGCAAAATACGATGCTTCAGACCTTCCGGAGAGGATCAACTACTACGATCATCCCAAACTGAGAGAGTTTCTCTTCGGCAACAGAGATAAGCTGGATGTAGCCGGACACTATGCAAGCTTCGGTAACGCCGCAAGCGACACCAAGCGGATCTTGGAATTCTCTCGGAGCCCCGGAAGCGAGTTTGGTTTTGTCGACAGGCTCTACCACCGCACCGAGATTCCGGAGCTAAAGGAAAAGTATAGAGATGCAATGCTGGAGTTGAGCCAGGGCAATCCCGACAACCTCCGTTCGGGTACATGGGCGCTCTTTGCCGTAGAACTGCCGACAGGTGAGATCGAGAAGCGCTATAGGGATATTGATGTGGCGATCACCGCTTACTACTCAACTAAGTCTCTGGCAATTCTAGGATCGGGCGAAGGCATCAACAGAAGAGGACTTCTGATTCGAGGAGGGCCATCACTTCCTCATTCCCATGACGACATCTTAGCCCTGTTCTTCTACGATAAAGGCTACATGCTCTCGCAGGACAACGGCTACAACATCTTCGGTACGCCGGTCCACAGGGGCTGGGCTACAAGGGCTATATCCCACAACCTGGTTGTTGTGGATAACGATATCTATCGCAAGGACAACTGGTGGTACAAGAACTCACCAGGAGCAGATCTTAAAGCTTTCGTGGACCTGCCCGGGATGAAGTATGTCCATCTGGATAATCCCCACCAGTTCCCGAACTCGGCAAAGATCAGCGAGTACAGCCGCAGGGTTGCGCTGATTGACATCGACGATATGGAAAGCTACGTCTTCGACGTGTTTACCGTTTCCGGCGGGAAAAGGCACGACTACTCTTTCCATACCGGCGCTCCGATCTTAGCAAGTGATACCCAGTTCGAATCCATTCCAGGAGTGTGGACTCTAGCAGGTCTTGACTATCCCGATGCGACCTACGATGAACAAGGCAAGAGCTGGGGAGAGAGAATCATTCCTGGCGACTTGATCCGGGATCTGGGGGTCCGTTCAGAAGGCGTGAACGAAAGCTTCAACCCAGCACCTGGAAACGGCTACGGTTTCATCTATGATCTCCAGGAGGGAACCCTGGAAAACGATACCTTTACCGGCCGCTTCATGTACTTTGACGGTTCGGATACCATCGTAACCAACAGGCTTTTTGTAGATCAGGAGACCAAGCTGTACAAAGGTACTGGGCCGAACCTCTATGGTTCCGAGAAGTATCCGTACATCATTCTCAGGAGCGAAAGCCCGGAAAACCACCACAGCAGGGTGATCTCCATTATGGATGCCGCTTCCGGTTTTTCGCCCATCATTGACGTACAGAGACTCGATGCCAATGCGTTCTCTATCGAGATTTGGGATGGGCAGAAACACTTCATTCTTCTTGAAGGCGGAAGTGCAGAGACTCCCAAAGGTCGTTTTGTCTCTCAGGCAGAGTTTGCCATTGCTAAGTTCAACGGCGATGAACTTGTGGAAGTTGTGGTTGTAGGTCCCGGATTTGCCCAACTAGGAGACGAGAAGATTTTGGCAGAGCAGGAGTCCGCCGAGATCTTAGACGTGGACTTTGATGCTTCAAAGATCACCGTTTCCAGCAGTCTGGACGTGGAACCCGGCGACCTAGTAGTTATAGATAGCGACCGCTACCGCAGAAATGCAGCCTACAAAGTGTTAGAGGTAGAAACCGACGGAAGCAACCAGGTTCTTTACCTAGAGGGCTCGTTTGTCCTTGCCAAAGGTTTTGTGACCAAAAAGAACAACAGGCTCTTGAACATCAATGCACCTTTGGCCATCGGCTACTCCTATACCGAATCCACCGGTCTTTTAGAGGGCAAGAGCATCATCCGTACCAAAACCGGTGAAAACGGACCTATCCGATCCATTGGTGGTTTCAAAGCGGTCTACTTGCGCGAAGATGTACCGTTTGAGGAAGGCGACGACTTCATCATCGTAGATCTTTTCCAAGGAGACACTGTAACTACGCTGCCTACTACTGTATACAAAAACTAGAGACTGCTCTAGTTTTCATACAGCGGAAGGGGAAAAAGTGGATACATGGAAATTCTTTAAGGGGTGCTTAGGTAGCACAACGTTATTTACCTAACTAGTGGGGGGATTGTTTATGAAAAAAATCGGTATTTTGGCTGTAGTTCTGCTCTGCCTGAGTTCGATAGTCATGGCAGAGACCCTGGAAATGTGGGTTACCGGCTACAGCAACGAAGAGAAAAGGATCCTGAGCGAAATCATCGAGCAGACCTTTACCGCTCAAACAGGTATTGAAGTGCGACTCGAGACAGTAGCTTGGGGCGACTACGAGCAGAAATATATCTTAGCAGCTGTATCCGGCGACGGACCGGACGTAGCTCACATGGGCGCTATTGTAGCTCCCCAGCTCGGTGTTCGCGGTGCGTTGGAAGACTTGGCTAAGTACGAAGGCTATGCCGAGCTTGAAGCCAGCACCTTCCCAGGACTGGTAAAGGGTTGGAGATACAAGTCGGTCTCCTACGGTGTGCCATTTGGCACATACCTCTATCCCATGTTCGTGAGAACGGACATCCTAGCAGATCTGGGTATCTCCATACCTGACAACTGGGATGAGTTCCGCGCAGCTATTCCCAAGATTCAAGCCAACAACATGAACGCCTCTCTTGCCTGGGGTCTCAGTGGCAATATCTACTGCGACGTTTCGATGTTCATGTGGCAGAAAGGCGCCGACTGGTACAATGCAGACCTAACCAAGTCGGATTGGGACTCACCTGAAGGCATTGCAGGCTTTGTTGAGTACATGGAACTCTACACCAAGTACGGTATTGAGAGAGAAGTCGGTGGAAGCGTTAGAGTGACGAGCTTCCGCAACGGATACACACCAATAACTTTCGGTAACGCCTACTCCGACTACGGCGTCTACAATCTCACTGCTCCTGAGATTCAAGGCAAGTGGCAGATGGTTGTAGCTCCTGGAACCATGACCCAAGGCGAGATGCGCCGCGACGTGTACGCTGGGCCGATGACCCTGTCGATCATGGTCAGCTCGAAGAAAAAGGCATTGGCATGGGAACTCATCAAGTTCCTGGCCAAACCCGAAACTCAGGCTAGATACGCCGAGCGGGTCATGAAAGAGATCTCGGGCATTACCTTTATCCCTAGCGATCTGGATGCGTTCAGACAGCTGCCTATCCCAGACAGAGATCGTGAGGTCTTGGAGGAGCAGGCAAGACACGCAAAGACTCCTCCGTTCTCCTTGGCTCCGAGAGAAGTATCCTACAGACTTCTGGACTTTGCAGCTCACGAAGTCGTTCAGCTCGGCAAGGATCCAGTTGACGCCATCAAAGATGCTGCCAAGCAGATGACCCTAGAACTGCAGAAAAAGAACATCGAGTTCAAGAGATTCTTGGATAAACTATAAAAACTCAGATAGCCCGAAAAGGATTCTTTTCGGGCTATCTTATAGCACAGGCTCATGTCTGGGTTTTCACAAAGACTGAGTTTGAGTGACTTGTGCAAGGAGGATATAGATGGAAAATCTAGTTTACGGTCTAATACTCTTACTTCTACTTGCTGCAGTTTCAGCGGCAAGTGCCCCAGAGGTTGTACCTAAAGTCGGAGTATACATCACCAGCCAGGATATTGTGAAAGCAAGACAGCTTGTAGAAACGAAATCCTGGGCGGCTGCTTTACAAAACGGCATACTGCAGAAAGCCGATGAGTGGCTTGAGGTTTCAGACGACTACATCAGAGAACTCCTGCCGAAACCGGGAGCCATTTTTTCGTACGGCATAGCCGGCTGCCCTGATCACAACATCTCTTGGACCAACTTCGGTGGAAATGGTATCGCCGATATCCACCAACCTGGTGTTCTACGCTGTCCTGCAGGACACATTATCGACTACAAGAACCCCGAGAGCAAGTACTACGACGCAGGAAACGGCGTTTGGATAGGCGGAGTTCGCTACTTCTTTGAAGGAGTCTACAATGCTGCTGTGGTCAACACCTTTACCGGTTGGGGCAACGACAGCGGCGTCCTTCATCAGCTGGCGTATGCATATGCCCTCACCGGAGACGACCGCTATGCAAAAAAAGCCGCCGTTATCTTTGACGCACTAGCATATTTGTCGCCGCAAACTACAGGTCCTAGAGATTTCAACGCTAACGATGCGGACATCGCCGGCAGACTACACTTTTTAACATCCATCGTAAACCGCGCAAGAGTGCATTTTGTTAACAGCTTCGATCTTCTGTACAACCACCCGGCCATGCATGAGAAATCCTACTACAGCGACATGACCGTTGCAGAAAACGTGGCTCAGGGGATCCTGCTCGACTACTTGTTTGACGAGTTTGATCTGAGAGGTGGGAACCTCTCAACGCTCCACAACCACGAATCGGATGCTCTGAGGGGCATGCTGTCTGTTGGTTTGGTTTTGGGTATCCCCGATTATATCAAGTGGGGACTCCAAGCAGCGGAGTACTTCTTCGAAAACACCATCGATAAAGACGGACTCTACTACGAGGGTGCGCCTGCATATTCGGTCTTCACTCAGTCTGTGTTTGCTGACATCGCAGAACTTGCCTACAACTACAATCCGGAAAACTACGACGTTGAAGGCCTCCCGGAAAGGGTTAACTTCTACGATCATCCAAAGTTGAGAGAGTTCTTCTTCAGCTATAGAAGTAAGCTGGATGTTGCAGGACACTTTGCCAGCTTCGGCAACTCCTCTCCGGACACCGCAAGGATCGAGGAGTATGCGAGAGACCCTAAAGGGGAGATCCCTTACGTTGATCGGCTTTATCACAGAACCGATATTCCCGAGCTAAAACAGCTCTACAAAGAGACGCTGTTGGAGATGAGTCAGGGGAATCCGGATAGCTACCGCACCACTATCTGGGCACTGTTCCACGTGGAGCCCACCGATGAACCAGTAGAGCAGAGATATCGCGCTTACGCCAAGCAGTTTTCGGCCTACTACTCCGGGCCTTCTATCGCCATTTTGGGATCGGGTGAGGGGAGATTCCGCAGAGGTTTGATCCTCCGAGGCGGACCTAACCTGCCGCACTCCCAAGACGATGCCCTCGGACTTTTGTACTACGACAAGGGCTACCTTATAACCCAAGACGTAGGCTACAACATCTTTGGCTCACCGGTACACACCGGATGGGGTTCGAGAGCGGTCAGCCACAACCTGGTGGTCGTGGACAACGACAAGTACCGCACAGGTTGGTATAAGAACAACCCAGGTGCCGACCTCTACGGATTTGTAGACCTGGAAGGCTTCAAGTACGTGCATTTAGACAATCCACACCAGTTCCCTACAACGTCTCAGATTAAAGAGTATAGCCGGCGCACAGCGCTGATAGACATTAACGACCAGGACAGCTACATTTTCGATGTCTTCACGGTGCAGGGAGGAACCAGACACGACTACGTGTTCCACACCGGAGCCTTCATTCTCGAGACCGAAACGGAGTTTCGAAGCATCGACAATGTTTGGACCCTAGCGGGGTTGGAAGACCCAGATGCAACCTACGACGAGCCTGGAAAGAGCTGGGGCGAAAGAATCCTCCCAGGAGACATGATTAAAGATCTGGGTATCGCCTCTGAAGGTGTGAAGTCTATGTACTGGAACCCAGCGCCAGGAAACGGCTACGGCTTCATCTACGACCTGAAAGAGGGAGAACTTACAGACGGCAGATTTACCGGCGTATTCAAGTACTACGACGGTCTTGATACCATGCTAACCAACAGACTGTTTGTAGATCAGGAGACCAAACTGTACACAGGCTACGGGCCCAATCTTGCAGGCAACGCAAAATACCCGTACATCATTCTCAGAAGCGAAAGCCCTTCTAAGCACGAAAGTAGGGTTATTTCCATAATGGATGCATCTTTAGGCATTTCTTTCCTGCTGGATGTAACCAGGGTAGGGGAGAACGGGTTTGTCATTGACATTTTGGACGGGCAGAAGCATTATATCGTGCTGAACGGTGGCTCTGTAGAAACACCTCTCGGTATCCTAGAATCCCATGCCGAGTTTGCCATTGCCAAGTTCTTGGACGATGAGTTTGTGGAGCTTGTCGTAGTAGGTCCCGGATCGGCAAACTTTGCAGGAGAAGAGATTGCAGCAGAGGCCGTGCAGGCGGAGATTGTGGAAGTGAACTGGCAGAACTCAACTGTAGTGCTAGAGGGAGAAATCGACCTCCAAGTGGGAGAACTAGTCACCATAGCAAACAACGCCTACAGCAGAAACACCGCCTACACTGTAAAAGAAGTTGCTCACAAAGACGGCAGGACCGAAGTTGTCCTAAACGGTTCGATGATCCTTGCCAAAGGCTCAGTTCAAAGAGGCAACCGGGACATCTTCCTGAACACACCTCTGCCGACAGGCTTTTCCTACGAGAGTTCAACAAAGTACTTGGAAGGCAAGACCTTGATTAACACCCGAAACGGCGAAGCGGGAATTATCCGTTCCATTGCAGGCTTCAAGAGACTTCTCCTCCGGAGAGAGATCGCCATCGAACCGGGAGATGAGTTTGTCATTGTCGACACCCGCGAAGAAGATGTTCTACAAACCCTGCCCTACGCCGTAGTGAAAAACCAATAACAGCTTCAGAACCCCAGGGAGAGCTGACTGCTCTCCCTGGTTTTTTGCTTAGAAACTGGAGCTTGAGTGTTGCAGTTTTGTCATTGGCCTACCTCCAGCGGTTTATTTCCCTAAGGAAAGATAAACGGATTTTGCCGTTCATATCTTAGAAAGAAGGACTCTTTCAGGAGGAAAAGATATGAGGCAGATGCGTTTTGTCTTGATTATAGCCATTTTTCTTTTGGTCATCCTCATCATGCAACCCCCGAAGACTGATGAAGCGGTAGTGACGGTGGCAGGACTCAGCGAGGTCACCGATATCAGCAGCCTTTTCCGCAGCAAACCTGATGTGGGCGCTTCAGCAGCGATTCTCTTCGACCCTAAAAGCGGCACCATCCTCTATGCCAAAAACGCCGATTCCCAGCGAGCACCAGCTTCTACCACAAAGATCATGACGGCCATTCTCACGTTGGAGCGGTGCTCTCTTGGGGAGTCTGTGACAGTTAGCCGTAGAGCTGCGACCATCAACGGTTCTAGAGTAGGTCTAAGGGAAGGAGAAGTCTACACCGTCGAAAAGCTTCTGTGGGGCCTTTTGCTCCTTTCAGGAAACGATGCTGCCATCGCACTGGCAGAGCACATCGCAGGCTCTGTGGAGGAGTTTGCCAAGTACATGAACACTAGAGCTGCTGAGCTCGGCTGCCGGCAGACACACTTCGTAAATCCCCACGGCTTGTCCGATCCCAACCACTACACCACTGTGAGGGATCTTGCCATTATGGCCAGCCATGCGCTCAAATACCCACTCTTCCAAGAGATTGTCAGCAGTAAAGAAAAGGAGATTCCCTGGCAGCAGTCTTTTGCGAAGTACTTGAAAAACACTAACAAACTCCTTTGGATCATGCCCGATGCAGATGGGGTAAAGACCGGCACCACCAACCTAGCCGGGGCATGCCTGGTGTCTTCTGCCACTAGAGACGGCAGGCAGCTCATCGCGGTGGTGTTGAACAGTTCTAACCGCTGGGTTGAGTCGGCACGGCTTCTGGAGTGGGGGTTTGCCAATACCCAGTGTATCAAAGTTGTCGGTAAAAACGAAACCATCCCAGATATCTACGTGAAAAACGCCAAAAGCTATGCTGTAGGTGGAGTCATGGGGGATGTGTTCGTCACCGTTCCCAAAGGAGTAAAACCATACGTTAGGTTTGTTCCCTACGATCTCGAGGCACCGGTTTTCAAAGATCAGCTTCTGGGCATCTTGGAAGCAGGCCCCGTCTCAGATCCCAATGCTCTCAAAAAGCACCCGGTGTATGCACTAGAAGGGGTCGCCAGAAGGCGGAGTTTTTTCGGTCTTGGCATTTAGGAACCATGTCGGTTCCGAACAGTGTTTTCCACAACTTGCCAAGGTATATTTGGTATAATAAGAATGATGTCTAATAGCTTGAAAAGAGGAGTTATCGATTTGGCCATGCCGAACCAGAAAATAGAGCTGCTTGCACCTGCTGGCAGCTTTGAAAGCCTAACTGCCGCGGTACAAAGCGGTGCTGATGCTGTATATCTAGGCGGGAAATTGTTTTCCGCAAGAGCATCTGCCGCTAATTTTTCCAACGCAGAAATAGAGGAAGCAGTCGCGTACTGCAAAAAACACAATGTCAAGGTTTACGTTACCGTAAACATCCTGATTAAAAACGGCGAACTGCAAGAGGCAGCGGAGTTTGTATCGTTTCTCCACGAAGCCGGCGTAGATGGGGTTATCATCCAGGATCTCGGACTCTGGCTTTTAGCAGAGGATTTGGATGGACTAGAGCGACACGTATCAACGCAGATGACGCTGCATAACACGCCAGGTGTGGAACTGCTCCTTCAGGCAGGCGCCAGCCAGATCGTTCTCTCCAGGGAGCTCGACCTGGCCGAGGTTTCCCAGATCAAAGAGGCAACCGGTGCCAGGCTTGAAGTCTTCGGTCACGGCGCTCTGTGCTTCTCCTACAGCGGGCAATGCTTGATGAGCAGCATGATCGGAGGACGGAGCGGAAACAGGGGCAGATGCGCTCAGCCCTGCCGCCTCAGCTACAAGCTTGTAGACGGTTCAGGGGCTACTTACAACACAGAAGGAGACTACCTCCTCAGCACTAAGGATCTCCGGACCGCTTTGGATCTGGAGAAACTGACGGGAGTTGTGGACTCCCTCAAACTAGAAGGAAGACTGAAAAGACCAGAATACGTAGCGGCAGTTACTGGCACCTACCGGAGGCTGCTCGACGGCGAGATCGACAAAGACGAGGCAGAGGCTGCCCTGCGCTCGGTTTTCAACAGGGACTTCACCAGAGGTTACCTCTTTGGCGATAGGGGAAAGAGCATCATAGGATACGATCAGCCGAGCTCGAGAGGGCTCGAGATCGGCCGGGTTGTATCTTACACCAAAGGTTCGCTTGTGATTAGACTTTCCCAACCCTTAAACAGAGGAGACGGAATTGAGATCGTTCAAGAAGGCCGGGAGTCAAAAAGCCAAGGGACCGTAGTTGGCGAGATCAAGCTCCGAGGCAGTAAGGTGCTTTCGGCAAAGCCAGGAGATGAGGTGGTCATTCCCTTTAGGGGGAAGGCAAAACGCGGCGACATAGTCTACAAGACCAAAGATCGGGAAGCCGAGGGCGAAGCGAAGAATCTGTACAAGTCCGAGAGAGTCTTCAGGAAGCAGCCGGTGGCTTTCTTTGCCACTGCGAAGGTCGGATCTGAGTTTGTCATACAGGTCCAAAACCGGGACGTCATTCGGGGTGAAGCCTTCAGCGGGCACATTTGCGAGAGAGCTGAGAACAGACCGCTGGATCTGGAAACCCTGAGGAAGCAGATAGATCGTTTGGGGAACACCCCCTTCAGTTTAGAGGCACTTGAGGCTGAACTGGACGGTGAGGCCATGGTGCCCTTTAGCGTAATCAACGACACTAGAAGAAGCGCACTAGAAGACCTGGAAGAAAAAATCGTACAGCATGCAAGGCGAAAGAAGATTGTCCTGAGCGTCCCAGAACCTCCGGTTTTGCAAGAACCGCAGGTAGGTGAACTGATCGTTGAAGTAGGCTCATTCGAGCTCTTTGCCAAAGCGCTGGCAGAAAAGCCTGATGCGATCTACCTTTCCGGCGAGCGCTATCAAGGGCATGGGTTTACCCACTCCGCCTACGCTAAAGCCAGAGAACTCTGCAGAGAAAGGGGAGTGAAGTGCTACTACGTCTTCCCCCGGATTATCCACGACCGCGAACTCAAGACTGAGAAAGAGAGAATCGCCAGCATAGATTTTGACGGATACGTTGTAGGGAATCTGGGTGCTTTTTCTCTGCTAAAGGAAGGCAGCCGCGTGGTTTTGGATTGGGGATTGAACATCACCAACTTTCTCGCTTTTGAGTTCTACAAGCGCTACCTGTCAGGTCTTGAGATCGAAAGGTGCACCCTGTCTCTGGAGCTGAAAAACACTGAACTGAGGGAGCTGGCCCGATCGGTGCCTGCAGAGGTGGTTGTTCACGGCAGCGTACCGGTTATGGTAAGTGAAAACTGCATTATCGGAACTGCCCTGGGCACCGGAGTCTGCAGGGCATGCAGAGGATTTTGCCGGGAAGAGGGGAAGCAGTACTACCTTGAGGACAGGCTTGGCTACAGGTTCCCTCTTGTATCGGACCGGGCAGGAAGAAGCCATATTTTTAACTCCAAGGATATGTGTTTAATCGACGAGGTAGAAACTATCCGCCACTACGCAGCGCAACGGTTGATGTTTCTTCTCCCTGATGAGCCAGTAGATCGGGTTATTAGGGCATACAGGAAGGCTTTGAGCGGCATACCTGTTGACAAAGCAGATCTGGAGAGCCTGTCTACCAGAGGATTCACATACGGCCACTACTTCAGAGGTGTGGAATAGAGGAGGGTTTGAGTTGGAAGAAAAGACGCTGAAGTTGTTAGAGTTTGACAAGGTAAAAGCAGAACTGGCAAAACACGCAACCAGCTCTCTAGGCAAGGAACTGGTGGAAAGCCTTGTACCCTTCGACAATTTTATGAGAGTGAAGCACGAACTGCGGGAGACAAAAGAGGCTTACGACATGCTGAACCTCGGGAAAGAACCACCTTTTGGCGGCCTCAGCGATGTGCGGGATGAGATCGTGAGGGCATCTAAAGGAGCAGTGCTTGATGGTGCAGAACTACTCGAAATCTCGGCTACATTGAGGTTGGCCTTGCGGATGAAGCAGTACCTTGAAAGCAGCAGTTTCCCCTGGCTTCTGCAGCTTGGGCACCGCCTAGATCCTCTTTCCCACCTCTACCGGGCGATCGAGGAGACCTTTGACGAGGACGGCAAGGTAGCAGACTCTGCATCACCAGAACTTTCCAGAATTCGCAAAGAGCTGACAATAGCGTCAAAGCGACTTGAAGAGAAGCTAAGCAACATGATCCGCTCATCGGAAATGCAAAAATACCTGCAGGAATCCCTGATTACCAGAAGAGGCGACAGGCTCGTGATTCCCGTGAAAAAGGAGTACCGGGCTCAGGTTCCAGGAATCATCCACGACCAGTCCGCAAGCGGCGCCACTTTGTTTATCGAACCTGCATCGGTGGTGGAGCTGAATAACGGCATCCGGCTCCTGAAGGAGCAGGAGGGAGAGGAAGTACGCAGGATCTTGCGAGAGCTCTCCTTTCAGGTAGGACAAGAGAAGGAAAAGCTTCTCTTGAACATCGAGACCCTCGCACGGCTGGACTTCGCTTTTGCGAAAGCCAGGTACGCCTACGCTTTAAAGGCCACAGAACCGGAAATCTCCACTGAAGGCTTCTTTGATGTTGATCAGGCCAGGCATCCCCTGCTCAAGGGAGATGTTGTTCCTATCGACTACAACCTGGGCAAGGACTTCCGCACCCTGATCATCACAGGTCCCAATACAGGTGGTAAAACAGTTACCCTTAAAACCATTGGGCTGATGATCCTCATGGCCCAAGCCGGGCTGTTTATCCCTGCTGCAGAAGGAGCTAAATTGCTTTTTAGAAAAGCGGTTTACGCCGACATCGGCGATGAGCAGAGTATCGAGCAGAGCCTGAGCACTTTTTCATCGCACCTTTCCAACATCATCCCCATCTTGGACAAAGCCGATGAGGATTCCCTGGTGCTTCTAGATGAACTAGGGGCCGGTACCGATCCTCAGGAAGGTGCCGCTTTGGCAACCTCGATTCTGGACTATCTGCACAAAAACGGTGCTCTCACCGTGTCCACGACCCACTACTCGGACCTGAAATCCTATGCCTACTTCACCGAAGGCGTGGAAAACGCTTCGGTTGAGTTCGATCCCGAGACTCTAAGCCCCACATACAAGCTGATCATCGGCATTCCCGGAAGGAGCAATGCCCTGAGCATTGCCAGACGGTTAGGGCTTTCTGAGGAGATCATCGAGTTTGCCAAATCTAAGTTATCAACAGAAAGCCTTGAAGCCGGCAGCCTGATCGAAAAGCTAGAAGAAAACCGGCGGCTGTCGGAAAAGCACAAGGAAGAAACGAGAAAGCTGAGGGAAGAAGCCAGAGAACTCAAGGAAAAACTGGAGAGAGAAAAGCTGCGTCTGGAAAAAGAACGAGAAGAACTGAAGCAGAAGTACAGCATGCTGGCCCTAGAGGAGTTGGAGAAAAACAAAAAGCTGGTAGAAGAGCTCATCAGCACTATCAGAGAAAAGAACTCCCTAGAGGAAGCTAGAGACCTGAGGAAAACCATCGAGGAGAAGGAAAAACAGCTCAAGGATGAAGTACAAAAATCCGAGAAGAGGCGTCAGAAGCTGAAGCCGACAGACCAGTTCAAAGCGGGGGATCAGGTGATCCTCAAACAGTCCAATTTGCCTGCAACCATCCTTAGCATCGAAGGGGCGAAAGCTACGGTGCAAGCGGGAATCATGAAGGTCACCGTACCTTTGGTGGATCTGGAGATGATGCCGCAGAAAGACTCCGGCCCGAAGATGCACATCTCCCGATACAGGTCGCAAAAAGAGTCCATCAAAACCGAGATTAATGTTATCGGCAAGACGGTAGAAGAAGCCGTCGATGAGATAGATCAATACTTGGACTCGGCGTTTTTGGCCGGTCTTGGTTCGGTACGTATAGTGCACGGAAAAGGTACCGGGGCTTTGCGTAAAGGGATCCAGGAGTACCTAAAAGC
>LFSI01000055.1:24122-24373 GCA_001512545.1 Clostridia bacterium DTU065 | reverse complement strand
TCAGACGAAAGACTCGAATACCCAATTCGCCTTTTTGACCGATCCTGCGATCACAGACGCAAGAAAGGCAGCTTAAACCGCAAAAGCGGTACTTATAGGTTAGATGCGTAAAGAAAACGTCCACCAACGCCATTTCGGCGAAGGGTGGACGTTTGTCTATAGCTGTTTCAAGTCTTGAGAACCTCTTAGAAAGCGTGTTCCAAGAGAAAAGCTGCAATGTCGTTGTACACTTTATCTGGTGTTTTGTATGC
>LFSI01000055.1:0-23981 GCA_001512545.1 Clostridia bacterium DTU065 | reverse complement strand
GATCTCCAGATGATCCCTGAGGTACTTGCCTGTGAAGCCTAGTGGCGTTGCCTCTGCACCGCTTTTAGCAAGCTCTATACTGCTTTCAACAATAGCTAGGATCTGGTCTAGATAAGCGACGTCTTCTGCAGTTATGCCTGGAAGCTCTTTTTGGGCGTGTACCTGTTCAATGATGATCTTGTCTAAAGAAGTGCTTGGTGCAGCCATGAGTACTAAGAAAGCAATGTCCTCTTCCTCAGCCCCCAAGATGAGGGCGGTAAGGCCTCCTTCGCTGTGGCCTAAAATGCCGATCTTGGAAACGTCGGACCTGTTTCTCAAGTAGTCCAGGGCTTCCCTTGCATCTTGGATTAAAGTCTCGTAGTCCTGAGCCATGTGGTTTCCAGTACTTTTGCCGGTTCCCCGATCATCGAAACGGAGAGTACCGATTCCGAGATTCGTCAGGGTGATGCTCAAGTGCTTGAACAAGCTGTTTGTCATCTCAGGAGGTGAGTTGCTGTCCCGATCCTGAGGACCTGACCCCGAGATTAAGAGAAGTACTGGGTAATTGGTCTTATTTGCCGGCAAATTGAGTTCGCCATGTAGGAGATCGCTTCCCCGCTTGAGAACTACTGTTTCAGAGATTACAGTCTGGCCGCTGGATTCTCTGAAGATCTCCACCCAGTCCTCATGGATCACATCGATGTTCTGGAGCGGAATGGTGAACCTGACCATTTTGCCGTCTGAGAAATAGCCGATCAGAGCAAGCTGCTGGATGTTCACCTGCCGCACCTGAGTCTGGTACGGTCCGGTCTGCCAAGAGCTGTAGACCGCTTTTACCGAGGCAAACTGCGAAGGCACTACCAAATCCTGTGGGGCGTTTTTTAGTACATAAGACCACAGGTAGAAGGTGTTGTTTTCCACAGGATACAACCCATTACCCTTAAAGGTTCGCTTCTGATTTGCTACGGTATATGTAGCTTCGCCGTCTGCAAAGCTACCGGTGATGTTTACCACTCCGTTGATGTTCGCCTGATATTGGCTGGGTTTTCCACTTGATAGAGTGAGGGTTTGAGTGTAACTGAGCTGGACGCCTGATGCGTTCAGCGTGGTTTTGGTGATGATCTTGTTGTCAAAGACTGTTACCTCTTCGGTTCCCAGAAGGGCGTCGCCTGAATAGATCAAGTACTTGTCGGCCAAACAACTCAACGATACTGCCAAAACCAAAAGCAAAATGTAGATGCGCTTCAAGTGTAGACAACTCCTTTCACTAATCTATACGCAAAGACCGGTCAAAAAGTTTCGAGAGGGGATTGCAATGTTTTATATAGACAGCTTTGATCTCGATGAAAGTTTGTCGTGCCACTTGGTTTACACAGAAAAAGGCCTGGTCTATTTGGGGCTGAACGAATACGATCCGCCGAAGTTCGTGCCCGAGATCTCCGCGCTGGTGCCTCTGCCCTTTTTCCGCTTGCGCCGCGACCTTCTGCGGTATCTCGAAGGCGAAAAAGTCGACTTCCGCTATGAGTTGGATCTGCGCACCACACCCTTCAGAAAGAAGGTGTACCGCCAGCTCTGCCTCATTCCTTACGGCAGCGTGCTCACCTACAAGGAGATTGGCGAGAACATCAGTCTCCCCAATGGTCAGCGGGCAGTGGGTCAGGCTGTAGGCAGCAATCCCCTACCTATCATCGTTCCCTGCCACCGGGTTGTAGCGCAATCCGGTTTGGGCGGCTTTAGTCTGGGACTGGAGATGAAAAGAAAGCTTTTAGCCATCGAGAACTCCCTAGGAGCGTTCTGAGGGAAAACCCGAGAAGCAAAATTTACTATTGACGGTGGAAACTGTGCTGTGATATCCTTAGAGAAAGTTTAGCTTAGCTGAGCAAAGACTAGAATGAGAAGAGGAGAGATGAGTTGAGATGAGAACAAATGCAAAGACACGTGATTTGGCACTTGCTGGGCTGATGATCGCCGCAGGAGTTGTGCTGCATTCTTTTCCGCCGCTTATCGGGGGAATGAAGCCGGACTTCTCCCTGATCATGCTTATTCTGTACGCCCTGCTGCGCCGAGACAAGAAGGTCACGCTGGCTGCCGGACTGGCCACAGGCGTTATCACCGCCATAACCACCGGTTTTCCCGGCGGACAGATTCCCAATGTTATTGACAAGACCCTGACAACCCTGATGCTGCTCGGGATTACGGCGCTTCCAGAAAGCTACGTTAATGCCCTGATCACTTCAGCTGTGGGGACCCTGTTTAGCGGATTGGTCTTTTTAGGTTCGGCATACTTCATCGCCGGCCTTCCGGTTCCGTTTGCGACTTTGTTCACGTCGGTTGTTCTTCCAGCAGCTGGCATCAACACAGTTGCAGTTGCGGTACTCTATCCAGTAGCTCTGAAGATCACTAGCATGCTGGATCGAAGGACCGCTGCAGGAGAAAAAGCATAATATTAGGCTGCTCTTTTGAGCAGCCTTTTTTGTTCTCTGAAAGACCAACCACATGCAAAGAACGCTAGGTGCAACTAGCGTTCTTTGCTTTCCAAGGTCTCGATGACTTTATCTAGATAAGAAGTGTAATCATCTTCGGCACCCTGTGCAGGCTCGTTGAGAGTCTCTGCCAGAGATTTGATGGTCTGGGCTTCTTTCTGCGCCGTTTTCCGAATCTCTGTAAGGGCAGTGAGTAAGTTCTGCTTGCTTTCGGGAGAGAGGGAGTTCACATCTACGTCCCGTTCCAGGACTTTAAGCGAGCAGAAGCACTTCAGCCGAAGGTAAAAGAGCTTTTCCTCTTTGGAAAGGTCTTTGAAGAACTCGTCTAGAAGGGTCTCGGTCATCTCCAGTGAAGCGGCAAAATCGCCGTCTTCGAGCGCTTTGAGCGCCACAACCTTGATGAAATCCCGGATGTACTCTGCCTTGTCGCGGGGGTTTGTGAGGTTTTTCATTCTGGAGATTGCCAGAGCCAGCTTGCCTTGGGCTAAAGCCAGATCAACACCGAAGTTCTCCAGCTCTTCATGGGCGATTGCCCCCTGAACCCAGAGCTGTTCTGCCAGTTCGAAGTCTCTATGCAGAACTAGATGGGCAAGGAGCTTCAACATGACCTCAGGTGCTGCTTCCGAGAATCTTCCTTTCAGGTCTTCTTGTACCGCTCCGTGTAGGGCGTAGTTGCTTCTCAGGTGCTCGTAGATGGCAATTCTGTCCAGCCACTCCAAATCTTTCCCCAAAAGATCCTGCCAGAACTCTATAGGCCTTTCCCTTTCGCCTAGAGCTTCCAGGCAGAGGATCAGGTTGTAGGTGGTGTAAGGATCCTCGGGAGCTGTCTCCAATAAGTTTTTGGCTTCTTCGAAGTTGTCTTGGAAGAAGCTGACCAGAGCCCTGCAGTGGGGCAGGTCAACTAGAGGTTTGCCCTCAAGGATGGAGTCGAAAAGCCCTTCTGGTTCCACTTCCCCGTAAGACAGAGGAAGAAGATAGGGGGTCTCCAAAGCCCATACGGCCCTCTCAAAAGGCCTTTCCAGTCCGGGGAACTTTTCCAGGACTTCTGCCGGAGCAGTTTTGGAGAGGCGGTTTTCATAAAATGGGTTGTCTTTTCTCATTTTCTCACCTTCGCAAACTTTCGCTTGCCAACTTGAATGACCATGCCATCTTCAACTTCGATGTGAAGTTTGCTGTCGTCGATTCGTTGGTCGTTCACCTTCACCGCACCCTGCTCGATCATGCGTCTGCCATCTGAGTTGGAGCTTACCAGTTTGCAGTCCACGAGGAGCTTGACGATCCAAACGGTGTCCTCGGCGATTGTGAACTCGGGAATATCCTCAGGAAGCCCGCCTGCTTTGAACACTTTTTCAAACTCGTCTCGGGCTTTGATAGCGGCTTCTCTGCTGTGGTACTGCTCGACGATCTGCATACCCAAGCGGCTTTTGGCTTCCTTGGGATGAAGGCTTCCGTCTTCTAGTCCCTTCTTAATCTGGTCGATTTCGGCTTTGTCCATGTTGGTTACAAGCTCGAAGTAGGTAATCATCATCTCGTCAGCAAGGGACATGACTTTGCCGTACATATCGTTGGGGTCGTCGGTGATTCCGATGTAGTTGCCTAAGCTCTTACTCATCTTGTTGACGCCATCAAGGCCTACAAGGAGGGGCAGGCACATTACCACCTGGGCTTCCTGACCGGCATCCCTCTGGAGGTCGCGGCCCAAGAGGATGTTAAAGATCTGGTCGGTTCCGCCTAGCTCAACATCTGCCCGAATCTCAACGGAGTCTGTGGCCTGCATCAGCGGGTAGATGAATTCCAAAATGCTGATGGGTTGGTTGTTTTGGAAGCGTTTGGCGAAGTCGTCCCGTTCGAGCATCCTGGCTACTGTAAGTTTGGAAGTCATGTTGGCGACATCGGAGAAGCTCATCTTGCTGAACCAGTCGCCATTGAAGACTACCTCGGTCTGTTCGGGAATCAGGATTTTAAACACCTGATCCTGATAGGTCTTGGCGTTGGCCAGGACTTCTTCGTGACTGAGCCTAGGCCTTGTGCTGGACTTACCTGAAGGATCGCCGATCATGGCAGTGTAGTCGCCGATGATCAAAACGGCGGTGTGGCCGAGATCCTGAAACTGTCTGAGCTTTTGCAGAGGCACGGTGTGCCCCAGATGGATATCGGAACTGGTAGGGTCGACGCCGAGTTTCACTCGAAGCGGTTTCCCTGTGGCCACAGATCTCTCCAGTTTTTGCAGGAGTTCTTCTCTGGAAATAATCTGGGCAGTTCCTCTTTCTAAGAGTTCCAACTGTTCTTTAGCGGATAACAACACGAATACCTCCCTCAACGCGTAGTAAATAAAAAAACCGTCCCCCAAAGGGACGGCAGATTACCGTGGTACCACCCTAATTGCCAAACGGCCACTTTGTCCTGATAACGGCAGGTTTCCCGGAGCTGGCTACTTACAAGTTCACCAGCCCAGCTCGAGGATGTACTTCGCCTAAACCGGCTGCTGATTTTCACCAACCATCAGCTCTCTAAAAGCCCAATTCAGACTACTCTTCCTGTCATTGCTTTTGTTGTTTTTAATTTTAGTGAAATAACTTGTCTAAGTCAATAGGCAGGGGTTTTGGGGATGCTATTTTTCCGCCTCTTTCAGGCAAAGCTAAACTCGGAAGGAGATCGTCACCTCCATTTGCAAACTGGTCCTAATAGCTATATACTAGTTTAGATGGAAATAAAAGGCGGCAGGGTTGGCCTACAGGTAACCTGGACGCCCAACAATACTCTTTTAAGATAGGAACATGTTCAGGAGAGTGTCTTTTTGATAAACGAAACGAGCAACAAGGATTTCGCAGCTTCGTTTGCGAACTTATTCTGTAGAATATAGCCGTTGAGGCAGGTGTATATGATGAGCAAAAAAAAGCAGAAGCAGCCGAAGAAGAAGAGAAAAGTCCTAAAGATAATATTAGTCATTATGCTGATCATTATTGGTATAGTTGGGGGCTTTTCGGCAACTTTGATCGCCAGTGTCCTCAAAACCGTACCTAAACTTGAGGATATTAAGTTCAGCCCGAGACTTGCCTCTTCCATTTACGATCGCAACGGCGAACTTATTCAAAGGCTCTACACGGAAAACCGCATTTGGGTTTCAATTGATGACATACCCCAGCAGATGAAAGACGCCATTATTGCTATTGAAGACAAGAACTTTTACAAGCATCACGGCGTCGATCCAATCGCCATCACCCGCTCGATCTATTTGAACATCAAGACGCGGAACCTAACCGCTTACGGCGGCAGTACTATTACGCAGCAGCTGGCAAAGAACGCTTTCCTAACTCAGGAGAAAAAGCTGATCAGAAAGATCAAGGAAGCGATCTGGGCCATTCAAATTGAACGCAGGTACACCAAGGATGAGATCCTGGAGACCTACCTCAACGAAATTTGGTTCGGGCACGGAGCATACGGCGTGGAAGCAGCTTCGTACCTGTATTTCGGAAAGTCCGTAAAAGACCTCAGTCTTGAAGAAACCGCTATGATTGCCGGGGTCACCAACAACCCGGGACTGTGGTCTCCGCGATACGATATGGAGGCTGCTAAAGAACGCAGAAATACGGTCCTCCGCAGGATGTGGGAGGAAGGTTATATCACTGAGGAGGTCTACCGCGAAACCATCCAGAAGCCTATCGTCCTTAAGGTAGAGGAGCCGAACAACAAGAAAGTCGCCTCTTACTTCGTAGATCAGGTTATTCAGTACCTGCTGAAGAAGTTCGACGTAGACACGGTTTACGGAGGCGGTCTGAAAGTCTATACCACCCTAGATCTGAACATGCAGAGGATTGCAGAGGAGACGCTCCTTTCCAGTCTACCTAACGGGGGAGTAGACAAAAACGGCTTGGCTCAGCCTCAAGGCGCGCTGATTACACTCGATCCCAGAACCGGCGAGGTTTTGGCAGTGGTAGGGGGAAGAGGTCAGGATAAGCTCAACCGCGCCTACCAGACTTACAGACAGCCCGGTTCTGCCATGAAGCCGTTTATTTACGCCACAGCCCTGGCCCAAGGTTACACCCCTGCGACAATCATGGTCGACGAACCTGTGGAGTACAGAGTGCCCTCCGGTGATCTGTGGACGGTGCGCAACTACCACCTAGACTACAAAGGCCCTATGACTTTACGCTATGCTCTGGAGATGTCTATCAACGTTGTTGCGGTGAAGCTGTTGGATCAGATCGGCATCGAAAACACAGTCAAGACCGTTCAGAACCTCGGCATCACCAGCCTTGTGACTACCGGGGCCGTTAACGATAAGGCGCTGGCACCTCTGGCTCTTGGAGCTCTGACTAAAGGAGTTTCTTTGGTGCAGATGGCAGCAGCTTACGGAGCTTTCGCCAATCAGGGTATCTACTGCGAGCCCTACTTCATCAGCAGGATCGAAGATCCTTACGGGAAGGTTTTGGAGGAAAACCACGTCAAACCTAAAGCGGTCCTCGATGAAAAGGTCGCTTATGTGCTGACGGAGATGCTGAAAGGCGTCGTTACCGATGGAACCGCCAAGCAAGCTAATATTGGCAGGCCTTCCGCAGGCAAAACAGGAACAACCGACAACTACTACGATGCCTGGTATGTAGGCTACACACCGGACCTGGTAACAGCTATCTGGGTAGGAGAGGACTTCCCCAGTGAAATGGTCTACGGCGGCGTCAGGTACGGCAGCTGGGATACAGCACGCATTTGGGGCGCCTATATGAAGAAGATTACAGAGGGTAGAGAGGTTCTGGATTTCCCGAGACCTGACGGAATTGTGGAGATTGAGATCTGCACCAAATCCGGACTGATTGCCCAAAACAACTGCCCTGAAGATACTGTGCGCAAAGAGGTGTTTATCAGGGGGACAGAGCCCAAAACCGTATGCACCTTGCACGACGAGGAGCCGGCTGCGAAAAACCGCAATTTAATCTCCTTGGATATGAACTGGGATGTAGAGGTTCCGGAGTCCCAACCTAAAGAGGTGCCTGAAGAAAAGAGCACAAACCTTCTGGATACGCTGCTTGGCATCTTTACAGGAGGATCCAAGTCGTCTGGGAAAAAAGACGAGGAGCCTGCAGATGAACCGGTGACAAAACAGGAAGAAACGCCTGCAGCACCGACCACTGAATCCTCCACTGCCACTAAGATCAACATTCCGCCAGTGACAAATCAGGTTGTGGTTCCTCAAAGCCCCGAGCCTCCAAAAAGCACTGGGGAAGCAAGTCAAGGTACAACCAGCGGAGAGCCAGATTACCTGGTAACGGTGGAGATCTGTGCAGACTCAGACAAACTGGCAACTCCTGCCTGTCCGGCGTCTAAAGTTCATCGCATTAAGTTCTTCAGAGGTACAGAACCTAAAGAAGAGTGCGATGTCCACGGAGGTATTCAGTAGACAGATTAGCTTGGAGTTTTTGCAGCAGTTGTGTAAAATAGATAAAGAGCAAAGGCCGATTTGGCCTTTGCTTCTCCATGTTAACAGACTCGTAAAAGCTTACAGATATGGAAGTGGAATTTGGAAGGAGACAAAACTATGTGTGACGTCAGAGTTCGATTTGCACCCTCGCCAACAGGCGATCCTCACGTGGGCAACATCAGAACAGCCCTGTTCAACTACCTGTACGCCAGGCATACAGGAGGCAAGTTCATCATCCGCATCGAAGACACCGACCAGGTAAGGCTCAAAGAAGGCAGCGATCAAGCGATTTTCGATAGTTTGCGTTGGCTGGGCATAACCTGGGACGAAGGACCGGATATTGGCGGTCCTTACGGTCCGTATCGTCAATCGGAAAGGTTGGACCTCTACAAAAAGCACGCACTAGAACTGGTGGAAAAAGGCATGGCCTACTACTGCTTCTGCTCAGCTGAAAGGCTGGAGAACATGCGCAAGCTGCAGGAAGCAGCCAAAAAAGCACCGATGTATGATCGCAAGTGTTTGGGGCTTACCAAAGAAGAGGTTGAAGAGAAGATTGCAGCTGGTGAGCCTTATGTAATCAGGTTGAAAGTTCCCCGCGACGGAACTACAGAGTTTGACGATCTGATTAGAGGCAGAGTCTCCTTCGAAAACAGCGTCATCGACGATCAGGTGCTGATTAAAAGCGACGGTTTTCCGACCTACCACATGGCCTGCGTTGTGGACGACCACTATATGAAGATCTCCCACGTTATCCGTGCTGAAGAGTGGATCTCCAGCACGCCGAAGCACATCATCCTGTACGAGGCATTCGGCTGGACTCCACCGAAGTTCGCACACGCTCCTATGGTGCTTGCGCCAGATCGCAGCAAGCTGAGTAAAAGGCACGGCGCAACGGGAGTTAAGGAGTTCAGAGAGTTGGGCTACCTTCCCGAAGCATTGGCAAACTTCTTGGCGTTTTTAGGTTGGGCGCCTCAAGATGAAAGGGAGATCTTCTCCCTGGAGGAGCTCGCTAAAGAGTTTGAGATAGAGCGCGTCAACAAGTCCGGTGCCATTTTTGATATGAACAAATTGGAGTGGTATAACGGCTATTATATCAGGCACATTGAAACGAGGGATCTAGCACAGCGCGTCCTGCCGTTTTTGGAAAAAGCCGGCATGCAGGTAAAGTTCGACGACTATCTGGTGAACTGCGTTGCGCTGGTTCAAGAACGCATGAAAACTTTGGCAGAGGCACCAGAGCTACTGGACTTCTTCTACGAACTTCCCGAGTACGATCCCGAACTGCTCATCCCCAAAAAGAGCGACAGGGAGACTACCAAGCTCGCTTTGGAGAAGTGCTACCAAGTGTTAAAGGGCCTTGAAGATTGGTCCCATGATCCAATGGAAGAGCAGCTTAGACAGGCTTCAACCGACCTGGGCATCAAGTCCGGTCAGCTGCTTTGGCCTCTTAGGGCGGCTATGACAGGCAAGTCTGCATCACCAGGCGCCTTTGAGGTAACCCTGGTTTTGGGTAAAGAAGAGGCTCTGAAGCGCCTGGAAAACGCTATTTCGAAACTTGCTTAAGAAAAAGAGCCCTATTTACCGGGCTCTTTTTGGTCTGAAGCCAACTGCAGGAGCTTTTCGCGGGTGTTTAAACTGGGGTCTTCTCTGACGAGGTATGCCAGTCTTTCGAGTACTTCGCCGAGCTGTGGACCTTCTCCGAAGAGCTTCTGCAGGTCCTTTCCACCCACTGCAAGATCTTGAATGCCGATGGGGTCGTCTGCAATCTCGTGGAGCCTTGGGGGCTCGCCCCTGAGAATCAGCCAGTGGTCGAGGTGGTCACGGCCTACCTGGGCACACAGGTGGCGGAGTTCGGGAAGGCTTTCGGGTATGGGGCGGTTAAGATGGACCTTCTCGAGGTATTTTTGGGTCTTTTTAGAGAGGACCAGCCAGCTGAAAAGCCAGGGATTGGCTTTTGTCAGTCCGGCAAGCCTCAGGTCCTCGCAAAGAGGCAGAGCATCGAGGTCCAAGGGCTGAAGGGGGTGCCCAAATGCGGTCTCTGAGATCTTCTCCAGGGCTTCCAATCCGTAGGATGCGAATCGACTTGAAGCGATCCTTACGATCTCATCGGTGATCCGCTCCTTGCTTAGCTTTTTTACCAAGTGGGAAGAAGCTGCCATAGCCTCTAAGGTTTTCTCCTCGATCTGCCAGGGAGGGCCCAGTTTGGCTAAGAACCTTACAGCCCTGAGGATTCGCAGGGCATCTTCGCGAAACCGCTCTACTGGGTCGCCTACAGCGCGGATGATCTTCAACTCTAAATCGCCTATCCCGCATAGAGGATCGTAGATCCCGGTCTTCGGGGAATAGGCGATGGCATTGATGGTGAAATCCCGCCTTAATAGGTCGTCGTCGATCTTTTTTGAGAAGCTGACATCCAAAGGGCGCCTAGCATCCATGTACCTCCCTTCCCTGCGGAAGGTGGTCACTTCTACCGGCCGCTTGGCAAGGACCGTTACCGAACCGAACTTCATGCCATAGGATGTAGTTCTTGGAAACAAAGCGATTACTTCTTTCGGAGTAGCGCTGGTTGCGATATCATAATCATGGGGGATCTCCCCAAGAAGGTAATCTCTCACAGCGCCGCCAACTACAAAGGCTTCGTGTCCCGCCTGGTTCAAAACATTTACTATTTCCTGTACATACGAAGGCAGTTGCAAAGGTCTCACCGCCTGATTTACGCAATTTTCTTCAGCCTAGGAGGTTGTTCCTATGCTTAAGCATATACGAGATTGGCTGATAACTATCCTTGAAGCTGCAGCTCTTACCATCTTTCTCTTAGTCTTCGTTGCCCAGTCGTTCTTAGTTGAAGGCTACTCTATGGAACCGACGCTGGAGAACGGAGAAAGGGTAATGGTGGAGAAGGTCAGCTACCGCTTTCGCGACCCAAAACGGGGAGAGATAATCATCATTAAAAATCCGCTGAAGCGCAGGGATATCTACATTAAGAGGGTAGTGGGGCTTCCCGGCGACACCATTGAGGTGAAAAACGGCCAGATTTTTATCAACGGCATCCTTCTGGAAGAGGATTACGTTCTAGAGCCTTTCAACTCATGGTACTCGGGCACCTTCTTCGTTCCCGAAGGTCACGTGTTTGTCTTAGGAGACAACCGCAATCACAGCGATGACAGCCGCAGGATCGGTCCGATTCCCTATGGGGATGTCATCGGCAGAGTTATGTTTGTCTACTGGCCCTTTGACAAGTTCGAGTTTTTAGAGCCGCCGAAGGCTTTAGCAAATCTCGACCAAAGTTTCGATAATTAAAGAGGGGTACCCCCTCTTTATCTTAGCTGATCTGCTCTTGTGTCAGCTGCAGATCGAACACGTTTTTCAACACCGCAGCAGCTGCGCCGATGACGCCGGAGTTGTCGCCAAAGTTTGATGCAAGAATCCTGAAGTCATCCCTGTAGCTGGCCAGGGAGTTGTTCTGGATAGTGCTGATAAGCCTGCTGGATGCCGGATGCTTCGGATCGGAGAAGAAGCCGCCGATGATGACCAAACCCGGATCGAAAAGGTTCACTGCCGAGATAATTGCCCTCGAGAGGTTGGAGATCAGCTCGTCCAACAGCTCGTTGCAGAACGGATCCCCAGTTTTTGCAGCGTCCAGGAAGCTCTCAAAGGTGAGGTTATCTGGAGAGATCGACGTGGACGTTCCCTCTTCGATAGCCCTCTTGATTCTCAGCATCACGTGAGCTCCGTCAGCGATAACCCCCAAGCAGCCAGTGAGGCCGCAGCGACACTTGAAGTCTCCGTGGGAAACACTGACGTGTCCGAGTTCTCCGGCGCTACCAAATGCGCCGCGGTAGAGCTTTCCATCGATGATTACGCCTACACCCAGACCGTAGCCGAGGTAAACGTACAAAAGATGCTTTGCTTCCTTTCCCTGGCCAAACCAGACTTCCCCCAAGGCCATAGCGTTGATGTCATTTTCAATGCTGAAGTAGAACTTGGGGTGCTTCTCCACTATTGGTGCAAGATCGATGCTGTGCCAGGTGTTGCCCAGGAGATATCTGGATTTTGTGCCTTCCACAAGGCCCAAGACCCCTATGCCGATACCGTAAATGCGGTCTTGGAGGTTTTGCTCTTTGGCATGGGCAATGCACTCTTCAATTCCCTGTTCCACCTGAGCGAGGACTGCTTTTTCGTGCTCCAGACTTGCTCTACCTTCGAAGATGTAAAGGGGCTCTCCCAACAGATTGACCAATGCCACTTTGATGCCGTCATGGTTGATGGAGACGCCAATTCCGATGCGGCCTTCAGGAACAAACTCCAAGAGAATGGGCTTTCTTCCTGACTGAGAGTCGCGCACCCCAGTCTCCCTTACTAATCCATCGTCAATCAACTCTGCAACTAAGCTGGAGACCGTTGTTGGAGATAGATTAGTAAGCGCAGTGAGTTCTGCCCGCGAGATCTTCGGGTTTTTTCTGATGAGGTTTGCTAAAAGGGATAGATTCCAATCCTTCATAAGTTGCTGACTACCAGTTCTGTATTGCACGACATCACCAGCTTTCATAAGGGACTAACGGCTTTTCTTTGTGATTTCTATAAATTCCGGGAAATTCCTTTTGGGCCTATTTGCCCTACCTTTGGTAAAGCTTGGTATAAAAACAATTTACTGTGGAGTGAAGGCATTGAAAGAAGCTGTTTATACCAGTATCAAAAGCGACGCAACAATCGAGTTTATAGAGAAAAAGTCCCGCTTTATCGGCCACGCTCGTCCCGTACAGGACGTGGAGGAAGCAGAGCGGTTTATCGACTCCATCAAGAACCTCCATCCTAGTGCCACCCACAACGTTTGGGCGTACAGGCTGGGCATATCCGGCCAGATCCAGAAGTTTTCCGACGATGGCGAGCCGTCTCAAACGGCGGGAATGCCCACGCTGGATGTGATTTTAAAGCAGGACATCACCCAAGTTGTAATTGTAACTACTAGGTACTTTGGGGGGATTCTACTCGGTGCCGGCGGTTTAGTCAGAGCCTACAGTAAAGCGGCTGCTGATGCCATCGCTGCTGCGGGAGTCGTGAGCTACGGGAGGAGAGAGCAGTACCGGTTCAGCGTGGCCTACAGCGAGTGGGGTGCCCTGCAGAACCACTGCGAAAAGCGCAGCTGGACTCTAAAAGACATCGACTATGCAGAGCACGTGACCTGCACCGCAGTGATCAAAGAGGGAGAAGCAGAAGACCTTTCAGCCTTCCTACAGGACCTTACTTCAGGTAGAGTGTCGCCGCAGTTTGTCTCTAGCATTTATCTGCCCATAGATTAGCTGTCCTTGCATATAAGTTCGGACTTGTGAGGTGAGAGATGGTGTACAAAGACTCCGACGAGTTGAAGAAGATACTAGAGCGCTTTGCCGGTTCCGGTTGGGATTTGATCGAAGCTCCCGCGAAACTCTACCTTGAAGGAAGCGGTGACAAGGAGAAACTGGTCTCTGCCATCAGGCAAGCAGACCAGGAGTGCGGAAGCTGCGGGTGCGAGTACGACGCTATGTATAAAAGAGCGCTCGAGCTTTTACAAGGCTAGCGCTGCAAAATGTTGTAGTGGCAGAAAGAACCATATGAAAAAACTCGCCGGAAGGCGAGTTTTTAAAGGAAGAGAGTAACATTAAAATCCTTCAAATTCGCTGTTTTTAGGAATCTTGAAAACCAACATAACCGTATCGTCTGTAATCTGCGATTTGGAGACAATATCTGGGGCTTTTTTAGCATCGGGGAAGAGAATCTGCTTCAGTTCGTAGTTCTCCTGTTCCAGCCTGCGCAGTTTCGCTTTCAGCGATCTGGTCATTTCTAAGTACTCGGGCAAATCTACTATTTCGGATGCTTTAGGTTCGGGGATTTCAACGTTGGTGTAGATTTCGTAGGTGTTGGGAATCCTCCGAGCTCTAGACGGCAGCTTCTTAATCTTATTTTCCGCTTCTAGAGCTTTGACCGCCTTGAAAATGGCCCCTTTGGAAAGGCCGGAAAGCTTCGACAGGTCGTCGTAGGTAACTTGGATTCTGGTGCTCCCGGTAAGCACCGCCCGCTGAATCATAACATCCAAAACCCGCTCCTTGGTTCTTTCCGAGACAATCTGAACCCACTCTTTGTCCTCTTGAGCCATACTTATTCTTCCTTTCATATTCCGGTGTGTTTAATCGGAGTAATATATAATATGCTAGTTAACGGAAAATATTAACGGTTAATTCAGTTTAATATCAGCCTTTTGGGGTTATAGCATTGTATGATATATGAGTTGGAGTAAACTGAGGCGATTTTGCCTATATTAAGTGCAGCCTTAGACCTCCACTTGCCCGGAAGATGCTTGCAGCAGATTGAGACGCTGTGTATAATGATAAGGGTGAGCACAGATTCGTTGCCAAGTAATTTTCCTTGACGACTAAGTAGCAGTTGGCTATAATAAGTAGGTAACTGCCCGAAACAGTCTGAACTCTCTATTGACCACTGCTTCGAACAAGTACAAGTGTTTTTTCTGCAGCATTATTAGTGAGGTGCCAGATAGTATGCGGGATCTGATTCGAGATCTTAGGATTAGCGTTGCTAATCTAGATTCTGGTGATGACAGGTCATTCGAGTTTTTCCTGCCTCAAGATGCGTGGCAAATACCTGATGATCAAGTTGAGCCTCGTGCTCCCCTTGAGATAGAAGGAAACATTGTGCACGCAGGTGATTTTTTTGTTTTGAAGGTAAATGTGAAGACCAGACTCAAAATGGAATGCACCCGTTGTTTGAGCGACTTCGAGCAGGATTTTGTTTTGGATATTGAAGAAGAGTTGAAAAAAGCCGATTCTTATGATACTCTGTCAGATGAACTCGAAGACGAAGAAGAGTCGTATTCGACGTTTTCAGGTCAGGAGATTAATCTCGGCGAGATCATCGTCGATCACATGGTTTTGGGCTTGCCGTTTCAAAGACTATGCGACGAAAACTGCAAAGGACTCTGTCCTCATTGCGGTCAGGACTTAAACAAAGGGCGCTGCGATTGCGAAGAGGAAAAGATTGATCCTAGATTGCAGGCTTTGAAAAACTTACTTAACGAGTAGCCCTAGGAGGTGTAGAACATGGCAGTACCAAAGAGGAGAGTTTCGACTACACGTAAGGCAAAAAGACGTACGAACTGGAAGCTTAGAACTCCATCAATTAACGTTTGTCCGAACTGTGGTGAACCCAGGTTGCCGCACCGCGCCTGCACAGCTTGTGGGACATATAAAAAGCCTGCTGCCGCAGCAAAATAACGGAGGTAGGTACCGAGCTTGTCGCTCGGTTTTTTTTATTTTAAACCTCTGTGACCTGGCCTCACGAGACCGAGACAAGCGTGCTTTCAGACTGGGAGAACCTTTCTCGGTCTTCTTGCAAGCAGGAAATGGTTTTGCCCCCGCCAAATCTAAAGGGGAATGCCACCACTTGACAGCTTGTACCTTCCGGCATGAAGTTCTTGTCTTGACGGCATCTATCGGTTATAATAACACTAGATATTAGTACGAGGTCACTAAAAAGGAGGGAGCGTCCATGTCGCGGCTGCCGAAGAAAGAGCGGCAATCTCTTCTGTTGGAAAAAATCAAAGAGGATCCTTTTCTAACAGATGAGATTCTTGCAGAAAAATTCAAGGTATCAATCCAAACCATAAGGCTGGACCGACTGGAGCTGGGCATACCTGAAGTAAGGCAAAGGACGAAGAACTTGGCTCAAAAAGCCTATTCGCAGGTGAAATCTCTAAAGAGCAAGGAGATTATTGGGGAACTTATCGACCTGAACCTGGGCAAAGACGGTATTAGCATGCTCGAGGCTACGGAAGAGATGGCCCTAAGCAATACCGGCGTTGTGAGAGGTCATTTTATTTTTGCGCAAGCCAACTCCTTGGCAGTTTCCCTTGTGGATAGCGAAGTTGCCCTCACAGGTTCTGCCACCGTGCGGTACCACAGACCGGTGAGGGTTGGTGAACGGCTGATTGCCAAAGCGAAGGTCCGTGAGATCAAAAAGAATCGTTATCTCATAGATGTTGAGACTAGAATAGAGGATGAAAAGGTCTTTACAGGTGAGTTTTTGGCATTTGCACTGTCTGGTGAAGGACAGGAGGTAGAATCATGAAAATAGCTCTCGATGCCATGGGCGGAGACTATGCCCCGGAGGCAACTGTAGAAGGGGCAGTGTTGGCAAAACAGCTTTGGGGTCTCGAAACGGTTCTCGTAGGCGATACTGAGAGAATCAAGCCCCTACTGGAGAAAGCAGGTACGGAGATGGATATCGTTCATGCCGATGAAACGATCGGCTTCGATGAAGATCCTGCGAAAGCTGTGCGCAAGAAGAAAAACGCATCTATAGTGGTGGCTGCAAAGCTTGTTGCAAGTGGCGGTGCTGATGCACTTGTAGCAGCAGGAAGCACCGGAGCAGCCATGGCTGCAAGCCTGCTCATCTACGGCCGCCAGAAAGGTATCGGCAGACCTGCAATCGCCTTTCCCATGCCCACAGTTCAGGGCATGTGTCTGGTTCTAGATGGAGGTGCAAATCCGGGAGCGACAGCAGAAAACCTGCGGGACTACGGGCTCATCGGCAGCATCTATATGGAAAAAGTCATGGGCGTGGACCGGCCGAAAGTCGGGCTTTTGAACATCGGTGAAGAAGAGATTAAGGGCACACCGGAGGTAGTCGAAGCCTATCAGCTATTGAAAAACGAGAAGATCAACTTCATCGGCAACATCGAAGGCAAAGATATCACCGCAGGAGCCGCTGATGTGGTGGTCTGCGACGGTTTTGTGGGCAACATCGTCCTGAAATATACCGAGGGACTGGCCAACGGATTGATGTCTCTGATTAAAGATGCGATGACCGCAAACCTCAAAGGCAAAATTGGAGGGCTCCTTGTCAAAGGGAACCTCAAAAGTTTGAAAAAGAAACTGGACTACGAAGAATACGGAGGAACTCCTCTTCTCGGTCTCAAGAAGTTAACCATCATCAGCCATGGAAGATCCAGTGCTAGGGCCATTGCCAACGCCATTAGAGTAGCAAGTGAAGCATCCAGTAAAAATATCATTGAGAGCATTGATGAGGCACTAGAAAAGAGGGTTTAGTTCATGAACAATACCTCGCAGATAGGTGTCCTGGGACTGGGAGCCTATGTCCCTGAGAGGGTCTTAACCAACCACGATTTGGAGAAAATGATAGATACATCTGATGAATGGATTACAACTAGGACCGGCATCAAAGAGCGGCGCATTGCCTCTGAGGGAGAAGCTTCCTCCGATCTAGGAGCTAAAGCAGCGCTGAAAGCTCTAGAGGATGCCAAAGTCGATCCTGCAGAGATCGATGCCATAGTTGTTGCGACTTTAAGCCCGGATCACATCTTTCCCGCTACCGCTTGTATCATCCAGGAGAAGATTGGAGCGGTGAAAGCTGCTGCTTTTGACCTCAGTGCCGGCTGTTCCGGCTTTGTCTATGCTCTTGCAGTAGCTTACGGCTTGGTCCAGACTGGCTTGGAAAAAGTCCTGGTAATCGGAGCCGAGACCATCAGCCGCTTCGTCAACTGGCAGGACCGCTCCACATGCGTGCTGTTTGGCGACGGTGCAGGTGCGGTGGTTCTGGGCAGAGTAGAAAGAGGCGGGATTTTAGGCTTCGATCTGGGAGCCGACGGGAGCGGGCACAGCATACTGAACATTCCTGTAGGAGGTTCTAGAGAGCCGATAACTCCAGAAAATCTTGCGCAAAACCGCCACTACCTCTACATGGTCGGCTCAGAGGTCTTTCGCTTTGCCGTAAGGACCGTGCCCCGAACCAGCAGAAAAGCGCTGAAAAAAGCCGGCTTGGAAGTTGGAGATGTAGATTGGCTCATTCCCCATCAGGCCAATACCAGAATCATCGACGCAGCTGTGAACCTCATGGGGATAGAAAGTGAAAAGGTAGTGGTGAATCTGGATAAATACGGCAATACGTCTGCAGCTTCGATTCCCATCGCCTGGGCAGAAGCCGCAGAAGATGGGAGAATCAAAAGAGGCGATAAACTGCTTCTGGTGGGCTTTGGCGCAGGTCTCACCTGGGCTTCTATGGTTCTCGAGTACTAGGAGGTCGGACGATGTCGGAAGAAAAAACTGCTGTAGTGTTTCCCGGCCAGGGAGCCCAGTACGTAGGTATGGGCAGCTCGTTCTTCGCAGCGGACAGCGAGGCGAGGGAGGTACTAGCCCAGTGCTCTGAAGGGTCGGGAATGGATCTGGAAAAACTCATACTCGAAGGTCCGGAAGAACTTCTGGCCCAGACTGCAGTTACCCAACCTGCGATTTTTGCCGTATCGATGGCTATCTATCGGGTGTTAAAAAGCCGCACCGGCCTAGTTCCCGATTTTGCTGCAGGCTTCAGCTTGGGGCAGTACTCTGCTCTTGCTGCAGCTGGTGCGTTTGACATTAAAAAAGGCGCCGAGCTGCTGAAGCACAGAGGCAGCTTCATGCAGGACGCAAATGGCGGAGCTATGGCCGCAGTTATCGGCATGGAGCCAGAGTCAATTAAAGAGGTTTTGAACCAAGTTGATGGGTATGTAGATATTGCAAACTACAACTCTCCGGGACAAACGGTGATTTCTGGGACCGAAAGCGCCGTAGGAGAAGCGGTAGAAGCTCTGCTCAAAAAGGGCGCAAAAAAAGCAGTACCCCTCAAGGTATCGGGAGCTTTTCACTCCAAACTCATGGAGGGTGCCGCTTCCAGGTTCAAGGAGGTTTTGGCCGGAGAAACCTTTGGCAAAACCCAGTTCCCAGTCATCGGCAACGAGACTGCCAGAGAGATCGAAGATGTAGGTTTTAGCTTATATACTCAGCTGGTATCGCCGGTTCGCTGGCAGGATTCCATTGAGTACCTGCGCGAGAGAGGCGTTACGAGAATTATTGAAGTCGGCCCCGGCAAGGTCCTCAGCGGTCTGATTCGTAGAATCGACAGATCCCTTGAGGTCGTGTCCGTTGAAGAGATAGATGACTTGGAAAAGCTGAGGTGAGACAGATGGAGGGGAAAGTAGCCGTTGTCACCGGCGGTTCTAGGGGAATAGGATTGGAGATTGCAGAGGTTTTCCTGCAAAGCGGTGCAAAAGTTGCGGTTTTGGCGTCAAGTGCCGATTCTGTAGCAAAGGCCTTGGCGCACCTGCAGGAAAGATACGCCTCTCCTGTGATGGGTGTAGCATGCAACGTGGCTGATCTGGAAGAGGTTACCGCTGCCATGGGTAAAATCGAGGCAGAGCTCGGTCCGATTCAGGTTCTCGTTAACAACGCTGGTATCACAAGGGATGCGCTGTTTCTCAGAATGGGTGAGGACAAGTGGGATGAGGTGATCAGCGTCAACCTGAAAGGGGTTTTCAACTGCACCAAAGCGGTTTTCCGATCGATGGTTAAAAACCGCTACGGACGCATTGTCAATGTAACCTCAGTTGTAGGTATCACCGGCAACGTGGGTCAGGCCAACTACGCCGCGGCAAAAGCGGGCGTCATCGGCTTTACTAAAACCATTGCCAGAGAGGGAGCCCCTTACAACATCCTGTGCAATGCAGTTGCACCTGGGTTTATCACAACTCAAATGACGGAGAAGATTCCGGAAAAGCTTGTGTCAGCCATTGTGGAGCAGATACCTCTCAAAAAGTTTGGTACTCCAAGAGATGTTGCCATGGCAGTAAAGTTCCTGGCAGCTGAAGATAATCAATACATCACCGGACAAATACTTGGAGTAGATGGTGGTATTGGTATGTAAAGTGGGTTATATTTATTATGCTAAGGAGGTGACACAATGGACATTTTCAAGAAGGTAGTAGAAATCGTAGCTGATAAACTCGACATCGACGCTAAGGAGATCACTCCTGAGACAACTTTTGAAGATCTCGGTGCAGACTCTCTGGATATCGTCGAGCTGGTAATGGCTTTGGAAGAGGAGTTTGACTTGGAGATCTCCGATGATGACGCCGACAAGATCAGCAGTATCGGCGATGCTGTAGCTTACATTAAAGAGAATATATAACCTCAATATATGGGGAGGCTTCAGCCTCCCCAAAAAGAGGAGCGAATTAACTTGCAGAGAAGAGTAGTGATTACTGGTCTTGGAGCGGTAACTCCTTTAGGATTGAACGTCGAAGAGTTCTGGGCAAATGTTATAGCGGGGAAAAGCGGTGTTGGATTAATCACACGATTTGACACCACTGACTTCAATGTAAAGATTGCAGCAGAGGTTAAGGGGTTCGACCCCGAGAATTACTTAGACAAAAAAGAAGCTCGTAGAACTGACAGGTTTGTCCAGTTTGCTCTTGCAGCTGCAAAGATGGCAGTGGACGATGCTTCTCTTACTATAGATGAGTCCAACTGTGAGGACGTAGGAGTCTACATCGGTTCTGGTGTTGGCGGCATCAGCACAGTGGAAGAGCAGGCTAGAACACTCTTTGAAAAGGGACCTTCTCGAGTGAGTCCCTTCATGGTACCGATGATGATCAGCGACATGGCCGCAGGCCAGGTCTCCATCATGCTCGGTGCCAAGGGCCCTAATGAAGCTACTGTGACAGCCTGCGCGTCATCGGCTCATGCCATTGGCAACGCTTTTAATGCCATCCGCTACGGCAGAGCGGAAGTGATGATCACAGGAGGCAGTGAAGCAGCGATTACCCCACTTTCCATTGCTGGCTTCCAGTCTGCAAGAGCGCTCAGCACCCGAAATGACGAACCTGAGAAAGCATCGAGGCCATTTGACTTAAACCGCGACGGTTTTGTCATGGGTGAAGGAGCGGGAATTCTCATTCTCGAAGAATTGGAGCATGCCAAAAGGCGTGGCGCAAAGATCTACGCCGAGCTCGTAGGTTTTGGCTCAACTGGAGATGCCTACCACATAACTTCCCCGGCACCTGAGGGTGAAGGTGCAAAAAGAGCGATCATCAGGGCGCTGAAAGATGCAGGACTGCAGCCCGATGAGGTGCAGTACGTCAATGCCCACGGAACGTCTACCTACTACAACGATCTCTACGAGACCAAAGCCATCAAGGCGGTGTTTGGAGACCGCATTGCGGTAAGTTCAACCAAGTCCATGACAGGACACTTACTGGGCGCTGCAGGAGCAATCGAAGCGATCATTACCGCATTAACGCTGGAGCACCAGATTATTCCACCGACAATTAACTACGAGACTCCGGATCCAGAATGCGATCTCGATTACGTACCAAACAGAGCTCGAGAATCCAAAATTGATGCTGCGATCACCAATAGCTTCGGTTTCGGTGGTCACAATGCAGTGTTAGTTTTGCGGAGGTATGCAGATTAGTGAGAAGTCATAATGAGAAACTGCTGGAATGGTTCAGAAAAAGGGATATAGTTATCAATGATATTGATTTGATTCATAGGGCGTTTGTGCACAGTTCCTATGCCTACGAGAGACCTGAAGAAGGGGAAAGCAACGAGCGTTTGGAGTTTTTAGGAGACACGGTGCTTGATCTATTGATAAGCGAGTATCTATTTCTCAACTACCCCAACGCTAAAGAAGGCGACATGACTAAGTGGAGGGCTGCGGTGGTCTGCGAGATGACTCTAGCAGACGTGGCCCGGAAGCTGGGTCTCCAGGAATTTCTGCTTCTCGGCAAAGGCATGCAAAAAACCGCACTGAAGCACAGCGATGCCCTCCTTGCAGACTGTATGGAAGCTCTACTTGGAGCACTGTACCTGGATAGAGGGTTTGAGTCGGTGAAAAAACTCATCGAAAAAGCCATCGTCCACTACGTATCCCTGGCAGTGAGCGGCGATCTGAAACCGGACTACAAAACCGCTCTGCAGGAGTACACGCAGAGTAAGTACCACATCGTGCCTGAATACACGGTTATCGATGAGAAAGGACCAGCTCATGCCAAAGAGTTTGTTGTGGAAGTAAGCTTCAACGGCAGGACCTGGGGGGTTGCCGATGGCAACAGCAAAAAAGAAGCCGAGCAGCATGCAGCAAAGGAAGCGTGGGAAGCACTGCAGCTCGAAGAACAAATGCAGGATAAATAAACAAACTCCCTGAGTCGGTGAAACTGATCGACCAGGGAGTTTATTGTTTCGGTTCTGTGATGCGGTAGAGCAGGAGGATCGTGCCGATAAAGCTGAAATCGCTGGATTTCAAATGGCCATCCAAGTAGAGGTCCTGGGCAAAGCAATCGTCGGTGATCTTTCTTAAGATCAGCGTTCCCGCACCGCTCACCCACGCCAAGAAAAAAGACTTGTCCACCGGCTTTACAGCGGGATCCACCACCAGGAGATCTCCTTCGAGAATCATCGGCGACCACCTGGAATCCGGAACGGTGTAGGCGAAGGCCTGAGGGGAAGTCTTAACCTGACACAGGAAATCCTCATCTGCATACTCAAAATGCCTAGGAGAGTTTATTCGTCTGATTATGGGTATATAGGTTTTCAAAGGACTCTCTTTCAAGAGTTCTTTTTCCGAAAAAGGCAGTGTGCGATCGATTGCCGCTTTGCGGAAGTCTTTGATGCCTGTGAACCCTGTTTGGTTGAGCCAGTAGTATACCGAACGGTTCTCCGCCCATCCCATATGTTCTGCAAGCTGACTAACAGTCGCTGAGGGATTTTCTCTAACAAAGCGAGCCATTTCTAGGATAACTTGTTTGCCGTAATTGCTCATTCAATCCCCCCATAGAGTGCGTGGTCTTTGTCTTTATTTAGAAATCCCGCTGAAAAACCTTTACACATAAGCTGTAAAAAACGGAGAGACATTACATGAAACCTGCAATCAAGGAGGCAAATCTAAAAGACTAGAAGGAATTTTTCGTCGATAAGGGAATAATATATAGTAAGTAAAAACTTCGCACAAGTTCTTTCCCGAGAAGCTCTTTTGCTGTCAAATCATTGGAGGAGGTTAGGCTATGGAAATACTTAAAGTTTCAACTAACTCTATCCCTAAATCTGTTGCTGGTGCATTAGCTGCAGTATTGAGAGAAAAGGGCTCAGCAGAGTTGCAGGCAGTGGGTGCAGGGGCTGTGAATCAAGCTGTAAAAGCTATTGCGATTGCGAGAGGTTTTGTTGCACCTAACGGAATTGACTTAGTTTGTATACCGGCTTTTGCTGAAATTGAGATCGATGGCGAAGAGCGCACTGCAATCAAGTTTATTGTTGAACCTAGATGAAGACTCACAAAGGACTGCCCAAGGCAGTCCCTTTTTTTGGCATATTTACCAATATAATCCCATATAAGTTAGTAGACAAGCAAAAACGGGGGGTTAAATGTGCCTAATATGCAGTTGACTGAACAGGAACTGATTAGACTATGCCGCTATCAAAATGAAGAGGCTCTCGATAGCATGCTGAAGCGCTACCTGCCGATGGTACGCCACATCGTTTCTCGGTACCGGTTCAGTTCTATTGAGAGAGAAGATCTGCTCCAAGAAGGGCTGATAGGTCTTTACGTCTCCATACTCCAGTACGATGAGACATACGGAATCAAGTTCAGTTCATTTGCTTATATATGCATCTTAAGAAAGGTCCTAAACGCTGTGAAGCAGAGCACCAAAGCGGGAAACAAGACGTTAAACGAAGCCATTTCTCTGCACAACACCTTAAGCTACGACGAGAACCGTACCCTGATCGAGTTCTTAGAAGCTGACACCGGAGAGCCTTGGGATTTCATCGAACGGGTGCAAAATGATTTGCACTTCTACAAGGTGCTGAAAGAGCAGTGCTCCCTTTTGGAGTACGCAGTAAGCGTCCTCCTCACCGAAGGTTATTCCACCTCTGAGATCGAGAAGATCTTGGGTGTAAGTGCCAAGGTAATCGACAATGCCAGAACGAGATTGAAGCGCAAGATCTCCAAGCTGCTTGTGGAAAATGGTTCTCTGCTTAAATCCTCCGGCAGCAAAAGGCGCAAGAGAGAGGATCTCTACTATCAGTTTCCGATTCGCTCTCTGAAGAAAATCGAATAAACCACCTGCATCTTCACTGGGCTCTGCATTGGGCAGAGCACTCTTTTTGCAAGGGTAGCCGAAGGCCAGCCGCCACTTCCTCTGGCGCCAGGCCTTCGGCTTTTTCACTATCTTTGCCTTCGGTCATCTACCCCACAATATTGTCCGGAATAAACTGAAAGCAGCTATT
>LFSI01000081.1:328-2783 GCA_001512545.1 Clostridia bacterium DTU065 | reverse complement strand
GCCCCAAACTCGTCGATGAGAAGATTGGGATCGACCACATTGCCCTTGGATTTTGACATTTTCTCGCCTTCAATAACCAGCCACCCGTGTCCGAAGACTGTCTCAGGCAGAGGAATGTCCAGAGCAAGCAGTATTGCGGGCCAAATAATCGTATGGAACCTCATTATCTCCTTGCCCACAAGATGCAGATCTGCCGGCCAGTATTTTTGGTACTTGGATTCGTCTTCAGAAAGATAGCCCAGAGCAGAGAGATAGTTAATCACAGCATCGAACCACACGTAAATTGAGTGATCCGGATCGAAGGGAACAGGAATACCCCAACTTACAGCAGTTCTGGAAACACATAGGTCTTCCAGACCGCTTTTTATGAAAGCTTCCATCTCGCGCAATCTGGACTCGGGCTGGATAAAGCCGGGATGGGCTTTGTAGTAGTCCAAAAGCGGCTGTCCGTATTTTGAAAGGCGGAAGAAGTAGCTCTCTTCTTCTACCTCTTCAACTGGTCTTCCGCAATCAGGGCACTTGCCGTCTTCAACTTGCCTTTCCAGCCAAAAAGTCTCACACGGAGTGCAGTATAACCCCTTGTAGCTACTCTTGTAGATTTCGCCTTTTTCGTAAAGAATTTGGAAGATCTTTTGCACGAGCTTCTCGTGGCGCTCGTCTGTTGTCCGCAGAAAATCGTCATAGGTAATGTTCAGCCGCTGCCAAAGGGCCTGGAAGCTTCTGACTATACCATCAACGTACTCTTTGGGAGTCATGCCTCTGCTTTCAGCAATACGCTGAATCTTGAGACCGTGTTCGTCAGAGCCAGTAAGGAAAAACACATCTTTGCCTCTCAAGCGGTTAAATCTTGCAAATGCGTCAGCTATGGTTGTTGTGTACGCATGGCCGATGTGCAACCTGTCGCTGGGGTAATATATTGGGGTTGTAATGTAATAAGTGTTCTTAGTAGACTTTCCCATAGTTTCTACCTCCTTCAGTTTGATTACCGATAAATTTGGTAAAAAATAAAGCTCGCCCCGAAGGGACGAGCATAGAACCCGCGTTACCACCCTAATTCTTACCAGAACACTTCTCTGGTAAGCTCTCCTTTTCAGGTACCATCATACCCTAGCGCTGTAACGGGCACACCCGAAGCAACCTACTCCACTTTCAATTGCTCAGCTCCGAAGCCATGTTCAGCAGTTAAGTCTTTGCTGGCTTTCACCTAACCCAGCTCTCTAAGAAAAACCACCCTGCTTACTCTTCTTCTTCACTGCTTTTTTAGTCTTTTCTGTCTTTACAAGAAGATACCACTTGATGAGAGATTCGTCAAGTAGCTGGTTAAAACCCACTACTCGGTCAGCTTCAATCCTATTTCATACACCGCGTTTTTCGGAACTCCTAGCTCTTTGGCAAGTCTTTTTGCAGCTTTGGACAAAGTCTCTCCGCTGTCTAGTGCCTCTTGTATTAGTTTGGCTAAATCTTCTTCGCTGTAGTCCCCAGAACTCTTCCCTGAGATAATCAGAGTGATTTCCCCCTTAACCTCTTTGGAGGTGAAGTAGGTATGACACTCCTCGGCAGTGCCGCGGTAAAACTCCTCAAAAACTTTGGTAAGTTCTCTAGTTACCACGAGCTGTCTTTTAGGATCAATGTCCTTGATGATCTCCAAAAGCTCCGCGAGCCTGTTTGGCGACTCGTAGACTACCTGCAATTCTTCCCTGTCCATAATAGTCTTTACTTTGTTCTTTAGACCTTTCTTTCCTAAAAAACCGCGAAAGGTGAACTCTCGCGTATCGAGCCCTGAAGCAGAAAGTGCTGCCGTGAGCGCAGATGGCCCCGGAACAGGTCTAACGTTAAAGCCCTCATCAACCAGTTCGGCAACGAGCTTTGNNGCCCGGATCGGAGATGCAGGGCGTCCCGGCATCGCTGACCAAAGCTAGGGCTTCAGTCTGGAGGATCTCTTTAATCTCGGCGAATCTACTTTCAGGAGAATGGCTGTGGAAGCTCATTAAGGGAGTATTGATATCATAGTACCTACACAGCGTCGCTGTCCGCCTTGTGTCTTCACACAAAATCGCGTGAACATTGCCTAAGACGTAAAGTGCTCTTAGGGTTATGTCACCCAGGTTCCCTAGTGGTGTTGCCACCACGTACAAGGTTCGGGATTCAAGGGATTCGTTGATCTCGGGGTACTTCAAAGCAACCACCTAACCTTACCTAGAGCACTTGCTTACTTAAAACAGTTTTTGCCGTTTGGACACGACTTATGATCGCAACCGCCTTTGGCCTTAAAATTGCGACCTTTAGGCTTGGGATTGTCTAGTTCTTCGTCATCGAGAATCAGTTCTTCATCGTCATCATCGATGTCCAGCATGTGGTAGACCGGAGCGTTACCTCCAAGCTCACCTTGTTCATAGACTTCATACTCATACCTGAGGCAACACATAAGCCTGCCGCAGACGCCTGAGATCTTGCT
>LFSI01000081.1:0-265 GCA_001512545.1 Clostridia bacterium DTU065 | reverse complement strand
CTTCCGCATGGCCCCAGACCACCGATCATCTTCGCTTCATCACGAACGCCGATCTGTCTCAGTTCAATTCTAGTTCTAAACACCGAAGCCAAGTCTTTGACCAGTTCTCTAAAGTCGACTCTTCCCGGTGCGGTGTAGTAGAAAATGACCTTCTTCCTGTCGAAGGTGTACTCCACATCGATGAGCTTCATCGGCAATCCGTGTTTTTCGATTTTCTCCAAGCATACTTGAAACGCTTCTTTTTCCTTATTGCGGTTTTCCTGCA
>LFSI01000044.1 GCA_001512545.1 Clostridia bacterium DTU065 | reverse complement strand
TCTACTGCAATACAAAAGGGCTTTGTATTGCAATCTTGCTTTGTTCAGTTTTCAAGGTTCTTGCGCTGCCACTTGTCATCCAAGGGGCAAGTCTTATTATAGCCACACAACACTTTGCTTGTCAAGCAGTTTTTCGAGATATTCTCGCGTTGTTGTGTGTTCCGCATCTCGCGGACAATTCTTATATTAACACCGTCCCAAGTTACAAGTCAAGCATCTATTTCAAAAAAGCAGAGGCGATTTTTCTTGCGGTGGGCGTATTGGCAATACCACCTTTAGCTGTTTCCCTTAAACTCTCAGGTAAAAGATCTCCTACTTCCTTCATGGCACGAATCGCTTCGTCTGCTGGAATAGGAGTAGCTAGCCCCGCCTGTACCATGGTAAAGCACGACAGAGCATTTACCGAAGCCATGACGTTCCGAGTAACGCAGGGAACTTCCACAAGACCGGCCACCGGATCGCAGACTAGTCCCAACACGTTCTGTAAGGCAAGGGACACTGCCTGATCAATAGCTTCAGGAGACACCTTGTCTCTTTCCAGTTCAACAAGACCTGCGGCAGCCATCGCCGATGCCGACCCGCACTCAGCTTGACATCCGCCTTCAGCACCTGAAATTGATGCGTTCTTAGCAATGATAACTCCCACAGCTCCAGCTGTAAAGAAGGCATCGACCAAACGATCCTCCAGATGGTTTTCCTCTGCATAGGTTATGAGAACAGCTGGCAGAATGCCACAGGAGCCGGCCGTTGGCGAAGCTACGATAAGACCCATACAGGCATTTACCTCAGCCACAGCTAGCGCACGGGCAATCATTTTGCCGTAAAGTGAGGTGTCGTTTTGCTCTCTCCACCTCTCGTAGGTGTAAGCTTTCCCGTCTGTGAGCCCCGATGGGGAGACCTGCTTTTCAGCCAAACCCTTCTCCATCGACGCTTTCATGATGGCAATCCTCTCATGCATATTCTTTCTCAGCGTATCTATGCCTAAACCAAGGTTTGCACTTTCATCTTCTAGAACAATCTCTGCCACCGAAACCTTTTTCTCCAACGCACGATCTATCAGTTCTCTAACAGATGCAAAACTCACTGTTTCACCTTCTTTTCTACTTGCTACCAATCTATCTTATCTACGAAGCGCACCCATTCAATGTCTTTTTCTGCAAGTATACTCGCTTGAGCATCAAGAGGTACTGGTTGATCGGTTTCAATAACCATGAGGGCGCGCCGACCTTTAGACATCCGAAACACCTTCATATAAGCAATATTGATACCGTAGTTAGCCAAAACCGTAGAAACCGCTAGAATGATCCCCGGTCTGTCTTTATGTACCGTAAGCAGGCAGGGATACTCTCCTGTAATCTCCACAGGGAAGTCGTTGATTCTATCGATGACCACGGCGCCACCGCCGAGAGATGCACCTTTCACAGAAATCTTTTCCGTATCGCTTTCCAACCGAAAAACAACGGTGTTGGGATGGGCAGTCTTATCCAGTTGAGGATCGAAAAACTCCACTTCCATCCCTTCTGTAAGTTCGAACGCTTTAGGTATGCGTGTATCATCAGGAGGAAAGCCCAAGAGCCCTGCCACCAGAGCTCTGTCGGTACCGTGTCCTTTTCCCGTATCTCTGAAGGAACCGTGAAGTCCAATCGCCGCTTTACGAGGTTTGTGTCCCAAAATGCTTCGGGCAAGGTTCCCCAAACGCACGGCTCCTGCAGTGTGGGAGCTTGACGGGCCAATCATGACAGGACCGATAATATCGAATACACTGAGTTCCAAATCTCGTTTCATGATAACTCCCCCCCTACAGAAGTAACTTTCCTCCTAGAAGAATCATTCCCCTTCTGAAATCAAAAAAACTCGGTGATCCTCACCGAGTTGCTGTTTCACTTTTGCATGACTAGTTTGACAGGACTCAAACCTTCGACCTCCCGATCAGAAGTCTGGGGCTCTGCCAGTACGTATGAGATAGATATGTCGCTTAATCGATGTTTCAGTGCAAATCAGTCCGGAGAAATACCGCTTCTAACTGGGTGTACTTTTGATGTCTCTAGCGAGTAACATTTAGCGACTACGTTAGTGTTTTTCAAACACCTTCATCTTCTCTTTCTGTCTCAAATACTCCTTTATATCTCCTACAAACTGATTTCCGCAACGGGCAAGTTCGCCTAACACACGGTCAACTCCGTGTTCGGACTGATACCAATTATCCTTTGTAATACCGTCACAATCAACAGGACAGACCAAAAGCTCTGTTTCAGGGAAAGCAAGCTGATAAAGCATCAGACAGCGACGGGCATGAAAAGACTTGCACACAATGATCGCACTTTTTATATCGAGTCCATGTTCATCGGCAACTTTTCGTGACAAGAAGGCATTGTCCCGTGTATGTCCGGACTTGTCTTCTCCAATAATCACAGCCTGCGGAACGCCGTTTTTCACGAGCACATCGGTGAAAAACTCGCAGTCTGATTGGTAATCACCGTTATATACATCTGCTTTAGAACGAACGCCGGGCCACTTGTCCTGCTTTACGCTAACTCCACCGGAAGGAATAATCAACGGAGCATATCCTTCATGATAGAGCTTGGCAGCGTACTCCGGTTGTTCCGGATGAGAACCACCTGGCAAAAACATAGCGTCAACCTTGCGCGGCACGTCAGAAACGAAGATAAAGTCCGATATATCCAAAATCATACGGTTTTCCATGAGATTATCATCCTTTCCGGCTTGTCACTGGTGTTGCCATGGCACTGCAACGCCGCATCGAACCTTTTTCCTTCTCAACTTAAATGGACATCCATAGATAGGTTCTCCTTTTCCGCCCATGACTTTAAGTGTTCGGTTGCTTCTTCAGATAGAATCAAACTACCCAATCCGCATCCAAAATCTAGCATCCTTTTAACGTTCTTGTCTTTCCATTTTTGTGCCACATAATAGCTTTCCTCACTAGTCTGTAACCAGATGGAGTCTGATTCTTTGTCCCAATCCCAAGCTTTTGATTCAGTCAATCACCAAACCTCCACTCTGGTATAAGACAGTTATGTTTTAATGTCGAGTCTAGCAGACCACTTAGTTGATACAGACTCAAACCCCTAGGTTAAAACAAACTGCCGAAGTTGTCGCTACTTTGTTATTTACAAAACACCGTTTCAAAAACCTTCACTTCTAACCGGTGTCTATGATGCAAGGAAAGCTAGTCTCGGGTTCCTTAATGCAGGACTCACCTATCGATCGTTCGGGCTTGAACTAGTATCCGTTTCTTCAACACTAAACGAAAGGAGGATGAAAGCGAAAAAAGAACTCACTACAAAGACACAAACTGCGGGAGTATGGAAGAAGGAGCAATAGTGGCAACAAGGTTTCCCGGCATGAACTGCTCCTCAAAAGCCCCCTGGAAACACTATTCAGATACTCTAGCATCCACTAATAGGTTTTGTCGCCACGGTTATTTAAAGCAACTGGACGTCACAATCGTCAACTAAAGCACCGGTGCGTGGGGCCTTCTCATCGGTGTAGTGTTTCCATCGTTCTTATTTCAGAAAACCGTAATCGACTGACTTAAGTCTGCGTCAGTTCCGTATTTTGATTATCGCATACAAAAATTAGTTCAGGTAGGGGTATGGAAATGCGTACAGAACAAGAGATAATGGACTTAATTTTAGACATAGCTGAAGCTGATGAACGCATTCGGGCGGTGCTTCTGGTTGGCTCTCGGGCAGACCCTAAAGCGCCGAAGGATATCTATCAGGACTATGACATCACCTATTTTGTAGAGGACGTTGCGCCCTTCTACAACAATCCCGGATGGGTTGAAGAACGCTTTGGTAAACATCTGATTATGCAGATGCCCGAGACTATGCGCAACCCAACTGGAGACGGTGATTTTTGCTATCTTGTGATCTTTCCCGATGGTGTTCGCATTGACCTCTCGTTTACCTCTGGTAAGTATATCGATGACGGAGAACCAGCTGTTATCTTGCTCGACAAGGATCATGGCAGAGGCTTTCTACCGCACCAACTGGTTCCAAACCCCGAGCATTGGCACATTAAGCCACCGTCACCTTTGTACTTTTACTCCTGTTGCAACAACTTCTGGTGGTGTTTAAACAATGTGGCCAAAGGTATAGCCCGAGATGAGCTTCCCTATGTCATGGACATGCTGAACGTTTGGGTTCGCTCTGAACTGCATGACATGATTAGCTGGTACATCGGAACACTGCATGGATTCAGTCTTTCCACAGGTAAAGCATGCAAGTACATCAAAAAGTACCTTCCCCCAGAATTATACACGCAATACACCGCTACCTACTCCAACAGCGATTACACCGACGTTTGGGCAGCGGTTGATGCAATGTGCGACTTATTCCATACGCAGGCTTTAGCGGTAGCTTCCCATTTTGGCTTCACGTACCAGCAGGAGGAAGAAGACGGAATAAGAGAGTATTTGAGAATGGTGAAAGAGCAAGTTCTGGAACAAGACTAGTTCCCTAGTGTTCTCGAGTCGAAAAATCTAGAGTTACGCAGCAACGTACTTTCGCTTTTCGAGATGCCGTAAAGAAAGGGAACCAAACATGAATCGCGATGCGTTGAAAAAACATAACTGGAAGTTTGAAGGGCTTGACTATGAGTTTTATACCGACGGCCACGATAGATACTTCGTCTTTCTCCTGACGATGAACTGATTACGGAGTTTATCGTTGCTCACAGGCAGGATGTGATAACTTACACTCCAAGCTCCCCACATATAACAGAAAACGAGCCCTTCGGGGCTCGTTTTCTGTTATATCAACTCAAAGGTTCTCATTCTGGACATTCGGACACCTACTCTTAAAAATGAGCGAGTGTGCACACAGTGTTTTTGCTTGAGTGAACATAGAGAGTGGTTCCACAGTATCACGTCCGAAAGTATCAAGAAAACTCTCCAAGTCGCCGCTGTAGAACTCCACTATTGGTTGCTTTTCGAGTAACTAGTCTTATCTTTCTTGGCCAACTAACCAACGAACTCTAAAAAACCGAAAAAAAAGACCTTCACAAGGTCTCCAACAAGTGTTTATATGGCGCGCCTGACAGGACTCGAACCTGTGACCTACGGATTAGAAGTCCGTTGCTCTATCCAGCTGAGCTACAGGCGCATGGTCGGGGCGACAGGATTTGAACCTGCGACCCCCTGCTCCCAAGGCAGGTGCGCTACCAAGCTGCGCTACACCCCGTACAGATGTTAGTATAGTACAGACTCTGAAGTGAAGTCAAGGGATATTTAGATGTTTTGCGGAGATTTTTCGGTCGTCAATCTCAATGAGACCACAAGAACGTTCAGACATCCTCGGCCTAAACGGGCTTCCTGGATTGAAAACCAGAATTCCCGAGTGGTAGCTGCTGTAGGGTTGATGGGTGTGGCCGTAAACTGCTATCTGTGCTCCCCTTCTCTTGGCAAGGTCGGCAAGTCTAACCTCCCTTGTAGCCGGTGAAAACTCGTGACCGTGGGTTAGAAGAATCTTATGAACCTTCAGGTCTTCCTCTGTAAGATCCTGAAGATCAACCAGTTCCTCTGTGGGCGAAAACACGCCGTCTGTGTTGCCACACACCGCATAAACCGGGCAACCGGCCATTTTGGCCAGTGCCAGAGCATCGCGGTAGCCGTCGCCAGCGTGCAGTATGCAGTCTACTTTGCCCCATAGGTTCAGTGCTTTAGATGCAAACGTGAGATTTCCATGTGTGTCGCTAATGACGCCGATTCTCAGCATGAGCACTCCTCCGACTTCAGATTCCCTTTAGCTTGGTTGCAAGCTTCACCAGGGCTCTGCCCCTATGGCTGATCCGGTTCTTTTCGGTCAGTGTGAGCTCTGCCATGGTTTTTCCCAGCTCCGGTACGTAGAACAGGGGATCGTAACCGAAACCTCCCTCTCCTCGAGGCTCTTCTAATATTACACCCTCAACTGTTCCTGTAACAACTATGGTCTTCTTCCCGTCCACTAAGGCCAGAGCTGAGACAAATCTCGCCCTGCGGTCCTTTATGCCCCTGAGTTCTTTCAGCAGCTTTTCATTGTTAGCCCTATCTCCTGCGCCTTCTCCAGCATACCGGGCAGAGAACACGCCGGGCTTGCCTCCTAAGGCGAGGACTTCAAGCCCCGAGTCGTCTGCAAGAGACGGTAGGCCGCTCGCTCTAAATCCAGCAGCGGCTTTGATTAAGGCATTGCCTTGGAAAAGCAGCGATGTTTCTTCCGGAGGCGTAAAACCTGCTAAATCCTTAAAACTTCTGAGCTTGTACCCTTGCAAAAAGCCTGCGATTTCATCAACCTTGTGTTCGTTGTGTGTGCAGATTAAAAGTTCCATGTCATCCACCCTTATATGTCCAATAGATCTCCTATTACTGCTTTCTGCGCGTCAAAGATAACCTTTACGCCTTTTTCAGCAAGTTCCAACAGTGTCTGCATCTCATCTCTGTTGAACGGCCTGGCTTCGCCTGTCCCTTGGATCTCAACGATCTGATTGTCGGAAGTCAGCACGAAGTTCATATCCACCATCGCTGTAGAGTCTTCTTCGTAGCATAGATCCAGGAGCGGAACGTCGTTAACGATGCCTGCCGACACTGCCCCGATGTAGCTCCTGATGGGAAGCTTTTCCAGCTGAAGAGACTCTCTAAAGCGATTGAGGGCTAAAACCAAGGCTACAAAAGCGCCGCTGATAGAAGCTGTGCGCGTTCCTCCATCGGCTTGGATCACATCGCAGTCCAACCACACTGTTCTCTCGCCTAGTGCCGCCAGATCGGTAATAGAACGCATGGACCTGCCGATCAAGCGTTGAATTTCGTGATTTCTGCCGCTGATCCTGCCTTTAGACGCGTCTCTAACAGTCCTCTGCAACGTGGCGCCGGGCAGCATCTCGTACTCTGCAGTGAGCCAGCCTTGATTGGTCCCGCGGAGAAACGGCGGGACTTTATCCTCGACCATAGCCGTGCAGATAACCTTAGTATCGCCAAACTCGACTAAAGCAGAACCGTGAGGGTTCTTCAGGAAATTTGGTGTTATAATCACTGGACGCATTTGGTCAGAAGCTCTTCCATCGATTCTCATAGTGTTTCTCTCCCTTTCTCAAGATACCTGCTCTACTTGACAACACAAACTGAACACACCTTTTTCTTCGTCTTTTCCTTCTACGATGGGTAGAAACTGCTCTTGTGGCAAGCTTGCTTTTCCAGATCTCAGCTTTGGGGATTTAGTTCTTCGGCCTTTTTCAGAACAAGACGCCTAAACTCCTTACCTCTTTCTTCGTAGCTGGCAAACATATCAAAGCTGGCACAAGCAGGCGAAAGAAGTACGCAATCTCCTGGGTCTGCCAACGAACTCGCCGTGTCAACTGCTTTTTCAAAAGTCTCCGCATGATATATAGGCGCAAGCCCAAACAACGCTTCTGCAATCTTCTGGCTAGTGTCTCCTACTGTTACAACAGCTTTCGGCCTCTTTTGAAGCACCGCTTCCCTGAGCTCGTCGAAGGGTATTTTTTTGTCATAGCCTCCTGCGATGAGAACGACAGGTTCGGAAAAGGAAAGAAGCCCCGCTTTAGCCCTTGCAGGCGAGGTGGCTATAGAGTCGTTGTAGTAGCGTACGCCTCCAATAGTGGCGACATACTCCAAACGATGATCTACCCCTTTAAACTCCCGAATGGCTTGGGCGATAGCTTCGATCTTCGCACCTACTAAGTAAGCAACTAGGCTTGCAGCCAAAACGTTCTCCTGATTGTGGAGACCAAGCAGCCTAATATCGTTTATACTGCAGACGAGGAGTTCTTTAGTTACTGCGTTTAAATCGCGGATCACAATCCATCCATCTCTAATGAAAGCCCCCGACAAACCTTCTGGCAAAGGCCTTTTGCTGAAGTAGTAGACCCTGCTTGGAGCTTCTTTGTCGAACCCCGTGCTCAGAGGATCTTCAGCGTTAAAAACCACCGCGTTCTCGGACGTTTGGTGCAGGTAGATCTGTTTTTTTGCCTCTACGTACTCATGCATATCCTTGTGGACGTCCAGGTGATTGGGAGTGATGTTAGTGATCAGAGCTATCTCCGGCGATATCTTCATGTCCTGAAGCTGGAAGCTGGAGAGCTCAAGCACTACCTTGGTTCGCGGCGTCATGTCCATTACTTCGGACAGGAGAACCCTGCCGATGTTGCCGCCAATCCGGGTATCAAAACCGGAACCTGAAAGCATGTTCCCTACTAAGGTAGTGGTTGTGGTTTTCCCAGAACTACCGGTTATGCCGATGATCGTTGCAGGACAGATGTTGAAAAACAGCTCCATCTGGCTGGAAAAGCGTACACCTTTCCTCCTGGCTTCCACTAGCTCAGGCAGAGATCTCGGGATTCCCGGTGTGAGAAACACTATGTCGTATTGGGTTAGGCCCTCAAGATAACCCAATCCAAGCCTCAGTTCGATGCCCAAGTTGAGGAGAGTCTGATAGCGTTCTCCCAGTTTGTCGGAGTTTTTCATGTCCCGACCGCAAACGTTAGCCCCAGCGTCTTTAAGGTACTTGATAAGGGGGATGTTTTCAGTTCCGAGCCCGATTACTGCCACGTTTTTGCCTTTAAAATTCAGATCCATTGTCTCCTGCCCACCTTCTTAAACGTCTTGCCAACCCTAACTATACTTATATCGCTGTTCTTTCAGCTGCTTACTTCTGCATCATGAAGCTGATGATTCCACTGCAGATACCTTCGGCGATCTTCTGCCTGTAGTTCTCATCGTTTAGTTTTTGCTCTTCAGAGGGATTTGTAACAAAGCCAATCTCAACCAGGATTGCCCTGGGGATGTTGTTTACAAGAACCCAGAAGCCCGCATCCTTCGCTGAACGATCCGCAGCTTGGGTGTGTACAATCAGCGCTTTCTGCACTGACTCTGCCAGTTTCTTTCCTTCACTGCTTTGCGGCGCGTAGTACGTTTCGATCCCCTTTGCGGAACTATTAGTACTGCCGTTGGTGTGGACGCTGACAAAAAGGTCTGCACCGCTATTGCGGGAGAGGTTGGTCCTTTCAGAAAGCGATACATACAAGTCTGTTTCCCTTGTGAGAATGGTCATGTACCCAAGATTCTCCAAGAGATCCCTTAAGCGAAAAGCTACATCCAGGTTGAGGTCTTTCTCCTCCAAAAAAACTCCTGTAGCGCCAGGATCGTAACCTCCGTGCCCGGGGTCTATGACAACAAGCTTTGCCTGAAGGCCCACCTTAACCAGCTGGACACTATAAGTATATTCGTCCTTTTGGGTTAGTGCATACCCTTTGGCATCCTTAAGTAATATTTCAACGTTGATGGAGTCGTCTGTGAGTTTGGTTAAGGTGAGTCCGCTGTACTCAGAGGTGTAACGGAGATCTCTCACTACACTGTTGGCCTGAGTGTCGCTGAACTCAACGATGACTCGGCTACCCTCTTTTCTTGCCCTAGCATAGGGATTGCCCATTACCTCAAAGAGTATTTCGGTTCCGATATCGTTTTCTTCAGACCTAATCTTCAAGATCTGCGCAAGCCTTTTCCCCTGAACGCTTTGGGAGAAAAACCCTTGGAGCGCAGGCTTGATCTTCATCACCGCAACAACCGACGGGCCATCCTGGAAGTACTCATAATAGTCGATGAGGTCGTCATTGACATCCACTCTCTTAGCCTCTCCCAAAAGCTTGACTCCCATAAATTCGCGAACTACTCTGAGATCGCTGTCGAGATACTCTCTGTACTCGGGAAGTCCAGTTTGGCTTTGGTAAAAGAGCATGGGGAGACCGCCCATTTTCCGGTACTCAAAGCTCTCTACAGTGTAGAAGAACTCGAGCAGTAGGTTGTCTTGATCGAGGCGGCTTTCAACTGCCAGCCCTTCTCTGCCTTGAATGTAAAAGGTGACCTGGTCTCTGCTGAGCTGCTCTGCCCTTACCGAGATCACCAGAGGGTGATCCATCAGCAGCATGCCAAGGGGTTTTGCCAGCGTCGTGCGGAAAAGATCTATTTTGAAGCGTCCGGGATCGAGTTTTGTCACTTGGTACTCGGCCTTCCCCTGATGGAGGATTTTAAGCACTGCTCTCCCCTGGGAGTCATCGAAATCCAGACCGATGATCTGACGCTTAATCTCCGGTTCTTTGACAACGATCTTCCTTTCGCTGCTGTTCCACTGGATGTCCAAATTGAAAAGCCTTTTGAGTTCCGCCGAACTCAAATAGTACTCCCCTTCAAACTCTGCAAAAGAGCCGTTTGAGTCTGTTTCGCCCGGAAAAAACTCGAAGGTTTGCCCGCGAAAGTCGACTCTCACATCCGACTGACCTATATGAACAGCTGCTCCTGCATACTCCATAACCTTAATAGGGATATAAATTGTTCCCTGTTTGATCTGGGGACCGATGCTTTCCACAGGCTGATCCTGCCAAAACAGGGCAATCTGTGCGCTCTGGCCTAGAGCTGGTTGGGAAATGATGGAAAGTAGCAAAACGAGTACGATTAAGCCCATTGACAGTCCCCTTTCGTCCTTTCTTCCACTTTATTGTACTTTTAATGAACGGTAATAGCAAATTGTTCCTATAGCAAAGGAAGCCGGTATCCTCGGCTCGAACATAGAACCAGCGATAACAAGGAGGGTGAAGATAGAATGTGCAGCGTTTTTTCGTGGCAGAAAAGGCACCCGTATCCTACAGCGGACGGTTCCTTCATCCAACCGTGGCTCGCAAGCGGTTGGGACAGGAAAGCTTGGTTGAAAGAACTTGAAGTGCTGAAAGAGGCGGACATGACCTACCTCATTCTTGCTCCAAGCGTTAGAGACCGCAATGGCAAGCTTTCACAAGCGATCTATCCCTCAAACCTCCCGTGGATCGAAAAGCAGCAGCACGACACCATAGAAGCTTGTCTCTCTGCCGCCGAAAGCCTCGGCATCAAGGTTTTCCTGGGACTGAACGAAGATGCCAAATGGTGGAAAATGACAGAAAACGACCGTGAGTGGTATATAGGCGAGATGCACAGAGGTAATGAGATCGCAGCCGAAATTTACTCCCACTACAAGAACCGCTATCCCGAAACCCTTCACGGCTGGTACTTTGTTTGGGAGCTATCCAGCCAGCACCTCTACAAAACCGAATACCAGATCTTCTTTGCACAGGCCATGAATCTACAGCTGGACTTCTTGACACAGCTCGACCGATCCATGCCCCTGATGTTTTGCCCCTACATGACAGACACCATCCACTCGCCAGAGGAAACCTACCGGGCTTGGAGTACGTTTTTTGAGCATTCACGACTGAGGCCCGGAGACATTTTCTGCCCTCAGGACGCTGTTGGCGCTGGATGGCTGAAGCTGGAAAACTTTACCGACTACTTTATCGCCTGCAAAAAGGCTGCAGAAAAGGTCGAAGGACTGCTGATGTGGTCCGATGTGGAGACCTTCTGTCAGGAAACCTGGACCAGTACCACTTTGGACAGGTTCATCAGGCAGATGGAACTGGTCTCTGGTATTGTCGATAACTACATCACCTTTGCCTATTCACATTACTTTAGTCCTAACATCGTCCCTAAAGGATACCACCGAGCTTACCTCGAGTACTTAAAACATGGGAAAATCTTCAAACGCGAAGTGCCCGCCCCAGATGTGTCGTGGAAGGTGCAGGACGGAAACCTCCATCTCAACTGGGAGAAACAGAGCCTTGAAACGGTTTGCGGCTATTTGATCTATCAGGATGGCAAACTCCTTGCCAAACTGCAGCTAAAGCCAGACAGAAACCTTCAGTTCGAACTGCCCAATAGCTTTATTGTTTTGAATGCGGAAGGCATGAAGACCTCCATCGTAGCCTACGACTACAAGGGAAACCTTGCAGAACCTGTAGATATCATCGTTTAGCCTGAAGCAAACCTGCTCCCTAAAAGAAAGCGATTCTTCTTTCAGGGAGCAAGTTGTCTTCTACTCAATATAGATAACTGGTTCTCTGTCTCGAGACGCCTTATCTCTGGTCAGGACCTTGATCTGGCCGAACCCGGGCACGTATCCTACAATCTCGACGTCGCTTAGATCGGTTCTGGTGGTGATGTACTTCTGCGTCACCACGCCTAGAGTAGGCCCGATTAGACTCCCCAGGGCGATCGCAAGAAACACTGTCCAAATATTAGCCCTACCTGTGATCAGTAAGAATAAGATAAAGACTATTGACGTAAAGAGATTGGTAATGGCGATACTTGTTCCACACCTCTTATGCAGAGCTAAATCCTTTTCTCCCCTCTGGATTCTGGTAAGGCCAATAACTGCAGCGTTGTAGATGAGAGAGGGATTTGCAGAGCCTCTAATCAAGAACCCATCATCAGTAGCTATCCCGCTCAAGTTCGTTGGCCCGTACTGCTCCTCGATAACGTTTACAGTAGCGTGCTCTAACGCGTGGTTCCTGCGCATGGTTTTGTTGGTAAAGATCTTGAAGAACTCGGTGGGAACAACGATCAAGTTTACTATGGATTTAAAGGTGTACCCCAAAGGGATTAACCACGCAAACAACAGTCCCACAAACAAAAGGGGTGCCAGAAAAAACAATAAGAGCAAACACTATCACCTCCTGTGGGATCGGCGGCATCTCGGCTTTCCGGGCAGAAGCTGGTATCTTCTGCGCTTATTCGAACGAACAATCTCCAGCGCGAGCCACCTTCTCTTCTTTGGTCTGAAAGAAGCCTTCCTTTGTTCATTTTATTGGCGGTTTCCAATTTTTGACTTACCCTTAAGGCACAGATTCTAAACTGGATCCTTCCCATGCATGTACCTTCTCTAGTAGCAGCGTCCGGTTTCAGCCAACCAAAAGCAAAACCTACTGCAAACTAAAAAAGGGGCGTTTGACAGTGACTGTCAAGCGCCCTCTTCGTTAACTTTTTGCAACTTCTAACTTCGATGTTTTGTCTGTACCTGTATCGGTTGCGGAAAGGCTTGCGCGCCAGACCCAGATCAGGCCGCCGATCAAAATAGGAACGATGGGCAGAATCACCGCAAAGAAGCGGCTGCGGGAATCAATAGACCTGATTAAACGCTCGCTCTCCTGCACCACGTTGCCGTCTTTGTCGACGAGGCGGAAGGAATACCTACCGCTTCCCTCCAGTTGGACTCTAAAGCCTTCGAAAGATGGAGGTCTTTCGCCTTGCACTTTGGGGTCGAACTCGATGATGTTGTAGCCAAGTGCAGCGCCAGCTGTCTGGTCCACATACCACTGTTTGAAGTCGGATGTGGAGATAAGCTCTCCGTCCTTATAAACCTCTAAAGTTCCTCCGTTTAGATACTCCAAAGCCATCCACTTGTACACCAGCTCGCCGCCTCTGCCGCTGAGCTCGCTAGGCAGCTTCTTCAGCTTCTCGTACATAAAGTGGTTGACCTCGATGCCTTTGTAAGGAGTAACATAGATCGTCTGCTTGCCGTAGACGTAGACCGTTTCACTGCGATCGTTGCTGGGTCTTGGAACCGTCCACTGCTGCTCAGGTCTGATGTCGTAGCCTACTCCCTGGCGTCTTGGCGTGAACGCTATCGCCGTTCTCTTGGTTTCCGGCATACCTTCAATCTCAATGGTATAAGTTCCGGGTTCAAGGTTGACGATGTATCCTCTCTGAACCTCTGTTGCATAGTAGGTTGGGTACTCTGGGATTTTGGGTTCTTTGGGAATCTCACTCTCACGGCCACGGTAGGCTTCGGGGTTTTCCCAGAACTTCTCCAGAGCTACTTGGTAGTCGATCAAAGCCTGCTGGTACTCCATTACCCTCTGGTAATAGGCGTTTACCTCATCCTTGTACTTTGCTGAAGCTTTGTGAGCTTCTTCACCGCGTACAAGCTGCGGGCTTCCAGTGTAGTAGCCGTTAGGATAGGCAAAAGCATACTCTTCCTTCTCGATTCTGGCGATGACTCTATTACCTCTAGATACAACCATAGTTCCTTCGATTTCTTCGTTCAGGTCGTAGAAGTCGGCCATGTACTCTTGCGTGATCGGCCAGAAGTAGACCTTGGTGTTGGTAGGAACCAAGATGTTGTCTGCGTTGGCCATCATGTAGAAGGTTTTGTACTCCTGCGGAGAAATGGTGTTTTTCCAAAGTGAGCCGTCGAAAAGAATCAGGTTAACAACTACCTGCTCTACTTTTTCAGGGGCAGCTGCAAAAACGCCAACAGACAAAAGCATTAGCGCTATTAAAAGGTATGCAGTCTTTCTCATCTCCGCACCCCTTTTCTGTTGAAGATCACGATGCTGGCTGTGAGAAATACCACTGTGTAGATCAGCGAGAAAAACAGCGACTTAATAAGCTCAGATGTGCTGCCGAGAATGATGGCTGTTGTACCCCGACCCAAATAGGCAAATGGTGAAATCCAGGATACCAAGAAGTTCAGGGTCGAAGTAACGTGTCTGGCTACGGAAACAGCACCTTTCATGGTGCTCGTGTACTGGACCATAACAAACTGGTGAATCATGGGAACCGCAAGGAAGGTAATGACAAACACCAAAAAGAGAATGACCGAAGTCTTAACCTTGCGGGTCATGCTAGAAAGGAACATACCAAACGAAGCCATGCACCCTGCAAGAAACAGCGACAGGATGATCATCTTCAAGAATCCCACGCCAAGTGCGAACTTGGAGATTGCCGACATCACAACGAAATAGGCGATGTAAAACAGCAGCACCACGCCGAAAGACAAAAGCTGCTCAACGAACTTGGCAATCACGAACGACAGGCTATCTACCGGTCCGTAGAACAACACTTCTAGAGTTCCCTGATCCCTCTCACGGGAAATGGACAGGGATGCGGACAGGGTAATGTAAATAGCGCCTATATACACGGTCCACTGCAGGGGAACCAGCATCGGTTCTGGAGACTGTGGCAGCTCGCTGTAGTAGCGAGTCTCGGTTTTGCTAGATGGCATAACTGCCATACCGTATTCCATGATACCTGTTACATAGGTGTAGATCATAAACGATGCCACTATAAGTCCCAAAGCTATTGCTACGTATATTCCCATGTTAAAGAGGGTGGAGCGCAGCTCACGCCCTGCAATGGCACGAATAGCTACTGCACGAAATCTGTTCATGCTGTCCCCTCCTTAATCAGTGATTCTAGGCTGCTTTCTGTGATTTTGATGAAGGCTTCTTCCAAGCTGTAGGTCTTGGTCTGCATCCCAACCACAAGGCCGCTGTTTTCATTGATGATCCTGGCAACCTGAGCTCTGTAATCGCCTTCACGGTCCACTGAAAGGATCAGCTTGTTTTCTTCTACCTGCATTTTCTTAACGTAGGGCTCGGAGGCCAGCTTGTCTTTAATGGCATCTGTCAGGTTTTCGATTTCCACAATTAATGTGGTATCGGGCTGTACCTTCGTTTTGACAATATCCAAAGGCCCTTCAGCAACCAGTCTGCCTTTGCTCAGTATGCCAACTCTCGTACACAGCTGCTCAATCTCAGACAGAATGTGTGAAGAGATTAAGACCGTTCTGCCTTTGGCGTTTTCTTCACCGATGATATCGCGAATATCCCTAATGCCGTACGGATCGAGACCATTTTGCGGTTCATCAAGGATCAGCAGATCGGGATCGTGCAGCAAGGCTCTGGCGATAGCGATCTTCTGCTTCATACCGTGAGAGTAGCCCAGCAGCATCTCATTGCGTCGATGGTAAAGCTTAACTCTTTCGAGCAGAGCTTTTATCTTCTTTTCTCTTTCATCCACTTCGTAAAGACGCCCAAAGAAATTCAAATACTCCCATGCGGTCATTTCCCCATAGAAGTACTGATTCTCTGAGACAACACCAACTTTTCTCTTGATTTCAAAGTAATTTTTATCGAGAGGTTTGCCAAAAACCTCAATAGACCCTGCGGTGGGCTTTTCCAGACCGAGAAGCATCATAATAGTGGTAGTTTTTCCAGCTCCGTTTGGCCCCAAAAACCCGTAGATCTCACCGTTATCAACATTAAGTTCGAGATCTTTAACCGCAACGGTCGTCGTGAACTCTTTCGTAAGGTTATGCGTCTTTATCAAGTGTCGTCCCTCCCATCCATATCAATTTGGAGCCATCCCCATCTCTATTGCTCTTGTTTTTGATTCAACAAGTCGCAATGGTGTTCCTCTTTTATAGACGTAGAAGGGTTCTCAAAGTTTGAGAAAAAAAAGAAAAGCTAGCTTTTTTTTGCTAGCTTCTCAGTGCAAGTCTTACCAAATCCGAATACTCACCGTATCTCGATAAAACTTTCTTTACATAGTTTTGTGTCTCGCGGAAAGGTGGAACCCCTCCGTAGCGATCGACTATTCCCATGCCTGCGTTGTATGCAGCTAGAGCCAGTTTCACATCACCGTACTTTGCCAACAGCTTGGCAAGGTACCTGACTCCGCCTTCGATGTTTTCTTCCAGAATGTAGGGATTTACCCCCAATTCCCTAGCGGTAGCCGGCATAAGCTGCATAACTCCTATCGCGCCTTTGTGAGACATAGCATCCACCTTATAATTGGACTCGATATCTGCAACTGCCAGTACTAGTGCCGGATCGACACCGTATTCTGTAGCTGTGGCAATTATAAGGTCGTATGGATGGGGCAGCTCAATTGCAGGTGCACCAGACTCATCCTCTGTGCGCTCTAAATCTTTTGGAGCAGAATGCTCAAACGAATTAAGTAACATAGCTGAAGATCTAGAGTCCAAATCAAAAGTAAAGATGATAATCGTTAGGCACGAGCCCAAGATTAGTAGAGGGATGAGTAGCTTGGCTCCGACCTTCCAAAGGCGGCAGGTACTGTTTGCTGCCAAGTTTATGACCTCCTTATGGGAAAAACCCATATATGTCAATGTTGATCTAGCGAACTGGTAAATATGGGTACTTCGACTTACTTGTAAGATTGTACTTGACTAAACTTTTTCTGTCAAGTATTGCCTCTTCTTACAATTTTTCTGAAATAAACCTGTAAATGTAATACCTCCACAGGGAAAAACTAAACATCTCAATCAGACTGTAGGTCCCGCTTCCTTGTCGCACCCACAAGGGTGCCTGTATTGACGGGCTACTTCTATGCTATTAGACTTGACTTAAGAGGTGATAGCATGTTCTTCCTAATTATTTCGCTCTGCATTATGCTAACGATACAGACTCATGCGTTCATCCCGGAAAGACCGGCCATCCTCATTCACGGCATCGGGTTTAAAGGCGGTCTCACCTGGGATGGTATACCTCTTCTGCGGTATTTAAACCTCCAAAACAGAGGTATGACCGACTTTCTAGTAGAGTCAGGAGGATATACTCTTGGAAAGGATCTCTTCCTCTACAACTACGACACCCTTGATCCTATCGAACACATAGCTAGCGAGTTTGCCGTATTTCTCGATAAACATCTGGAAGAAACGGGCACGGAAGAAGTGGATCTCATCTGCTTCAGCATGGGCGGTCTTATTGCAAGGACATATCTCAACGGCAAGGAAAACCCTCCTGTAAGAAATCTGATCACCATCGGCACGCCCCACCGTGGGTCGTACTGGGTGGAAGTTGCCGAGCTGGTGAAGCCCCAGTCGGGCAGCTGGTTTTTTCGAACACTTGAGGATTTTCTTGCAAAAAACGATGGATCGGGCGCATCTTTAGACAATGACATCTACAGCTTTCTCGATACAGTTTACCGGCTCAGCGACTATCCTTCTCTGGGACAGATGGATCCAGAAGGAGAGTTCATCAAAGGTCTGGAAAACTATTATGTAGATCCTAAGGTGAATATCACCTGCATCGCAGGGCTGGTTCTGCCAACCTTTGACTCGGCACTGGTGCCAAAGAGCCTTGTCGCGCTGATTAGCGAATACTTTGGCGAAGGCGATCTGATTGTGCCCTTGGAAAGTGCTCTCTGGGAAAAGGCCCATCAGTCTTTCATCGTCAAAGGACCGGCGGAGACCACCTGGCATACGGTCCTGCCCTACAACCCCGACGTGCAGGCTATAGTCAAATACATCCTGAGCAGAGACTACATGTTGACAAAACTTGATAGTCTTCAAGAAAGACCCAAGTGATTTAAAAATTAGAAACATCATTTGGATCTTTCTTATTGACAAATATGCCCCATAAAAGGCAAAACTATACTTATTTTAAGTGACGTACCAAGAAATCTGTAGTGGTCCGAATAGCTTCCTTTTTCCAGTCCTGTCTACAGTAAACGTGATCTGCACCTTCAATAATCTTCAGCTCATGAGGAACACCGGCCTCAGTAAGCACTTTGTCGTATTCGTAAACTTGCTCCACCTGTACCGCATCGTCTTTAGTCCCATGAACTAAAAGTACCGGAGCTGTAGCTTTGGCAATGCTAGCAAAGGGGTTGTAGGAGATGATGTCGTTGACAAACTGCTCGCTAACTAGCCATCCGCCCCAGTCGATAGGGAAACCTCCAGCTGCGGCTCTGGCGATGTTCTTGCCGACGTGGCACTCCATGAAGTTGCCCACAGCCGACCAGAGAACTGCAGCTTTCAGTCCTTGAGCTCTTCCGGCAACTTCAGCAGCAAGAGCTCCGCCCATCGATAGACCTAAGATGGCAATGTCAGCCACGTCTTCTCTACCGCGCAGGTACTCCACAGCCTTCAGAGCGTCGGAGAGTTCTCCGCCGAAAGTCATGTCGGCAAACTCGCCTTCGCTATCACCAGAACCCCTGAAGTCGAAGCGAAATGCTGATATACCGTTTTTTACAAGTTCTTCTGCTTGAGCAACAAAGATTCTGTGAGCCTCTGCTTTGTTGCCGGTAAACCCGTGGAAAAAGCACACTGTAGGAAACGGACCGGCGCCTTCGGGCTTATGAAGGACACCAATCAAACGCTGTCCTTGATTTTCAAAATATACTGGTTCTCTCAATTTACTACACCTCTTTCCTGCTGAAACATTCTTTGGCAGTAGGGAAAATCCTCCTTAGTTTCTCCCTGGGCTCAGTGCAAAATCCGATTAAGTAAGGTGATATCTTTGCTGAAAAAATCCGCAATTATCCTTTCTGTTTTAGCTGTGTTTTGCTTTTTGCTCGAAGCATACGCTGCCCCGGTTTACCTCTACCAGACCAGTGAAAACTGGCTGAGCCTCTCGTCGGTGAAAACCTTCTTCGACCTACTCCTTGCAGAAAACAAGATCGTCAAGGATCTCTCCGCACTCGAAGGCGAGGCAGGATCGGTGCTGGTCGTTCCTCTCACAAGCAAGCTCGAAAGCAGCGCAGTCTCTCACATCGCGAAATTCACCGAGACCGGAACGGTAATCCTCTACCCAGCAGCGGATCGGGCAATCGAATTAAACTCCGATCTGATCTCGAAACTGCAAAAGCTGGACCCTGGCACCAGATCTAAAGGCCCGGTTACCTATGTAGAGTATCCCGGGGTTATTGTCTTTTCCGAAAATGTTTCGGCGTCTATCAACACAGATGCAACCAGAGAAGTTTTGGTGGATATTCTGAGGATCGTAAACCCTGGTGCTCTGACCAAAGCCGATGCCTCCGTCCGTGAACGGGTCGCAGAGATCGAAAAGCTTATCACAAACGCTCTCAATGAGAACCTTGGAAGAAAAAACCCCGCAGCACAAGCTGTCGAAAGGGATCTAACTAATCTATTGCAGGAAGCAAAAACTCTACAGAGCAAAAACTCAGGAAACATCTGGGCTGTAAACGCACTGAAGACTGAGGTCGAAGCCCAGCTGGAGCTCTACAAAGCAACCGCTTACCCGAGCATTCCTGTAGAAACCAGAGGCATTTGGATCAGCTCCAAAGCCATACCCAAGACCCGCGCCGGCATCGAGGAGTTAGTCAAGCGCATCGCTGATGCGGGCTTCAACGTCATCCTTCCTGAAGTCTTTTCTCACGGTTACACCATCTACCCGTCGAAAACCGCAGAAAAGTACGGGATCCAGAAACAGAACAGCGCCTTTCTCAACTTCGATCCCCTTGAGGTCTTGGTGGAAGAGTCCAAAAAACAAGGCGTGGAGATTCACACGTGGTTTTCTGTGTTCTACGTAGGTTTGAACACCTTAGATCCGATCCTCTCGAAGTACCCAAGCTGGGCGGCGGTAAACAAAGATGGAACCCTTGGCTACAACCGAGAAGGCAACCACCTGTACTTTGCCTCCCCTCTAAGCTTGGAGTTTAGAGAGTATGTAACAGACCTGATGGTGGAAGTCGCAGAGTACGGCGTAGACGGCATTCACCTGGATTACATTCGCTACAGCGGCATGGACGTGCCCGAAACCGACTTCAGTGAAGCTGCCGTCTCTAACTTCGTTGAGCGTTACGGGCTTCTGCCCGACGAAAGGCGAACCCAAGGACCTGTACTCTGGATCTACTACCGCTCAAACGGCGTCGATCAGCTGGTTGAAATGGTTGCCGAAAAAGTCCGGGCCATCAATCCAAAGATCTATGTTTCTGCAGCAGTAGCTCCCGACGGGCCTCCGACAAACACCCAGAGAAACTACCTGCAAAACTGGCCGCTGTGGCTGAAAAACGGTTATGTGGACTTCGTTATTCCCATGACCTACTCTCCCAACCCGGCAAATGTTGCCGGCTGGTTTGCCACTGCTGTAAAAAAGGCACCTGCTTCATCCCAGGTTTTTGCCGGAGTCAGCGCTTTCAACCTATATAACAGGCTTTCTTTAAACAACCAGGTGACGCAACTGGGACGGACCAGCGGTTCTCTCGGCAGCTTCTTCTTTGCCTACGACCACTTCGACCTTCAGGGGCTGAAAGTCCTAAGAGCCGGCGTTTTCAGTCAGGATGCAGTTCCCGCACACCGTCTCCAAGCTGAAGACTGGCAATTGCTTTTGGGTTGGGCTTTGGAGCAGATTGCCGGGGCAAAGTCCCGACTGGCAGACGCTGCCTATGAAGTTTTAGTCCAAGAGTTTGAGGGACTCTCGGCAAAAGCCCCGTCCATCACTACTCTGCAGGACTATCTCTATTCTGTAAGCCAAATCAGGTATCTCTTGAGCCTTCTAGACCAGCCTGCGTACTCCAACTCACAACTAAAAGGACCATTCCAGATGCTCGAAAGCTGGCTTCTGGCTTTCGGTCGAAAAGGCATCGATCAAGAAGACGTCTACCTGGAGATGGAGTTGTGCATCCAAACGCTGGCAAAGCTTGCACCAAACACCATTTACCACCTAATACCTCTGTACCTATACGAAAACCAAGTCTTCGACGTCTCGTTCAGCCTTGAAGTTGAAAGGCTGCTCAAAACACAGCTCCAGGATCAGAACTTCAGACTCAACCGCAACCTCACAGCTGTGCTGGAAAAGCTGTATTCCACCGCTCTACTTCTTCAAGGAGGTGCAAAGTAAATGAAGCGCTATCTGGCTTGGCTACTTACAGCATTCCTCGTTTTGTCTACCGGCCTTTTTGCCGCATACGACCCATTTGCCCCGAAAAATCAAGTTACTCTATGGCTGGAAGGAAACGCCAGGAAGCTAGATGCAGCAAGGTCCCTGATCTCTCAAGCCGGGTTTTCGGCTGTAACTGGAGAGATCAGGGGAAAAGCCCTGATCACCAACTACCAGCACCTCACAGAGGAACAGATCTCCGCCATTGACGCCTACCTCAAATCCGGCGGAAAGCTCATTCTCCTAGGCACAAGAAACTTTGGAACTGAGGCGTTTTTGGGCACGCAACCTGTGGGAGGCGACCTGAGCTACCTAGAGATCCATGAAGCTTCATACCAAGGACCAAAGGTGCTCAGCGTTCCTAAGAGCGCATCGCCTGTAAGTATTGTGGCCTACAGCGATGGCGAAGTCCTTGCTGAGTACCTGGCAGCAGACGGAGTGACAAGATCCCACATTCCCCAGCTGAATGCTGCTGTGCTGAAGACTTCGTGGGGCCTCTACTCCGGTTTCGATTGGTTTGACGGTGCCTTCCTTGACGTTCCCGGCTACAGGCAGCTCTTTGTCCTGTGGCTTAGAAAAACAGTATGGAACTAAACCTCATAATCTCGAGCTTAAAGGAGTCGCAAAAATGCGGCTCCTTTTTGGCGTGCACAAATTTAGTTAGAGTGCTGTGAAGTTTTCGCCAAAAAAGGAATTGTCTCAAATTGTAGGTTCTTTAACAATATGGTGGGTGTGAATAAAATCACATCCACTTTTAATTTACACGATA
>LFSI01000010.1 GCA_001512545.1 Clostridia bacterium DTU065 | reverse complement strand
GGTGGGACACCTAGGAAGTTACGCCCATATTTATCACTTGCAAATGCTTCTCGGTCCCACTGACTAATTGAATACGGTGGATTTGCAAGAACCAAATCAAATTGTTTTAGTCTGCCGTTTTCAATGAATGCTGGATTTTTCAGCGTATCACCATTAACAATCTCAAAATCCTTCACACCGTGAAGGAATAAATTCATCCTGGCAATAGCAGAGGTTAATGCGTTGATCTCCTGCCCATAGATGGCAACGTTGCGCCATTCTTTATTCTGCTTCTGAAGGTATGCAATAGCCGAAATCAACATACCAGCACTGCCGCATGTTGGATCATAAATGGACTCACCAGACTCTGGTTTGAGCATTTCTGTCATTAAATGAACTACGGTACGATTTGTATAAAATTCCTGAGCTGTATGGCCACTGTCATCAGCGAATTTTTTGATCAGGTATTCGTATCCTTGCCCAAGTTCATCCTCAGGACAATTTTTAATTGACAAAGTCTTACTGCTAAAATGCTCTATAAGCTCTTTCAAAAGGCGATCTGGCAATCGATTCTTATTTGTCCAAGCACCATCACCGAAAATTCCTTGCAATTTATCTATATTCGCATTTTCTATCTTGCGAAAAGCTTCTACAATGGCAACACCGACATTTTCCGAAACCGCGCGAACATCATTCCAATGAGCACCTTTGGGTACCTGAAATCGATGATTCTCTTCAAACGCCAGTGCTTCTTCGTCACCATATTCTTCTAAAATCTGTTGACATTCTTCATCATAAACATCGCAGATTCGCTTGAAAAACAATAGCGGAAATATGTACTGCTTATAAGCCCCTGCATCTATATTTGAACGGAGTAAAACAGCAGCATTCCAAAGATAATTCTGCAGTTCCTCAATTGTTATGCGTTTACTCATTTACATATCCTCCTTCTAAAAGAAGTTTTTTCATTGTTTCCTCCGCCTCCAACATCTCCTCAAACGCTTCAAAATACTGTCTGCGTATTTCAGATGGAGGGACAATTTCTTGTTTTTTCTTTTCGATATAATTATTAACGGCTAATGTGTAGCCCTTTTCTCTTATTTCGGGAATAGTTACAATCTTCACCTTTTCAATTACATCTTTATAGTCAGTATACAACTTGAACACTTTGTTAATATCATCGTCGGTCATAATGTTTTGTGCCCGTTGTGGTGTATAGATGTTTGAGGCATCAATCATGCAGATACGCCCTTTATGGTCGTTTTTCTTCTTATTGTTCAAAAAGAGTATACAAGCCGAGACACCCGTTGAGTAAAAAACACCACTTGCCAATGTGATAATGCATTCCAGCTTATCTGATTCAACTAGTTGCTTGCGAATCTCGCCTTCTTTTCCTCCTCGAAAAAGCACTCCCTGCGACAGCACAACTGCACATCGNNCCCCAATTCTTAAGAGAGAAAGGAGGATTTGCAACAACACAGTTAAAAGTTTTTAATTTACCACGTTCCAGATAATTAGGTGAGCGTAATGTATCTCCCTGTGTTACAGTAAAATCCTTGGCACCATGTAAAAACAAATTCATTCGTGCAATTGCTGATGTGGATAAATTCTTCTCCTGACCAAAAATGCGGCCGTATGTTAATTTATCATTCTTCATGTAACGGATAGCTTCAATCAGCATACCGCCAGTCCCACAAGCAGGGTCATAAACTGTTTCCCCAGCCTTGGGATCCAGCAACATGATAAGAAGCTTTACAATGGAGCGCGGCGTATAAAACTCTCCAGCATTCTTCTTTGATAGATCGGCAAACTTCTTAATAAGGTATTCGTAACTATCTCCCATAACATCAGCGGAATAGTTAGTATTACCGACTTTTATTTTGGACATATGTTCAATAAGATTTTTCAGTCTTTCATCAGATAACTTTGTTTTGTCAGTCCAGTTCGCATCATCAAAACTACTAAATACTCCGCTCAATGTATCTGGATTTGCCCGTTCAATTCCGTTCATAGCTTTTACGATTGCGACACCTACATTTTCACTCACCTCACGAACATCATTCCAATGGCAGCCTTCGGGAATATCAAAACTGTGGTTTTCCGGAAATTTAGCATATTCTTCGTCACCACCAGAGCGCTCAAGGGCATCCTGCGTTTCTTCGTCGTAGACATCACTAATTCTCTTAAAGAAAAGAATGGGAGTAACATAGCTTTTATACTCATCTTGGTTTATCGGCCCACGGAGAATATTGCAAGCCTCAAATAGATGATTAAATAACTGTCGAGTGGTTATTTCTTTGTTTGTTGGAATAGAAGCTTCTAATTCTTTATCTGCTGTTTCCATAGATGATTGTATCATAACGTTTCGATCTCCTATCTCAACCTTAGTTTCTTTGCTCCTTTCAATGCCAACACTACCGTTAGAATTGATTTTTTCCATTTTTGATGGATATTTATTTTCAAACTCTATTAGTATCTTAAGTAAGCGCTCATCAAGGAAGGTAAGAGCGTGCTTTCGAATTTCAGTTGGTATGCCATAGTAGGCTTCTGCTATGCCGCCTGTAATAGCTGCAAGAGTATCACTGTCTCCTCCAATTGATACTGCATTTCGAATTGCATCCTCAAAATCTTTTGATTCAAAGAAAGCCTCAAATGCTTGTGGTACTGTACCTTGGCAGCTCTCATTAAATTGATAACTTTCTCGAATTTCGTCAAGAGTAAAGTTTAACGGATAATAGCTCTTTGTTATATAATCACGAATTTCAAGTATGTTCTTTCCAGAGCGTGCAAGAAAAATAGCCACTGCAGTTGCTTCGGCACCCTTTAAACCTTCAGGATGATTGTGGGTTACTTCAGTTACTGCTTTAGATAACATTTTTGCTTCTTCTATACTTTTTGCCACGAAGCCACATGCACTGACACGCATTGCAGCACCATTTCCATAACTGCCATAAGGGCTTGGATTATCAGAAAATATCCACTTTCTAAATTGTCCACCATATCCGCAATAAGGATAATGTCTTCCAATTTCCTGCATATATTTCACAGCTTTTTCAGATAAATCACTGTAATCTGATTTGCTTTCCAACAAAGCTTTTGCTATTGCCAAAGACATGATAGAGTCATCCGTAACACTGCATTTATAAGTCATGAATTCAAACTGTTTACTCTTGTTATTATTCCATTCAAAACGGGAACCAACAATGTCCCCTATAATAGCTCCTAACATTTTTAACCCCCCAATCAAAGTTCTCGCAGCTTATTTAATGCTTCATTCCAACGCTTTTCAGCAGTTGCGATAGCATCTTTATATAGTTTAAATTCTTTTATATATTCATCAGCCTTTTTCTGTTGTTCCTCAAGAGAGGGAAGAGGAATTTCTAAAGACTTAAGATCTTTATAGCTGATGTTTATAATTGCAATTCCTTGTTGAATCCCGCTTATTAACTTTTTGCCCAGTGGACTATCCAAGAAAATTTTTAGATAGACGCTATTAAGCATATTGGGTTTTGGGCGAATAACAATTACATTTGATGAAGCGATACAAGGGTAACTCTGTTTATGAAAAATTGCAGTTCTTATTGCTGTACCTCTTGCCGGGACCAGTACATCTCCATCTTTTAATAGGTAGTTCATAACTTTACGTTCTTCTTCATCTAAGTGGTCAAGATTATCATAATCTATTTCGTACTCACCAATATTGGAAATGTTTACAACACCAATAATTCCAGTTGGATCTTTTCTTGACACTGATTTGCCTCGGAAAATTTCTGCAACATCCCCTAAAGCTATTCTACGTACAGAGGCTTCCTGAAATTTTAGCCATTCTTCATCTTGCTGTGCAAATATTTTATTTATGTTCCAATCTCCAAATTCTTCGAGTTCATCAACCATTACAAAGGTTTCTTCTTCAATAATAAGCTCCTCGGCTGTATCTTGTCTTTTTTTGTGCTTCTCAGCTTTGTAACGGCGCACTATTATGTCATCACCCGATTTAGAATTAATGATATCAATCAGGTATGTCTTTATGCCAGTGCCTTCAAAAGTTCCTTCCGGAAGCTCAGAAAGTTCTTTAACACGGTAGGTTTGCTGTATAAAACTCCTAAGTTCTCCATACTTTCCTTGGGCGTATGTGATTCTTGCTGGCATTGTTATGATAAGTTCGCCATCACTAGCTGTATGGAGCAGTAAATTTTCAAGTGCTACAGTATCTTGATCCCTGCATATAAAATTTTCGTCTTCCGCAAGACTTCTAGTTCCAAAATTAGGCACAGAAAATATAAGATCGTAGCGGTTATTTGTAAAACCGTATTTATATATGCTAGCATTCAAAATTGTTACATTATCATATCCAATAAAAATTCGGGCAAAAACATGATAATTAACTGTATTTTCTGTTGTAATTGTAAAGCTACAACCAGGATGTTCATTAACAAGTCTTTTTAAGTTAGGGATAAATTTCTCTCCTTCGGCAATGAGAACTGTATTTGCATCAAGTTTAAAGCGCTTGTTATACTCATTGTAAAGAGCATTTGACATTATTGTGTATCCATATCTCTTTGTACTATTTTCCATCAACATTTCCCAATCAAAATCTTCCTCGAAGTCACAGTATGTGCTATATATTCTTTCAAATTGCGTCTCATCTTTAAATGGATTAATGATATTAAGTCTATCAGCTATTGAAAGCATCATTTCGTAAATGCGATCCTTTGCGTCATCGGGTATTGTTCTACTTTGACACATTTCTTTTGTTTCAGCTATAAGAAGCGCAGATGGAACATAATCGTCTATTCCCATATATCCTCTGATAAGGTTCATATATTCTAAAGTATTATTAGCCATAATTACCTCCCTTAGATTAATTCCCATATTTTACTGTAATAAGAATATCACATCAAAATAATTTTGTCAAGCGTTTTTTGAATTTTGGTATTGTAATACCAAAATTAAGTTTTCTTCGACGATGACAAACTCTTTTTTTAAACATAAAAAAATAAGGCTTCCAACTATCGATGTTTTTAACCGAAAAGTTTGAAAACCTTCAATTTTGAAGTTATTTTTTTGTTTTAGTACACGTTAATTTGAAGCGATATTTAGAAAAATATCATTTTCCAAAGGAACATTGTCCAAAAAACATTTTTACATTTTTTTATTGCTCATGTAAATCTCAATCTTCACCCGACAATTGCAGTATTCCAAATGCATCCGCGGGAGCATTTTTTATTTAACGATGATAAGCAAAAAAATACATCCAAATTATAGTTTGAGTTAAAACATCTATTCTGTATCCTCAACCCCACCAAAAAGAGTTAATTATCTAACTTGTTAACTCAACTGTAAACCTTCAGTGTAATTGATATGTTCCCGCAAACAATAAATCCATTCGGAAAAGTGGACTGTAAAAATGACAAATGTCTGGAAGCCCTTTATTTACCAGCTTTTTAGCTCTTTATTTTTTAATTCTTGACATCAATGTAACGCACTCCACATGCGTGGATGCAAAAGCCCTTTTGCCAATTTTGATAGAAGAATACTCATTGTTTGTTTCCACCATAGAAGTAGGCGGCGAGACCGTTGAGTTCAAAAAAGAGACCGAAAAGTACAGCTACAGGATTCCCTACTCCCAAGAGGACGCCGAAACGGAGGATACAGACCTCTAAGTCCAAAAAGGTTTGCTTTCAAACACGGCTAGTTCCATCTTTGGGTTTTGAGGTAGCCCGAACTAATAACCGAAAAGTCTCGAGAAACGTTTTGACTGATCACCGGACGAAAGAGGCGTAATGTATCTGCGGATAAGTGACCTCTATCCCATAAGAATGGCGGAGATCATTGATTACTCCGAAAAGATCCACACAGCAGGCAATCGGATCACCTCAACGATCAGAGCCGAAAAAACACACTCCATGGTCCCAAAAGCTTCAGAAGAGTAAACCTACAGAAGACCTGCAGGTTCCAATTAGATTAGCGCCTCTGAGCCCGCTTGTCTTAGGCCTCGAGACGCCAATCCACCACGCACCATACAGAAAGAGAGGTCCTAGCTATGAAAAAGTCCAAAATCCTCACTCTACTCCTCTTCCTTACAGCTGTATCTTCTCTGATCGCTGCAGCAACGATCCCTCCTGAAAACTCCTATCAGGTTCGCTTCGAAACAACTCACTACAAGACGACCAGGGATTTCCTAGACAACTCCCAGGTCTTCGAAACAACTATCCGAGCCCTTTGCTGGTTTGAGCCTGCAGAAGATGGCAAAATCCTTGAGGCAACCCACCACCTGAACTACGATCTTCTCGTAGACGGTGAACAGACCACAAACCCCGCGCTGGAGCCTTATGTCGACCTCACCCTCTATGCGTTATTGGACGAGGATCTATTTGTTGTAGATATCTTGGGGCTTGAAGAACTCGATAGAAGAATCATGAGCATCCGCGATCCCTTCGAACGGCAAGCGGTACTGAGCGCAACAAGCGGTGAAGTTGTCAGGCAGCACGCCACGAATAAAAGCAACGAAGAACGGGCGATTATTATCTTTGCCGTGGAAAACCTCGGCGATGCCTTCGAATGGGACTACGAACACTACATGAACGGTACGGCAGTTCCCTTTACCGCGCAGGTAATGGCGGAAAGGGGTACCTTTGAAGACCAGGAGGTCTACATCATCCATCTAGTCCGGCTCTACACCGGTGGCGCGGAAAGCTCCTATGCCAAGGCCATGGTCGCTTCACTAGGGCTTTCGCTTCCCCGAGGTATTCGCTATACCAACGTGGAGCAGTCCGCCTTCGAAACGCTGTACGTAGGGCTAGACGATCTCTTCCCCATTGCAGTTGATAGATACGAGCAAACCATCATCGAGTTCGTGGCAGCAGGAGAGACCGTCGAGTTCAGGGAGACCGAGGAGTTCACCTACCGCAGCGTCCCCTACTTTCCTGAAGAACCCGAAGCCTCATCAGAAGAGATTCGGTAGCGGTTCGAACTATACCTCTACAGGAATACTGCATTTTAGGGTAATTCCGCCGAGGTCAAGGGCGCTAGTATAAGCAAAGACTCCCACACCGGAGCGCTTGGCAAAGCTGAGAGTTTCTGCAAACTCAGGATCGGTAGATGCGTTTGGCCTGACCTTAACCGCATCATGTCTTTGGACGATAAAAAGAATTGCCGCTTCTCTGCCCTCCTCTTTCAGCTCGATTAGCTCCTTGATGTGCTTCACCCCTCTTGAAGTAGGTGCATCGGGAAACAAGCCCGTGCCGCCTTCCACAAGAGTTACCGATTTCACCTCAATAAGGCAATCTGCAGTAAAAGGTTCCACTTTTTCTTTAGCCAGAGCGAAATCGAATCTGCTCCCCCCGACTTTATACTCGCTTTTCACGTAGGGGTAGGCAGCAAACTCTGGAAGCTTCTGCGCCCTTAGAGCTTCATAAACCAGCTTGTTTGGCAGCTGCGAATAGATGGAGACCAGGATGCCCTCCTTCTCCACTAAGACCAGCTGCCATTTAGTTTTGCGATTTGCACCTTCTTTTGGCATCAAGTACACAGTTGCACCGGGAACCAGCAGTTCCTTCAGCCTTCCGGAGTCGGCAACATGAGCCGCTTCCTTTTTGCCATCTATCTCAACATAGGCCAAAAAACGGTTGGGCCTGCTGCAAAACCTACCTTTTTTTAACTGTTGGTCGAAACCGACCCTTACAAGACCAAAATCCTTCTCCATAGTCCACTCCTTAAGTTTTTTTGGATATTGAGGTAAATGCAGAGCACCGCCCTCATCACCCTCTAACGGAAACAAGCACAACACCTGGTTTGCACAGCAAACTTGTTTTTGTTCTTGATGAAACAACAAAAGAGCCGAGGAAACCTCGGCTTTTGGTCTTCTATAAAGGTAGAACCACTTCGCGTCTTCTTTCGGAAGAGACGGCAATAGCTTCGAGCATCTGAATGATCGTGGAGCCTTCTCTGATCGGCGACATCGGCTCGACCTGGTTTTCTACGCAGTCCAAGAAGTGATTGATCTCGGTCTGGAACCAGTCGTTGTGGCCGAAGGTGAGCTTGGCATCCATGACCACATTGTTCTCTTCGGTGTAGTAGGCCAGAGGAACGAGAGAAGCACCACCCTTGTCGCCGTAAACGTCGACGTAGATGCCTTCTGTGGTCGGGCCGTTAACGCCCCAGGCGATCTCGAAGTTCATGGTCATGCCGTTTTTGAACCTGATAAAGGCCACTGACATATCGTCTACATCGAACACGCTCTGATCCTGGTTGTACGGGTTGCTCGAGCGCCAGCGGTTAATGGTTAGAGTGTTAACAGGGCCGACGTTCTGCATGGTGTTGCCGGAGATGGTCTCAGGCTCAGGTGTGCCAGCCAGATACCAAGCAAGGTCTAACAGGTGTACGCCAACGTCGAACAGAGCTCCTCCGCCGGCATAGGCTTTGTCTGTAAAGAAGCCGATAGGAATACCTCTCCTGGAGATAAGCCTGGCATTTACATGTTTGATTTCTCCAACTTTCCCTGCATCAATCAGGGTCTTCATAACCTTCACGTCGTTACGGTAGCGGTGGGTCATTCCTACCATGCCCACTTTACCGTTTGCTTTGACTTTCTCTACCAAAACCTGGGTTTCGGCGTAGTTTACACCAAGGGGCTTTTCTACCAAAACGTTGAGTCCTTTTTCCACTGCCAAAAGTGCCAGCTCCACGTGGTTTACAGGGAAACTGCAGACGCTCACAGCATCAAGCTCTTCGTTTTCCAGCAGTTCTTTAGCGCAGGTGTACCTCTTTTGGATGTTGTACCTGTCGCCGATTTCGTTAAGTCTTGCCTCGTTGTTGTCGCAGATAGCGACGATCTCTGCCTTCGGATTGTTTCTGTAGCCTCTGATGTGGGACTCGCTGATGGTACCTGTACCTAATATGGCAACTCTGATCTTGTCCATTACTCCTTCCCCCTTCATTAGCATCAAAGCTAAGTGATAGCTTGTTTTATCAAGACCACCATATTATTCTAGAGTTGTACGGGCTTTCCTTCCCCCCAAGACTTTATTAGCCAAGTATTCGAGTTGTTGTTATAATAATTGAAGGACTATTCTTGCTTTTAGAAAGGGAGGTTTACTATGCAAGGCAAAAGCAGTAAAGCCGGTGTTGTTTTGGTCATTGTCCTTATTATATTTCTTGTAACGGCTGTATTCCTTACCTTCCGCGACAGAAGGAACAGGGAGGCTTTTGAGCCCAAGGATGTTCACCTCAGGGTCTACGCTTTCGGGCCTGTTTCTGAAGAGAACTACTTCGACGAAGTGCTCGCTGCTTACCAAAAAAGCCACGATAATGTTTCCATTGAGCACAGAGTGGTTCCCCTCCCCCCGCCAACTTACCAGACCGGTGAGTTCGTCGCGGGTTATGAATACCTACTCCTTGCAGATTTTTCTGCCCAGGATCCGCCTGATGTTTTCGTGCTGAATACTGGCCGCATCGCAGCTTATCTGGATAACGGAGCTCTCTTGGACCTTGCTCCCTATCTCCCCGAGGATTACAAAACTGCAAACGGACTACCACTTGACGGTCCCATCTACTCTCTTCCGTTCTACACCTACGTGGACCTTGTTGCGGCTTTTTCCACGAAGCATCCCCAAGAAACCGTCGACCTTCTCCGCTACCTTTCTACAAACCGCGTTGAACGGGAAAGAAGGCTTGCTGAAGAAGCAAAAGCCAGGGCTGAAGAACTTGCAAGAAGCGGTGCAGGAATCCTCGACGTTACAGACGACCAGTTCTTCTTGAACCTGTGGAACAACTTAGCGTTTAGTATCGGCAACAAAGACATCCAGCTTGACGAAAGTGCAAAAGACGGCAATGACTACCTGATCAGCCACGAGTTTGCCTACGGATACCCCTACCTGGTGCTGAGATTTGGCACCGACTCGGAGACCGGACTTCGCCAGGTGGTCCTTGTAATCAACGACCAGTATCTAGAAAACCCAACTCTGGCAAGGAACATGTCCGACGGTGTCATAGTTCTCATTCGCTCCATCCACAAGGACATCGGTGAAGAAGAGACGAAAGCTATTCTCGAAGATTTGGGCATTCTAAAGAGCGAAAGTCCGCTAGCTGTAGACATCGGCCTAATCGCCGAACCGAAGAGCACTGTCTTCGGCAGCTATGAGTTTTCCACCCTCAAAGATCCTTTAGCCCGAGCAATCCGCGTACGGAAACTAGAAAACTAAGCGCAAGGACTTTCTTCCGACTCGCAATTAGACGGCAACAACAAAAAGAGGCAGGAAAACAATACTTCCTGCCTCTTTTCTGTTTGTCCGATGGGTTAGTGTACAGGGGTCAACACCGTTCTTTTCTACATAAACAGCTCCTTTATCTTCTTAAACACGAAAACCTTGTAGTAAGCATCTTCCAAAAAGGTGTAGTAACCCATGAAAGCAATCCCACCAACTAAACCGAAAAGTACGCTCAAAAAGGTAATACCGAACACATTGAGCTTAGCGTTCAAAACGAGGAAAATAAACAGACCTGCAGCGAACACAGTGCAAGGCACGATGCCCTTTGAATGGTACTTAAGTGCCCTTGGGTCCCTAAAGCTGAGCTTTCGCAGATAACCGTTTACCGCACCCAATGCACCAAAAAGCCCGGTGATAGCAGCAATTACCGTAAGGAGACTACCCCAGTTCCTGGTGAACCTTTGGACTATCAGAAGCTCTGTTTGATAGTCGCCTCCTGAAACCCGAAAGTACAGATAGGTGACCAGCCTCGGCAAAATCAGCACGACAAAGTAGATAAAAACCGGAATCAGAGGCATTATAATGCCAATACAAAAGCCAATGAAGATGCTCTTTTTCACCGAGTGCTCCTTTTGTCTTTCCTGCTTTCTTAAAGAATACTCCCTCTGGTTTTTCTCTTTCGATTGCATGGTTTTCACCTTCCTTCCTGCCGTCGGCGAAGTACTAGCCACAGCAAACTTCTATTATTCCTTCCGAATCAGGTCATCATAAGATGTGGGAGGTAGTTATATGCCGCAGGGACTAATCGTGCTGATCCGATCGACTTTTTCCTTTTTTACCTTGTTCGTCCTAACCAGAGTCATGGGCCGAAGGCAGATCTCACAGCTAAACTTCTTCGACTATGTAAATGGAATCACCATCGGTTCTATTGCTGCAACACTTGCCATAGACATTTCCCGCGAGTCACTCCCCACATTCATCGGTCTTCTCGCCTACACCTTTTGGGTCCTGTTTCTCAACCTGCTCGAGGAGAAAAACCGAACCCTACGCCGAATTATCAACGGCAAGAGCGTCATCGTCATTCAAAACGGCAAAATCCTGGAGAACAACCTCAGAGAGTACGGTTACACTATCGATGACTTGAAGATGATCCTCAGGACTCAGGGAGCCTTCAACCTTGCCGATGTGGAGTACGCCATTTTGGAGGCAAACGGCAGGATTTCCACACTTTTAAAGAGTCAGGTGAGGCCGGCAACGCCTAAGGACTTCGGGATAGACACCGAGTACCAGGGAATCCCTATAGACTTAATCTCCGATGGGAAAATCATTGCAGACAACCTTAACCTAGTAGGATTGACTGAGGATTGGCTCAGGGGGAAGCTTTCTGAGTTGAGGTTAAAACCTGAAGACGTGTTCTACGCTGAACTGGACACCTCAGGAAAACTCTACGTTGACGCTTACCGCGATCCCCACCCTCCCAAGGAGGTTAAAGGCTGAAGATGAACAGAACGACACTAGGACTCATCGTGATTTTTGTGGTGATTGTCGGACTGGTCCTTCTCATCGAGTACGTACCGGATAAAGACTTCTCCCAAAGATTCCACACCCTGTCTCTAGCTATCGACAGCGAAGCCTATGAAATTGCCCACATGGAGTATGCCAAAATCCGCGACACCTGGGGCAGAAAGAAGTTCCTCTACGGACTGGAAAACAGCGTCGAACGCATCGAAGAGATCGACCTCACTTTAGAGCGCCTTGGCTTTTACCTGAGCAGCCGCGACCGAACGAATGCGCTGCTCGAGACCAAACTCCTCGCCTTCCACTGGCGTCAGCTTGCAGAATAACTAAGGTTTTTGCCTTAGTTATTTTTTTCTTGACTTTGACGTAGCGTAAAGGTTTATAGTTGAGGTGAAAGGAGGTTTTGCATGGAATACACCATCAAGAAACTTGCAAGTCTTGCCGGAATCACCACCAGGACACTGCGCTACTGGGACAGCATTGGACTCTTAAAACCCAAACGCATCACCTCATCGGGCTACCGTATCTACGGCAAGGAAGAAGTAGATAGGCTCCAGCAGATCCTCTTCTTCAGAGAGCTGGCCTTCAGCCTCGACGAAATCAAGGAGCTCCTTGCAAACGAAGACTTCGATCACCTCAACGCGTTGCGGGAGCATAAAGTACGTCTGTTAGAAGAGCGAAACAGGCTAAACACTTTGATTGATACGGTAGAAAAGACCATTTCGGAAAAAGAAGGGAGACTAACTATGACTGATAAAGAAAAGTTTGCCGGCTTCAAGCGCGAAATGATTGACGAAAACGAAAAGAAGTACGGTAAAGAAGCCCGAAAACTTTACGGAGATGAAGCTGTGGAGAAGTCCAATCAAAAGCTCCTGAACATGAGCGAAGAGCAGTATAAGGAACTCACCCAGCTCACTGAAGAAATCCTCACAAAACTCGTGGAAGCCAAACACCAGGGCGATCCGTCTAGCCCCCTCGCCCAAGAAGTAGCTGCACTGCACAAAAAGTGGCTTACCTTCTTCTGG
>LFSI01000056.1:1739-3384 GCA_001512545.1 Clostridia bacterium DTU065 | reverse complement strand
TCGTTCCAAGTTCTAAACAGGGAGAAAAACCTGGCGAGATCGCGGTCGGATAACGCAGTACTTAGAAGATCTGCGGTTCTCAGCATTTCATTTAGGTAGTTGAGGTTACCTTGGTTTTCCTGTATGAGGAGGCGGTTGTTTTCTAGCTGCTGGGAAACCCCAGATAGCTCTGCTTGAAATGCCGATAACCTCTCTTGGACAGCCACGTAGAGCTTGGCTGTATTAAAGATATGGTCGATTTCCTTAAGTAAGCTAGGGGCACTTTCGTACTCTTCCCAACGCTTCTTAGAATGGGCGAGGATGCGGTCCAGCCACTGTCCAACTGCGTTTTGAGGGCTAAAAAGATCGGTTTCTTCGTCGTAGTCTTGGTCGTTTTTAAACCGAATGGCCCTGATATTGGGGACACCTACAAATTTTTCCAGCACATTATCTACAGCAACATTGGTTTGGGATGCCACTAAGATCTTTTTGCCCTGCCGAGCTGCCTGGGCGCAGATCTCGGCGATAACTGTGGTTTTACCGGTTCCCGGAGGCCCCTTAATCAAGTAGAAGTCCTTGGCTTCTAAGGCACCAACCACCGCTTGCTTTTGATATGGGTCTAAGTTGGGGTTGATGAAGTCGTAGTCATCTGTATTGATCTGCCACGAGATGAAATCCTTAAAGTACTCATCTAAGTCAAATAGCAAACTGGCCAGGTTTTTATTGCGAGATCTTCCTGTTATCAGCTCGTCAATAGCATTCCGCTGGCGTTTAATCTCCGTTAGTGTTCCTCGGTTCTTGTAAACCAGAAAAGCAGATTCCGGGATCTGGAAGGTCCCTTCGAGAATCTTGCGGCGGACGCTGTCTTCTAGTTCTATGTACAAAGTTTGATTCTTGTAATCGATTAGCGTTCCAAGAGGGAGCGGTTGATTTGGACTTACCTCAAGATGCAATTTTTCGTTTACAAGCTTTTTTACTTGATTCCCTGAGATGGATTCATTTTTAGTTATCTTAAACTCAACTTCCGTCCAATCTAAGTCGGAGCGGAAGGCATCATACTGAAACGAAAACTGCTTTTGCTCTGCCAGTCTTTCCAGGATTGTCAGGTAATGCATCCAATCTTCCATTTGCTGGGTCATCCTGGCTGCAAACTCTTTTCCGCTCCCTAAAGCCTTGATCTCGTCCCAAAAACTCTGATCGACTCCCTTAACAAAAGAAGGAATCGTACGCTCGTCGTAAAACTGGAGGGTCACGGTCTTGTTCCAAGGAGCTTCTGCGTCTCTTTTGTCCATCGATCGAACTGAAATGATTATGAACTTCTTTGGATCGTGTTCCACCGCTCCTCGGAGGACAAGTTTCGCCGACGGAATACAGATCTCAAAGTGTCCATCTTGACGGGCTTTCTGGACGATGCATTGGACCGGATTGCCGACTTCTACGAACTCCCACAAGACCTCATAGGCTTTATCTCTCTGCTGGGTAGAATAAGTTTCTTGTGGCCGTGATTTTAGCTCTAGCATTCTTCTTGCTGCAGTGTCAGTGAAAATCAAACATATAGCATAGGTCAAAGTGTTGCAAGCCTCCTTTCTTGAATCTTACATTTATACGGAAGACACGCATTGAGCTTCCTAGCTGGACTTAGAAATGTACCTTCGGGGTTGTTCCT
>LFSI01000056.1:0-1607 GCA_001512545.1 Clostridia bacterium DTU065 | reverse complement strand
TGATCCTAAAGAGTAAACGACTTCTCTCATTGCCCGCTCAAACTGTACGGATCTTTATGGAAATTTATGTAAGTCGATTTGTACAAGTATATTACTAATTTAACAGATGCTTACACACTACTAGTATCAGTTTTCGGCAAACTGCAGAGCTTACCTGCCCACATTGACTCGGCAAGTTCTTTCTGGGTTTTTTTCTCAGTAGTGAGATGAATATAAAAATTTAATGAGAAAAGGAGATTTCCTGCGAATATTGAATAAAAAAAGCAAAGCAGTCTGGTGAGTGGGGCATTCGGCTCAGAGAAACTCAGGCAAACTCACCTAAATCTGGTACATAGAACAAGGTCGCGTTTACAGGGTCTAACCAAGCCCAAAACTTGGGTTCTTAGCCAGGAGGATGTCTGGCACCTCCTGAAGGTTTACACAAAAATGTCAGGGAAGGAGTTGTTAGCAATCAATAGACTGTTCTCGTTTATCGGAACGGGTAGATGCTTACCCTGCCGGTACTTCAAAGGCGAACATGTTGCACAAGAGACGCCTGTTGTTCAGCTTGCTCTTTTGGAGTTACTGCAAAAGGAAGGCCATGAAATCCACGAAGTTGTGGTGTTTGCTACAGACATAGCCAGAGAAAAAAACGGCGAGCTGTTGATTAACGAGTTTCAGGAAAAGGAAGTAAAAACCCCGTACAAGTTGATCCCGGTTGTAGGGAGCGTGACAGGAGACAACATCTGGGATCTCTTCGAGACTGTGTACAATGAAATCCAAACGGGAGACACCATCTACTTCGACATCACCCACGGCTTTCGGTCTTTCCCTCTTGCAGTCCTGCCCATGCTGCACTACAGCCGCGAGTTAAAGAAGATCGATGTAGGCGGTATCTACTACGGGAACTTCGAAGCCGGCAGTACCATAGAGGGAGCGATTCATGCTCCGCTAGATGAACTGACCGATGTCCTGTCTTTCTTGGAGTGGACTTATGGTATAAACACCTTTCTTAAGACAGGCAGTGCTGAGGTCATCAGCAGGCTGGTAAACGAAGAAAAGAAGAAAAACCCATTGGTAAGCAACTGCAATACGAAAGTTGCAAACTCCATGCAGAAGTTCAACCGGGCTTTGGAAACATGCCGGGGCATAAGTTTCCAAGAGAATGCAGAGGAGTTAAAAGCCATAGTAAGGGAAGCAGCACAGGACACCACTGGCTATCACAAACTCCTGAAAAACCTCTTCAATGAACTCGACGAAAAAATGGCGGTATTCACCAGCGACAAGGTAATGGATCCGTTTTATGCAGTAAAATGGTGCATTGATCACGGATTGACCCAACAGGCTTATACGCTCCTCAATGAGCACGTAATAACCGCACTCTGCTTGCTTTTAAACGAAAACTGCGAGGACAAAAACACAAGGCAGATTGTCAGTCGAGCAATCCACATAATCAGCAACAAGGATACCAGAGACAGCTACGAACCCTCTTCTGAGAGGGAAGGGGAGATCATCAAACGGACTCGAGCTCTGCTCGGTCCACACCCAGAGGTTATCTCCTGTTTAAACACTCTGAAGACCTACCGCAACGACTTAAACCACGCAGAACACGTTGACAGCCCCGCACC
>LFSI01000093.1 GCA_001512545.1 Clostridia bacterium DTU065 | reverse complement strand
TGTCAAAGGTCAATGACTTTGATTAACATGGTATGTCTGCATCACCATTGTACAAGGAGGCAAGTCATGGAGATGAAAAACTCAGATTTCGAAATTTTGCATCACAAGGAGATTGCAGACGGCATCTTCGATCTGACTCTTAAAGGAGGCTATCTGGAGTTTGAACCAGGGCAATTTGTCCACGTTGAAGTTACCAGCAGATTGGAGCCGTTTTTGAAGAGGCCTATCTCTATCTGCGATGCTGACCCAAACAGCCTCAAGCTGGTTTACCGAGTGGTGGGGAAAGGGACGAAGATCTTAAGCGAGAAAAAACCGGGTGAGACTCTGAAGATCTTGGGGCCTGTAGGACACGGTTTCGACGTCAATGGCATCAAGCAAGCAACCATAGTAGGTGGAGGTATAGGAGTACCGCCTCTGTTGGGGCTTGCGAGGAAAATGCATGCACAGGGTATAGACCTTGAGATCCTCCTTGGCTTTAACAGCGCTTCCGATGCCATACTGATCAGCGAGTTTGAAAATTACGGCAGGATGAAGGTTGCCACTGTAGATGGAAGCTTGGGCTATAAAGGCGTTGTAACAGAGCTCATATCAGACAAAGAACGAACGGTTTTTGCCTGCGGTCCGGAACCACTCTATCACACTTTGGAGAAGCAGGGCCTCAAAGGCTTTTACTCACTTGAGCGGCGTATGGCTTGCGGTGTTGGCGTGTGTTTAGGATGCAATATCAGCGTCAAGGAAGATGAAAGGATATTAAGAAAACGCGTCTGCTACAACGGACCTGTGTTTCCCATCGGCAGCGTAGTCTGGAGTGATGGCAATGGTTGATATTGGCGGAGCTAAATTAAAAAACCGTTTTATGAATGCATCGGGATGTTTTGGATATGGAGTTGAGTTCGACCGCTTAATGGACCTAAAGAAGCTTGGTGCTATCGTGGTTAAAGGGGTATCCACTGTACCGTGGAGGGGCAACTCCGGCGTTCGCATCGCCGAAACTCCCGCCGGAATGCTGAACTGCATCGGACTCGAGAATCCCGGCGTGGACTACTTCCTCACCAACTACCTGCCGTTTCTCAAGGAAAAGGAAATCCCCATCGTGGTAAATGTGGTGGGGCGCAGCTCTGAAGAGTATGTGGAGGTTGTGAAGAAGCTAGCAGGTTCGGGAGTTACCGCTTTGGAGGTCAACATCTCCTGCCCCAATGTCAAAGCAGGCGGCATGAGTATTGGAACGTCACCTGAAACCGCGAACCAGGTGGTAAAGGCAGTGCGAAGCGAAACGGACCTTCCTCTCTGGGTGAAGCTGTCGCCTAATGTGACCGATATTGTTGAAATTGCACTTGCCGTGGAAGATGCCGGAGCAGACGCACTGACCCTCATTAACTCGCTAACAGGAATGACCATCGACGTGAGGAGTAAGAAGCCCCTGCTTGGCAACATCACGGGAGGCCTTTCCGGTCCTGCCATCAGGCCTATCGCCGTAAGGATGGTGTATCAAGTAGCAGGAAGAGTTAAGATTCCGGTCATCGGCGTAGGGGGAATCACCTGTCTCGAGGATGCGCTGGAGTTCTTTATGGCTGGTGCCAGTGCGGTACAGGTTGGTTCCGGACTGTTTAGAGATCATACTCTTCTCGAAAGGTTGCCCTCAGAGTTCGAAGCTTACCTTGAAGAAGAAGGGCTCACCGCTGAAGAACTGGTGGGTATCGCTAGGAGGAATGTGAATGCTTGATCGCATCTATGTAGCACTGGACTACCCGAGCAGAATGGAAGCGGATCGGTTGCTGGACCGGCTGCCTCAAGGTGTGGGAGTAAAGATAGGTTTGGAACTCTTTCTCCGAGAGGGATTGAGCTATGTTCGTGAGATCAAATACCGGGGATACAACGTGTTTTTGGATCTGAAGTTCCACGACATCCCCAGGACAGTCTACGGTGCGGTATCTCAGGTGGCAGACAGCTGCGACCTCTTGAATGTTCATGCTGCAGGAGGGTTGGAGATGCTCAAGGCCGCTAAAGAAGCGTCGCTGAAAGCGGAAAAACCACCCAAGCTAATTGCGGTTACGGTTCTGACGTCTCTGAACCAGAGCGATTGGCAGGAGATCGGAGGAGCCGGTGCTCTAGCACAAGGGGCAGAAAAGAGGGCCCTACTTTCTCGGGAAGCAGGTCTTGACGGTGTTGTCTGTTCGCCTCTAGAGGCAGCGAGGATCAAGGCGTTGTGCGGTGAGGAGTTTTTAACAGTCACTCCGGGTATCAGACCCCAGTCCGCAGCAAGCCAGGACCAAAAACGCACTGCCACTCCAAGAGAAGCCGTAGAGATGGGGTGCGATTACCTGGTTGTGGGCAGACCCATAACTAAAGCTGAAGATCCTGCCAGAGCGCTTTTTGAGATTGTGGAGGAGATGAAGTCATGACGGAGATCAAAGCGATTTTTCAGGAATCAGGTGCGCTTTTGTCGGGCCACTTTAAGCTCACTAGTGGGAAGCACAGCGGTCAGTATGTTCAATGCGCAAGGGTGCTAGAGAACCCCGAAATCACTCAGAAGCTGGTGGCAAAGTGGGTAGAAAGACTCCAGGGAGTACCTGTAGATGTGGTCATTGGACCTGCAGTTGGCGGTATAATCTTAAGCTATGAACTGGGCAGGCAGTTAGGTAAGAAAGCGATCTTTGCTGAAAGAGAAGGCGGAAAATTAACCTTAAGAAGGACTTTCGCCATCGAGCCTGGCGAAAGAGTGGTAGTTGTGGAAGATGTAGTGACAACCGGCGGCTCGGTTCTCGAGACTATGGAGGTTGTAAAACAGGCAGGAGGCACGGTGGAAGCCGTTTGTGCCTTGGTGGATAGAGGCAGCGGATTCGATCCGGGAACGCTGTACGTGCCTCTTTTGACCATCGATATTGCAAGCTACCTTCCTGAAGAATGTCCCTACTGCAGGGAGGGGTTACCCCTTACAGCACCGGGGAGTAGAAGTCTGAAATAAAACGGCGGTGATTAGTTCTAGGTTTACGTCGCCGAAGAATGGACCATATGTTACTATAAAAAGTGAAGAGAGTCTGTAGACTTCAGGGAGGTGCCGTAAGTGACTGTTTTTAAAAACTGCAGCATTGTTCTGCCAGAGAGAGTGATACCCGGTTATGTAGTGGTTGAAGATGGGCTGATTGCAGAGATCGGATTTGGTGAATCTCCCTACGATGGAGTTGATTTTCACGGTGACTATCTAGTTCCGGGCTATATCGACGTACATGTGCACGGAGCAGTTGGCCATTCTTTTCACGTAGGCGACGAAGTAGGTTCTAGTAAAGTAGCTGAATATCATCTTTCACATGGAACAACGACACTTTTAATGGGCGTGGAAGGAGCCCTTGACGAGCTGGCGAAGCACCTGCCGTACAAGGGAATGCCCAAGAACGTTGTTGGCATTTTTATGGAAGGTCCGTTCATATCTCCGGAAAGACCGGGCGCAATCGATCCAAACTTTATTAAGCCGGCCGACCCCAAAGGTTTCGAGGAGTTCCTGACGGAATTCGGCGAGCAGATCAAGTACGTTGCCATAGCACCGGAGATTCCTATGGCGAAAGAGCTGATAACCACAGCTAAGCGTTTTGGCATTAGGGTTTCAGCAGGCCATACAATGTCCACCATCGAACAGCTGTTTGAGAGTATAACCTGGGGCGTAGGTTCTGTTTGCCATACGTTTAATGCCATGTCTCCGTTACATCATCGGGAGCCAGGGGTAGTAGGCGGGGCTCTCCTCTACGATGACCTTTTTACCGAGATCATCTGCGACGGCATTCACATCCATCCAGAAGTAGTGAAGCTTCTCTTTAAGGTGAAGCCCCATGACAAAGTAGTGGCGATTACCGACTCTGTTGCTCTCAACGGAATGCCCGACGGAACGTACGGCAGGCGGATGGTTAGAGGTAAGCTGATCACGCTAACCAACGGCATCACCATTGCCGGAAGCTCTCTCACTATGGATCAAGCAGTGAAAAACATGGTCAGCTGGGGCATAGAACTCCACAAGGCGATCAGAAGCGCGACGGCAAATCCGGCCAAGCTCTTAGGTCTCACAGATCGGGGAGTCATCGCGCAGGGCTTGCGGGCCGACCTTTTGCGCCTTGACAAAAACCTTGACATCAAAGAGATATATGTTGAAGGAGTTAATGAAGTTAGCCACCAGTAGGTGGCTGCTTTTTTGCTCAAAAGCATATAATGACGGATTTAAAGAGGAATCTGCGAAGAATTCGCAAAATATAGTGAAGGAAGGTAAAAGGAACTCTTTCTATTTTCGAGAACTAATTACCTAGAACACAGTGTACTGTCCTGAAATTTCAGGAAAAACAAAAGCAAAGGGGGTAGAGTGCAGTTCTGGACAGAACTGCCGGAAAGATGAAAAGGCGTAGAGTTCTTCTTTGGGTGCTTTTGGTTCTCTGTGTTGGTTTAGCAGCCCAAGCTGCTAAGGTGAAGTTTACCCGGATGGACGATTGGGGCATCGTTGTTGGCAACGGTTCGTGGGAGGACTACGCCGGTGAATGGGTTGCCGGTACTGCCACAGAAAACTGGCTCGGGTCACTGAAGAAGTACAAGAACTTCATTCTCGAGTTTGATCTGACGATTAATGGGCGTACCCTGGTAATCGTACGCAGTCCGCAACTGGACGTTCCCTTCTACTTTGGCGCGGGAATCGACCTGGTTAGCACTGGAGACGTGAGAATGCGCAGATGGGAAGACGGAGGGTGGTCTCCTGCGTATCAGCACTTTGCAGAGATTCAGGCGCCATATTACTACGGTGACCTTTTGCATTTCAAGATTACGGTGAAGGACTACACAGCACACTTCCTCATTACCAACGAGTACGATGAAGTGATTATCGACGATGAAGTTGATGTTGGAGATTTCATTGACGAAGGGCATATCTGGATCCGCTCGACGAGCCCCGGTGCGGAAACCATTCTGGAAAACCTAACAATCGAGGAGATCTAGATAACGGTTTCGCAAAATCGCAGGTCGAGGCACGTGTTTTCCGACGAGATCAAGATGTTTGTTTAAAAAACGAGGGCGAAAATGCCCTCGTTTTCATGTATACATTGCAAAAACTAAAATTTGTATTTGCCAAGGCTAGCATTATATTGCATAATAATAAAAAGGTAGAAACAGGTTTTGGGGCTCTTGAGACCGATGCAAAATACGAAGTTAGTAGATTACAAGGATTTTTTGAACAAGAATCGAATTAGTTAAGAAGGAAATTGCCCAAAACAAAGATAATATTACTTTATATCCTAGGGTGGGTAAGTATGAGAGCTCCGAGATCTGTTGAACCTAGGGTATATTGATGTGGTGTAGTATTGGGCGATTACAACTTAGCTTTTTCGATTTGGCAGTGGGTTTGTGATTAAGGGTAAGCGGATTTTACGTTTTGAGTGGTGGCTGTCTAATTCGCGAAGACAAGCAGGAAATCCGCGAGTTGGATAGAATAGTGTTATAACGACCATTACTTGACTTGAAACGCAAAAACCGTAAATCACGACCTAAAATTCAAGGGGGTGACGCTCTGAGGTTTGGGGTCGGAGAGTTATGATTTAGTTTTGTGTCAATACAGTTCTCTTATAAGGAAGGTGACTAGGTTTGTTTAAACGCAGAAACATTGCTATTCTAGCAGTTACGTTGTTGGTTTTGGCTGTTAGTGTCTTTGCAGAGCAGCGCATGGGTACTTGGGTAGACGAAGTCATCATCGTCGAGGAACCAAACGTAACCACCGCTGTATCCAGATTGAAAGCTGGAGACCTGCAGATTTGGGCAAGTGGTTCATCTGATATCAACGCGTTTAACGCAGTCAAGGAAGATCCGAATCTCGATTACCTACAGGTTTTCGGATCCTACTCCGAGATTACGTTCAACCCAGTTGGACCTAAGTTCAATGATGGTCGTCTCAATCCGTTTAGCTCACGCAAGATTCGCGAAGCTACTAACATGATGATCGACCGTGACTACATTGCTCAAGAGATTTATAACGGCTTGGCAGTTCCAAAGCACAACCTCTTGAACACCTCTTTCGTAGACTATTCACGTGTAGTTGAAACAGCACGTTCTCTCGAAGTCAAGTATGCTTTCAATCTTGAAAAAGCCAAAGAGATCATTCACGAAGAAATGGTAGCCATGGGCGCCACCCTGGTGAATGGTTACTGGCAGTATGAAGGCAAAGACATAGAACTTATCGTTCTCGCACGTAGCGAAGACGAGCGCAAAGAACTTGGTGAGTACTTCGCCGAGCAACTCGGTAAAGTTGGTTTCAAGACCAAAGTCGAGTACCGCACCGGCGCAGAAGCATCACCAATCTGGCTCCTCGGTGATCCATGGCAAGGTCAATGGCACGTATACACTGGTGGCTGGTCTGCTCCAGTAGTTTACCGTGATCAAGGCCACATCTTCAACCAGATGTACACACGCAGAACCATGAGCCAGCCTCTCTTCCAGGCACTCGAGCCAATTCCTGAGCTTGACGAGATTTCCGACAAGCTCTACCGCAAAGAGTTCACAACTATGGAAGAGAGAAACGCTCTCTACTCCCGTGCACTCGAACTGGCATATCAAGATTCTCCAAGAATCTTCGTTGTTGACCAAACTGACTTCATTCCGAAGAGAAAAGAGCTCGCCATCACTGCTGACCTTGCAGGCGGCGTCTCCGGTACATCGCTCTGGCCGATGACCATCAGACGCGGCGACCAGATTGGCGGCACCATCAGAATGGGATCCGATCAGGTTCTCGTTGAGCCTTGGAACCCTGTTGGCGGTTCTAACTGGACACAAGACCAGTTGGCCATCAGAGCAACATTCGATCGTGGTTTCTTGGTAGACCCATACACAGGCAACTACCACCCACTGCACATTGAGAGAGTGGACGTAACTGTTAAAGAAGGATTGCCAGTGTCCAAGTCTCCAGATTCCGACTGGGTAAATCTTGAGTTCGCTGAAGAAATTCAAGTTCCAAGCGATGCTTGGGCAGAGTGGGATCCTGTAAACAAGAGGTTTATCACTGTTGCAGAGAAGTATCCTGAAGGACTCACTGCAACACGCAAGAGCGTAGTTTACTACCGCCCAGAGACCTTTAGCGAAGTAAAATGGCACGATGGTAGCCCATACACCGTTGGCGACATGCTGCTCGCTTACGTATTGGATTGGGACCGTGCATACGAAGCTAGTGAAGTCTTTGATGAGTCTGCAGTACCTGGACTCCAGACAGCACTCGCATCCTTCCGTGGTCTCAAGATCGTTTCCCTTGACCCATTCATCTACGAGTACTATACTGAGTCTTGGTCGCTCGATGCAGAGCAGAACATTTCCGACTTGTTCGCAGTTTACTACAACTATGGTAACGCTCCATGGCACACATTGGCTCTAGGTATGCTGGCCGAAATCAACGGCGAGCTGGCCTTCACCAAGACCAAGGCCGACCAGATCAATGCTGAGTGGCTGGGCTACAACACCGGTCCAAGCATTCCTATCCTTGCTAAGTACCTCGACCAAGCTATCGCAACCAACTACCTGCCATACGCAGAGTTCCTCTCCGAGTTCATTCCTGAGGAAGAAATTGCGTTGCGCTACAAGAATGCTAAGGCATGGTACGAAGCAAAAGGTCACTTCTGGATTGGCAACGGTCCATTCTATCTCGAGAAGGCATATCCAACCGAGAGAATGGTTCACCTGAAGCGTTTCGAGGATTACTGGCTGCCAGCAGGTTACTTCGATATCTTCGAAGAGCCACGCATTGCTGAAGTCGAAGTTCTCGGACCAAGACGTGTGAACGCCGGTACACAGGCTTCCTTCCAGGTTGACATCTCCTTCAAGGGCGAAGCTTACAGACTCGAAGATATCCAAGAAGTCAAGTACATCGTGCTCGATGCAGCTGGCAACGTTGCATTCAGCGGCTACGGTACTGGCTACATGGATGGTTACTACGAGATCGTTCTAAGCCCAGAGGATACAGCTAAGTTGCCTGTAGGTACCAACACCCTCGAAGTCATCGTTCTCCCAACACTCGTTGGTGGCGCGACCTTCGGTTCACACACATTCGTAACCTTACCATAATCGCTAACTAAAAAAGCAATATGGTGAATCCGCGGAGGGCGTGGCGTCCACGCCCTCCTGTTTGTATTGTTCCAGGTAATTACCGGGAGGTGTATGTAAATGGCAAATGTAGAAACAGCTGAAAAGCAAACTGTCCAAAAAACACAACGTACTAGCGGTAACCTGGGGCGCATCGCAAAATATACCCTAATGAAGGGTATAACTCTGCTGATTACTGTCGTGATAGGTGTATATTTGGCTATTTTGATCGCCAACGGTGGCGGTTACGTTGATAAAATGCGTGAAGGCCAGATCAGGGAGCAGGTTTCATTGCAGCTTGCTGGTAATCCGGAAATGGCTTACTTATCTCAAGCGGAAAGAGAGCAGATCTACGAACAAACGGTACAAATCCGCATTAGGCAGGTTGGACTGGACCAACCATTTATGGTGAGAAGTTTCCGCTACCTGTGGAACGGTCTGACTCTTAACCTGGGTAAGGCTGAATACCTACTCAGCGATAGCGGCTCAAGACAAGTTCGGAACATTCTTGGAGAACGCCTAACGCCAACGTTGCTATTGATGGCAAGTGGGCAGATGCTGCTGTTCTTTACCAGTGTATTTTTTGCATTGTTCCTTTCACGCCGCTATGGAAGTGTTATTGACAGAATCGTAGTTGCGATGGCCCCAACTAGTGCAGCACCGGCATGGTTTTATGGCATATTTCTTATTTTGATTTTCGCTGCTCTTTTAGGTTGGCTACCATTTGGTGGTATGATTGATGCGCCACCGCCACAAAACCCATGGCTGCGTGCTGTGAGCGTGCTCAAACATATGGTTCTGCCGGTAGGAGCTATTGTACTGAGCTCGATCTTCCTCACATCGTACTACTGGCGCACATTTTTCTTGATTTACTCGAGTGAGGATTATGTTGACATGGCTAAAGCCAAAGGTCTCTCAGACCGTGCTATCGAAAGAAGGTACGTTTTGCGTCCGACTCTACCTACGATTATCACCAGTTTTGCTCTGACACTGATTGGACTTTGGACTGGTGCTATCGTTTTGGAAACCGTTTTTGGCTGGCCAGGAATCGGAAGACTGACTCAGTCGGCGATCAACATGTTTGACACTCCGGTTATTGTCGGTACGGTTGTTATTTACGCTTATTTACTTGCTTTGACTGTGTTTTTACTCGATATCATCTACGCTTTAGTTGACCCACGAGTAAAACTTGGTGGAGGTGAAAAATAGTGAAGGTTATAGCGAACTTCTTCAAGCAACTAAAAGACTATCCATCAGCTATCGCTGGACTCGCCATCATCTTCTTGATGGTCTGCCTAGCTATCTATGCTGTGTTCGCCATTCCTTATGAGCAAGCTGTAAAGCTTTGGAGAGGCGATGACAAAGTATGGGCAGACACACCTCGCAATGCTCGCCCCGTGTGGTTCAACTGGTTCTATAAGGAAAAACAACCTGTAACGATTAACCTGAACTCAGCAAAAGACCCTAGTCTGAAGAGTGTCCAGGATCTGGGCGGCGGAATGTCCATGGTCGATGTAGTATTTGAGTTCGACTACAACTACGATGGCTTCCCATCGGAAATCTCACTGTTTTTCACTTCGAAGTTTAACAGTGCTCGTCCAAACGTGGATATAACATGGATCACCCCTGACGGTAGGGAAATCCCCATGAGCAATATGGCGCTTTCGGCGTCAAACACTTACACAATATCTCAAGATAACGCTCTTTCGCGTAGGCTTCGCGGAGTGGCGCCTGAAAAAGGCTTGTTTGCCGATCCTAATGACCCGAGCAAGGTCGTCAAAGGAACCTATAAGATGGTTATAGAAGGCCTTGTCTTCGAAGAAGGCGCCGACTACGATGCAAAGCTTGTGGTCTACGGCAAACTTCACGGTCTGGCAGGTACCGACCACCGCCGCAGAGATATTACCATTGCCCTTTTATGGGGAACACCTGTGGCGCTGTCATTCGGTCTCTTGGCAGCGGTTGGTTCTTCGCTGATTACCATGATGCTGGCAGCAGCGGCAGTTTGGTTTGGCGGATGGGTTGACGCCGTTATTCGCAGAATCAACGAGATCGTTATGATTCTACCGCTACTCCCGATTCTGATCATGGTAGGGTTGTTCTATTCTCGAAGTATATGGGCTATTTTAGGTGTAGTTATCCTGCTTGGAATCTTCGGCTCGAGCATTCTCAGCTACCGTTCGATGTTCCTGCAGGTAAAGCAATCCGGCTACATTGAAGCTGCAAGGGCATACGGAGCAAGCAGCGGTAGAATTATCTTCCGCTACATGATTCCTAAGGTTATCCCCGTTCTAATTCCGGGGTTCGTTACGCAAGTACCTTCGTATGTCTTCTTGGAAGCTACACTGGCTGTCCTCAACCTGGGCGACCCGTTGCTTCCTACATGGGGTAAACTCCTCAACGATGCTTACTCAGAAGGTGCGCTCTTTACTGGTCACTTCTATTGGGTATTGCAGCCTGCGATTCTTTTGGTGTTAACCGGATTAGGATTCGCAATGCTAGGATTTGCTCTTGACCGCATCTTCAACCCACGATTGAGGGGGTTATAACGAATGAGCAAAGTACTACTTGATGTTCGAAATCTTAAACTATATTTCCGTACTCGCAGCGGACCGGTTCAGGCTGTAGACAATGTGAGTTTCCAGCTCGAGGAAGGTAAGACCCTGGCCGTAGTAGGTGAATCGGGTTGCGGTAAGACTTCCTTGACAAAAGCTATTCTTCGTCTGCTTCCCCGAAATGTCGAAACCTATGAGGGTGAAATCATCTTCGAAGGCGAAGACATTATGAAGTACAACGAAGACAAGTTCCGCAAAGAAATTCGGTGGAGCAAGATTGCGATGGTTCCTCAAGCTTCGATGAACTCGCTTAATCCGGTTTTGCGCATCGAAGATCAGCTTATGGAGCCTCTGCTTCTGCACGACCGCACCATGACGAAGAAGAAGGCACTAGACCGAGTAAAAGAAGTTTTCAACATCGTTGGTCTGCCAACAGACTTCTTACGTCGCTATCCGTTTGAGTTAAGTGGTGGTATGCGTCAAAGGGCAACCATTGCTATGGCGCTAGCAGCCAACCCCAAACTGGTTGTACTTGATGAACCATCTTCAGCTCTTGACCTGTTAACTCAGGCCAATCTCATGAACGTTCTAAAGAGGATCAAGCAGGAATACAAGACCACATTTATTCTGATCACACACGATATAGGTACGGCTAGTGAACTAGCTGATGAAATAGCTGTTATGTACGCCGGAGAAATGGTTGAGTACAGCTCTGCTGAGTACTTCTACACAGATGCTCATCACCCATATTCCCGCAAGCTAATGGCCAGTGTGCCTACGTTAAGAGAAGACAAAGAACTACAGTTCATACCTGGTCAACCACCATCTCTCATTAATCCACCTTCGGGTTGCCGTTATGCAGCTCGGTGTGAAAAACGTTTTGAGAAGTGTTCTGAACATCCCTGCACGGTCGAGTTAGAACACGGAGCAAAAGTGCAATGCTGGTTATATGATGAGACGGGAGAGGTGAAACATGCCTAATGTAGCTAAGCAACTACAACAACAGCCAGGACAGGGTGAACCGGTTATTCGCGTGGAAGACCTTCATACTTGGTTTGAAATTCGCCGCATGGGCTTCTTTAAGGCCGGCGATGTCCGCGCATTGGACGGTGTTTCCTTCGAACTGTATCAAGGCGAGACAATATCAATCGTTGGTGAAAGCGGTTGTGGTAAGAGTACTCTAGCCAAGACCATTTTGGGGATTCACCACCCTACAAAGGGCAAGATCTTCTTCCAGGGTAAGGACCTGAGTACTCTAGATAAAGCCGGTTGGAAAAACTACCGTGCAAGCGTTGGTTATATCCAACAGGATCCTTATGGAGCTCTTCCTCCGTTCATGACTGTAAAACGTATCTTGGAAGAACCCATGAAAATTAACGGTATTACAGACAAGAAAGAGCAAGCCCGGAGAATCAGACAGGTTCTCGAGGAAGTTAAGCTTGCTCCTATTGAAGACTTCCTTCCAAAGTTTCCTCACATGCTCAGCGGAGGTCAGCAACAGCGTCTGGTTATTGCTAGGGCAATGATTCTCGGACCAAAGCTGCTTATCGCCGACGAGCCTGTATCCATGTTGGACGCTTCGGTGAGAGTTGAGATCCTTCAGCTTCTGCAGGGTCTTCAGAGAAGGCACAACCTCGGGATTATCTATATCACTCACGATCTTTCCACAGTAAGATACTTTTCGGAGAGAATTTTCTCCATGTACGGTGCAAAGATTATCGAGAAGTCGTCGACACAGGCTTTACTCAAAGAACCTCTGCATCCTTACACTAGAGCGCTTTTTGAAGCCACGTCCGATCCCGATGTGGAAAATCTGAGGACCTTCAAAGAGGTTCCAACTGGTGAACCTCCAAGTTTGATGAATCCACCGAAGGGCTGCCGCTTCCATCCTCGTTGCTCGAAGAAGATCAAAGGGCTCTGTGACGTAGAGATACCTCCAGAGTTCCAGGTTGATGACGAGCATTCGGTAGCGTGCTGGCTGTACAAGGACGGAAAGTAATATGATGCATCCAAAACGCCAGATGCTTGTTGGCGGTATCACTCTGTTTGCCGGGTGGTTCCTGCTTCTTGCAATGGTTATAGAGTTGATACCAAACATCGTTTGGCTCAGCGTCGTTTCTTACGCGTTGTCGCTGATCGGGTTTATGATCGGCATTCTAGGCGTTGTTAGCCTGATCCAGATTAGAAAGAGAAACGATCGCGACTAGGTTTGCAAGCAATTGGCTGCTTTACTCCATCTAAGAGGAGTAAAGCAGCCTTTTTTAAAAGCTTTAAGCAGGATAAAAGGAATGGAGCGTAAGTAGCAGAAGTCTAATACAGTGCAGAATCAGTTGTCGCTGTAAAGATTCACTTACTTAATTCAAGTTCCGATAGGAGGATTTGCTATGTGGGTTTTGGGATTAGTTTTTCTCCTTTGCTTCAGCGGCGTGGCAGATGCCAACGCAGGTTTGTTCCAAAAGACTGCAAAGAACGCAGTTTTGCATATTCCTTGGGACGAGAGCAAGACTGTTACGTGGGAGTTCAATCAGAAGGACTGGGGTACATGGAACGTGTTCGGGGTGTCGGTCAATAAGGAACCGATCTCCGCACGTTCGGGAACTGACTGGGAGTACGTTTACTTGGGCCGACCCACGACGACAAGCGCTTGGTATGAGTGGATGGGCGGAAACCATCAAAACGAGATCCTCAAGACTTTGGACTTTATCGTAGACGGTAAGAAAGTACAGGATGGCACCTACAAGGTTTCTGAAAGTCTGGTGATTGTGGAAACTACCGACCTGGTCTTCCCCGCCGATAACATGATTGTCGGCAGCGTGGTAAGGAGATACACCATTGAGGTTGGCAGTCCCAATAGGATGGACTTTGCACAGAGCACTACCTGGCACACGGATATGTACATGGATCGGGCCTATGTTTGTATGCTGCCGATCTACAAGAGACACGGGCGCTTTTTCAAGATGGGGAACGTAGAAGACAGCTTTGTCGATGGAATCAGAACCGATGCTAACAAAGGCCTGGCACCAGTTACTGAGACGTTCCTCTACGGCGACATGGGCTACGGCATGATCGCAGGCATAAAAGACCTCAGTGCTGTTGACGAGTACAAGTACAGCAAGTGGGGGGCATTCGTCTGGGACTTGTCAGCGGACCACGTCAAACTGTACTATCCTAGGGCTTACGAGATGGGACCGAGGTTTGTAGAGGCAGGTTCTGTTTGGGAAAGCGAAAGCTATTACATCGTTGTTGAAGTCAACGAGTAGAATCTGATAAAAATTTGGCTCTGAGAT
>LFSI01000026.1:2200-3940 GCA_001512545.1 Clostridia bacterium DTU065 | reverse complement strand
GCGCGGACTGCGCCGCCTGCGTAGTGGTTGTTGAAGGCAACATAGTTCTCCTTGAAGCTCTGCTCCAAGAACCTCAGACGGGGCAGCCACTCGGAAAGTTCATCGGGTGTGTACTCGTAAGTGTAGCGCTCGTGACCTTCCTGACTGTTCCACCACTTCTGGTAGTTTCTCCCGTGAAACCTTACATACCCCACCTGTCCTGTGTCCAAAACCACAGGAGGCAGCAGTCCCGGGAGAGCCGGCTCGTCAACTGCAGCTATGCTGAGCTGGGCCTCCTTCAAGAAACTCAGCGCTTCTCCGGTGATCCAGCTTTTGTGCCTGAACTCGAAGGTAACCTTGTAGTCTTGAAAAAACTCTGCAAGGCGTAGAATGTGATCTTTTGATTCATCTGTGAACTTAAAGCTGTATGGGAACTGAGCCAGGAGCAGCACTAACTTGTCTCCAAGGGCTGGCAGAGCTTTTCTGAAGTCTTTATTAAAGCCGTTATCGTGAGTGAAGGTTTGGTGGATCTTTAAGGCAAACTTGAAATCATCGGGAACGTTTTTTGCCATACCCTCAAGACTTCTTGCTTCGGGCACCCGGTAGAAGGTGTAGTTCACTTCTAAGAAATTGAACTCCTGACTGTAGAACTTCAGCTGATCGGCGCTCTTCATCGCTTTCGGGTAAAAATTACCAGTCCAGTCTTTGTAGGAGTATCCCGATGTGCCTATATAGATCATTGCCCTCTCTCCATTTTATGATAGGGGGGACATGCCCCCCTATCCATTCAGCTTGTAAGCTGCTTGCCCAAAAACCCGGCAGCAGTCTGCACTAAACGACTCTCCAGAGAGCCGATTTTACTATCGTCTTTAGAAAAAACCACGATAAAACCTGCACTGATACCATCTGCTTTAATCATTGAAACTGCAGCTGATTCTCCATAGACGCCCTCGACAATCTGGGTTTTCTGATTGACCACAGCCGCTCCTTCGCTGTCTCTAGCAAGCCTGATCAGGTCTTGAGAAAGCTCCTTTCCCAAGTAGGTCTTCTTCGGCCCGCCGGCAACGGCAACTATCTCGTGGTCGTCGGCGATCAAAGCTGTGTAACCAGTGGACTCGTAAAGGGAGTCTGCATATTCCTGAGCAAAGTACTCCACGTCAGCAACAGGGGAGTACTTCTTTAATATTACTTCTCCATCGCGGTCTACGAATATCTCCAAGGGGTCGCCTTCCCGAATGCGCAAAGTTCTACGAATTTCCTTAGGTATAACTACTCTACCTAGGTCGTCTATCCTACGCACAATCCCTGTAGCTTTCACGCGCAATCCCTCCTTCACTCCTAGTTTCTCTAGAAGTGAGGGAGTTTATGAAAGAAAAATCATATTTATCTGCCCTTGGGTTTTTCTCAGATGTTAATCTTAATGATCTCGGCGTTATCCTTCAAAGTTTGAATCAGGTCCGCGCTGTAGAGGTCCACCAGATAGTCGATGTAGGCCTGTCTGACCTGGTCTTTAATCTCGCTGTAATCTGGGTTTGATGCTGGGCGGATATCCTCTACATACACTAGATGCCAACCGTATTCGCTTCTCATCGGTGCCGAGAAGGTTCCCTTACCGAGCTGGAACGCGGTTTCGGTTACGCCCAGCCACTCATCATCGCGGGTGAGATAGCCGATTAAGCCGCCTTCCTTGTTCGTACTAGGATCAAGGGAATACCGTTCGGCAACTGTACCAAAATCCTCGCCTCTGAGAAGATCCGCATA
>LFSI01000026.1:0-2138 GCA_001512545.1 Clostridia bacterium DTU065 | reverse complement strand
TTGTTGTTTTCGTAATAGGCAACAACTTCGGTTTCGGGAATGTCGCTGATGTAAAAGAGAATGATCTTTTCAATGGTGAGGTTGTGTCTAATGCTGTCTCTAAGATCAGCTTCGGAGATGCTGTAATCTGTGAGGAATTTCCTGTAGAGGTCCTCTCCTCCGAGGGAGTCTTTGATCTCCTGAAGTCTTCTGGTGACATCGTTTTCAGTAACCTGAACTCCGAGTTTCTTGGCCTCCTGCTCAATGAGGACCTGCTCGACGATGGTGTTGAGCTGTGCTTCCCTGTTTCTGGTCAAAAGACGGTCGAGCAAATCGTCTTTAGTAATCTTATCCTGACCGACAACTGCCACGACTTCAGGTTGGGACTCCTCCCACCACAGGTAGCCGAGGACGATGTTGCCTGCTACAGAGATGACTAATAAGGTGACTAAAATAGCAATTACTACTTTTCTGGACATAGCTACTCTCCCTTCCCACGCTTTCTCTCTTCGTTTAAGTTCGACTCGTGGACCTTTAATACCTTTGGTGCTTGCTTTGCTAATTCTTCTCTAAGCCTTGTATTTTACCTAGCTTCGGAAAAACCTACTAATTTTTTCGATTTATCTTTTACCGAGCGTATGCCTGGCGTCTAAATCCACAAACTAAAGATTTAGACTGACAGTACGGTGGTTTACTGCATTCCACCTTGCAACTTACGCCAGTGCCCATAGCAATCCTCCATGAAAACAGTGTTTAGTAAAACTTCATAGATAGTGCTTCTTTTTTGTCGCTAACAACCTCCAGAGAGTTCGAAATCATCCCGTTCTTTTTCCACAATACTTTTGCCTATCTTTATGCTGAGCAAGCAGGTTTTTACAACTTTTTGCTGAAAATTTAACGTGCGAAACAGATTTCCAATTGGTAATGAGAGGAGAGATAACATGAGGAAACTTTTTCGTTCCGTACTGCTGGGCATGATACTCTGTCTTTTTGGTGTCGCTGTTCTGGCATCTGCAGATGCCATTGAGGCATTTGAAGGAACTTGGACCATCGGAGAAGATGCGATCGTCTCGCAAATCGACGACAACCCCGAGATCGATTTCAGTTCCGCTTATTTCGTAGAGCCAAGAAGCAGCTTCTACTTTGAAACCGATTTCACGATTTTGGAAAGCAAGAATCTCAGCAGATGGTTTGGTATTTCCTACCGCGTAAGCGAAGACAAATCCCTTTCGCACATGATTCGTGTCAAGCAGAACGCTACACTGGGCAACGGTATTGAGCTCACCTTCCTAACAGAAGAAGGAAGATGGAGAAGACAGCGTACCGTCGCTGGCGACAGCGTTCTGGAGCTGAACCGGAAATACAATCTGAAAGTTGCTGTATCTGAAGATTATGTCATCGCCCTACTTGACGATCAAGCGCTTATCGTAACCAAGAGCCCCACCAGCATTGCTGAAGGTCTTGTCGGTCTGCACACAAACGGCATGACCGTGAAGTTTGAAAACACTGTCATTCGCGACTATGTCAAAGAAGAGATGGCCTACTTCGAAGAGTGGGCAAACTGGCAAGCAGGCCGCGACCGCGCTGCAGCCCATCAAACAATTCCAATTATCGTGGCACATAGAGGCAACTCCTCTGAGGCACCAGAAAACACCATGGCGGCAGTTAAGTCGGCCATTGCCGTTGGAGCAGACGGTGTTGAAGTCGACGTTTATCGCACCTTAGACGGTGAGCTGGTCCTCCTCCACGACGGAACCTTAGAACGCACAACTAATGGCACTGGCCACGTAAACAACAGAACTTGGGACTACATCAAGACTCTTGATGCTGGATCCTGGTTCTCGAAGGAGTTCAAGGGCGAACCTATTCCTCGCTTGGAAGACGTACTCCTCGAGTGCAAGGATAAGGTCCTCCTCGTTATCGAACTTAAGCAAGCAGGCATCGAAAGAGATGTCTTGAGGTTGGTTGAGGAAACGGGAATGAAGGATCAGGTAGTGATTATCGCTTTCGGTGCTAACCTCCTGTCCAACATCTACTATATGGATTCGAGCATTCCAACATCTGTTCTTTCCTACACCACGACCACCATTAATGATGTAGTTGCTTTAGCAGCCCAAGCTAAAACGCGTTCTGTCGACTTGAACTACGGTGTCATTAAC
>LFSI01000067.1 GCA_001512545.1 Clostridia bacterium DTU065 | reverse complement strand
AGTGAAGCGTCTTTGACCAAGTTGTAGACCAGAGCTGCTATCATTTCCATGTGGGCCAGTTCTTCAGTTCCGATATCTGTAAGGAGTCCTTTGGTTTCCTTCAGCGGCATGCTGTAGCGCTGAGTGAGATACCTCAAGGAAGCTGACAGCTCACCGTCGGGTCCACCGTACTGGGTGATGATGTTCTTAGCAAGAGCGGGGTTCGGGCCGCTGACCTTTACAGGGTACTGGAGCATTCGTTGGTAGAGCCACATCTATCGTTTCCCCCCTAAGTCTTCCCAAGGCCAGGAGTCGATCCACCTGTAACCTTTGTCCAGTTCTTCAGACGTCACTCCGTAGCCGATAAGAGGTCCGTACATTTTCGAGTACTGGGCTATCAGCTCCTGGAGCTTTTTCGAGTACTCTACATAGTCTGCCAAAGCTCTTTGGTCATCGGGATGGGTATCTAGGAAGAGCTGCAGCTCTACGGTAGTAAACTGAAGCTCCTGGATTTCCCGAAGGAGAGCTTCTTTTTGCTTACTCATCTTGTTTTGTCCTCCCTTTAAGGTAGGGCATATAGAGCTCGGGAAAAATCGTGCCACGGCTCAGTCCTACCTCAGGGGAATAGCGTTTGTTGTATTTTTGGATGATAACGAAAGCGCGTGCTAACCGGTTTTGATCAGTCATATTTCACACCCCTTCGCTCTAGCATATGAGTCCTTGAAGGATCTGTAATGCAGTGGAAGTACTAGTTGCTTAAAGTCCAGGGAAACAGGAAAAATGGTTTAAATGAAAGCGCCCCTGTAAGAGGCGCTTTTCTACATCTACGGTTTACTTTCGTGCCGATGGCGACTTTAGAGCATTCGGTGTTGTTAGTTCAGATCAAGCGAGGTGTCAAGTTTTGCCACGCAACACCCCAGAGTCTTTTAACGTGTAGTTTCCTTTAGCTTCAGTCAATGCTCTTTCCCGGGAAAAGAACTTAACGTTTACAGCAGTCTCTGAACGATTGAAAAATAGCTTTCACACCTATCATCGTTTGGACTGGATCCAGCACAAATAGGCATTTCAAAACCCTTCTCGTACTGTAGTAGTACGAGAAAGGCCGAGCAAACACCAAACTGATTCTTTTGCATGTACTATCTGTCGGGTTTGTTCTCAAAAACTCTTTCCGAAGACCATTTGTGTGGTACAACTGGGGAACGTTTTCTCGTAGAGCCTCTGTAGCTCGCGGTCTGGAGAAGAGAGCCTTAAACAGACCTGATTGACAGTACCTTCATAGACGTTGGTGTAAATCACTTCGTACTTGTCGTTTAGAGACAATAACTGATCTATGCTGTGGTCTTCGGACTGAATGAGCAGAGAACCTTTGTAGCCGAGCTTTTCGTAGAATCTCTCTGCACCTTCAACGGAACCCAGAGCAATGCTGTGGTAACCCAGCGCTTTCACGCGCCGTTCTATTTCCAGCATTAAATCTCTTCCAATACCTTGCCCCCTGTAAGCTGGAGCAACGCAGCAATGAGCAACGGTTACTCCGCCATTGTCAACCCATGCAAATACTGAGCCGCAAATGACTTCGCCATCTTTAGCGTATAAGAGAAGCTCGGGGAGCTCATTCATTTTGCCGGCCCAAAAACTTAAGCTATATTTATTGTCATCGGTTGGTAGGTAGGGGAAGACCGAAAACACTAAATCCATTACAGAATCCAGCTCAGCTAAAGTCTTTACGTTGTCTATGAGCATTTCTATCACCAAGTTCACTGTACGATGTTTTCTTTTCTGCTGTCAACGGGCGAACTCCTATCCGAAACGAGTTTTCAAAATATCAGAGAATAGGATCAACCTCAGTTCATACAGTCTCTCCGCTATAGTGGTTAGTTCGCTAATCGTACAGTGAGATTGAGAGCTGAAACAAACGGCAGGAATGCAGAAAGTATTGTGGAAGAAACCTACTAAAGACAAGTATAGGGGGTTAATCCGATGAGTGAAAGAGGCTACTTCCCGCCGCTCACAGAAGAGTCTGCAGGCATTCGCGACCTGATGCTGATCTACACCAATTACGGAGTCAATTGGAACGTAAAGGATGCGCTGTCGTATGTTGCCTACCTCGATAACAACGCAAATCAAAACAAAATCAAGGACTGGTTCTTCGATTCATACCTATTTTTAGCGCTGAAATCCAACAATGATCGCGCATTCGACTCACCTGCAAGAGCCACTCCAGCCATCAAAGAAGACTGGCAGTGGTGGCTGGACGATCTTTTCAGGCCAAACGCCCAGATTAGCGTGTTCAATGAAGCGTACAAGATTGCCAATCAGCACCTTCCTGAAAAGAGGAAGGGTAAAATCTACATCATGATACCCAACCCAATGGTCCAGATCACCGAGTTTGGTGAGGTTGATGGCGAGAACTTGGATTTCTCTTCAAAAGATGCTACTGAAGCTACCAGACAGAGATTCAAGGCTGTGGAGTGGTTTGTAGAAACCTTCCTGGAGATGTTCGAAAAGGCTAATCTGGATCAACTGGAACTTGCAGGCTTCTACTGGCTTGAGGAGATGATCCATGCCAACCCAGGCGAAGACGATCTCGTGCGGCAAGTGTCGAAGTACCTCCACGATAAAGGTTTCAAGTTCTGTTGGATTCCCTGGTTCAGAGCTAAAGGTCACGATAGATGGGAAGAAGTCGGCTTTGATTTCTGCATTCACCAACCGAACTATATGTTTAGGGCAGACGTTCCTATCTCCCGTTTTGCCGATGTCACTAGCGATGCCAAAAAATACTATCAGGGCATCGAAATCGAAGCTTTCGGTAAGGTCTTTGAGTCAAAAGAGTGGAGAGAACGCTTCTACGACTACCTAAGAGCTGGCGTCACCTACGGCTACATGAAGGATGTAATTCACGGCTACTACCAAGACACCCACGTCTTTGCGATTAGCGCCTACAGCGACGATCCAGAAATCAGGGAAATTTACGACAACGTCTACAAGTTTGTTCAGGGAACCTACACTGAGACTTTGCAGGTTTAGAGGAAAACGCAGAGCCCTAAGATGCGAGTCTTAGGGCTCTTTGGCGTTCGAAGGGCAATTTCCAACGTTCCAAGCAGGGAAATCGCCAAAGGCGGGTAAGAGATAAGTGAATACTTAATTACATACATTGTAAGGAGGACTAGGCTTTGGAGACTAACTATGACGTAATTGTATGTGGCGGAGGACCAGGAGGCGTCGGTGCGGCAGTCGGGGCAGCTCGCGCCGGTGCAAAGGTACTGCTCATTGAAAAATACGGCTTTCTCGGTGGAGGCGCCACAGCCATGCTGGTTAACCCCTTCATGCCCTATGTGGCCGGTGGAGTGCAGCTGGTAAAAGGTGTCTTTCAGGAGATTCTGGATCGACTAAATGAGAAAAACGCCTACAAACCTAGGGCATTTGATACAGAGGCTATGAAGATTGTGACCGAAGAGCTCTGCCTTGACGCTGGGGTCAAGCTCCTTTACCACAGCTTTCTGGCAGACTGCACAGTGGAGGACGGCAAGATTAAAAACATCCGCGTTGCCACAAAAGACGGGCTGAAAACCTTCACTGCCAAAATGTACGTGGATTCCACTGGCGACGGAGATCTGGCGTACTTTGCAGGAGTGCCCACGAAAAAAGGTAGAGACGAAGACGGGCATTGCCAGCCGATGACCATGAACTTCAGAATGGCTAACGTGGACCAGTCGAAAAGACCCCCTGTACAGGAGATGACAAGGCTCTACGTTGAGGCAAAGAAGGCAGGAAAAATCAAGTGTCCCAGAGAAAACGTCCTGATCTTTTCTACCCTGCAGGATGATGTGATCCACTTCAATCAGACCAGGGTAGTTATGCACGATGCAGTAGATCCGGAGTCTTTGACTGACGCGGAGATCGAAGCAAGAAGACAGGTCTGGGAGATTGCTCTGTGGCTGATTCGAGAGGTTCCAGGGTTTGAGAACGCTTACCTCCAACAGACCGCTCCTCAAATCGGAGTGAGAGAGTCCAGAAGGGTAATGGGCGAATACGTGCTTACTGCTGAGGATCTTCTGTCTGCCAAGAAGTTCGACGACGTTATAGCTTGCGGGGCATACGACATCGACATTCACAACCCAACCGGTGAGGGAACAGTTATCAAGAGGCTGCCTCCTGGAGAGTTCTACAACATCCCTTACAGAGCGATAGTGCCGCAGAAGGTAGACAACCTTTTGATAGGTGGGCGCTCTATCTCCACGACCCACGANNGCCCACTCTTCCATTAGAATTATCCCTATCGTCTACGGCATCGGTCACGGAGCGGGAGTTGCTGCTGCGCTTTGTGCAAAGGCAGAGCTCGCATCAAGAGAGCTGGACGTGGCCAAACTGCAGACAGAACTCCTCAGACAAGGAGCATTTCTCGGGTAGCGCCATAGGGCTACATCGCAACAAGCTGTGTTATGATATCAGTTTAGAAGGACCAGAGGCTATACCCCCTGGTCCTTCTTTGTTGCCTGCAAAGGCTTTTCTCGGGACTTGAATTTTTCCGCCGACATGCTTTTTGCAGCTGTTTTGGCCCTTGCCTTTCGTGCGATATCTTCGGTCCTTTTGCTGCAGCCGCATTTGGGCATCAATTTTCGCCTCCCTGTATACTCTTTACATCTATCGGCAGAGTTAAAAAGAAAACTGGTGGCAAAAGCCACCAGCTACTTTATTGCACAAACTCCAACAGACCGAATGTGAGCGGATCAAGGAACGTGTTGACAACAAGATCGCTCCAGCATCTCCACTCACCGTTGCCGCCCGCATGAGCGTGGGAGCGTCTGGTGAGGTTGATGGACCACTCATCGCCGATCTCAGGATAGTAGTTGTCAAAGATGTAGAAAGGAATGGCCACTTCCACAACCCAGTACTCGTCGTAGATCTCGGCTGCAACGTCCCAATCAAGATTGCCGTTCAGGCCGCTCTTGGTACCCAATGGGTTCATGATAGCCTGGTAGTACGGACGAGAGCCAGGGTAAGTGGTGGAGATAAAGATCTCGTTTTCATCATCGTTTGTCCAGAGCGGATCGCCGTCATTGACGCTTACCGCCACTACGGTGTTCTTTGGTTGATAGTTCTTGAACGCCACGTAGAGGAAGTCGTCGTCCCAACAGACCCATACATCAGACGTCCACCCATCGCTGATAGGAACGGCGTTGAGAAGGTAGGCGATTTTGCCAGTGCCACCTTTTTCTTCGGCGATTTTCCAAGCATCGTCATCCAAGACTCCATCTACTACGGGAGCTCTCCTCACATAAGGAGCGCTGATAATCCCTTCAGCAGATGCAGCAAACGCTACTGCAAAAAACACTGCTAGAACTAGAGTTTTCAACAACCACTTTTTCATATGTAACCCCTCCAGTAAATAGATTTAATTATATATTTGCTCAAATAGAGGAAAATTCCTCCATAGGCCTAAACTGTTCGGATAGAGAAATTAATGATCTCTAAATTGTTTCAAACAAAGGTTATTTTACTGCCTGTTTATGTTGTATGTGACGTTTTCACCGATGGAAAAGGAGATCCCACTTAGAAGTTATAAAGAACTATATGTTTCTTAGCGTTTAAACATAGTTTTGGGAGGCAAAAGCTGTGGAAAGCAGAACTGTGGTGAAGTCGAAAAAAGGAGTCTTGATACGCTTTGTTCTCTGGCTTTTAGGAACGCTGCTTGTTTTGGGCGTCTTGGCCATGCTTGGGGTTAAATATCTGTACGACAGTCAGTTTCCCAGGTTCGACGTACCGGAGTACAGCGGTTATCTGACCTACGATGATCTTGCTGGGTACAAGCGGGAGATTGTCACGTTCCAGTCGGGGACAAACACTCTTACCGGCTACATCTACGGGCAGGAACACTCCAAGGGCCTTGTTGTGATTGCTCACGGCCTTGGCGGAGGGGCCGAATCCTACCTGGCAGAAGCAGTGTTTTTTGTCGATAGGGGTTGGAGAGTGTTCAGCTTCGACTGCACTGGGTCGTACGCCAGCGAAGGGAGAAGCACTAGGGGACTTCCTCAGTCCGCTCTGGACTTGGAAGCCGCCCTCACCTTTATCGCCAATGACCCCGAACTGAGCAGGCTTCCCGTGATGCTTTTTGGCCACAGCTGGGGAGGATACGCCGTGACGGCGGTTTTACAGGAAAACTCCGATGTGCGCGCAGCTGTGAGCATAGCGGGGTTCAACTCTCCCATTGCTATGCTCCTTGAGCAGGGGAAGCACCTCATAGGCTCTTCCATCTACCTTGCTTACCCGTTTGCCTGGGCCTACCAGACCATACTATTCGGGGAAGTTGCAAATCGCACAGCAGTTAGCGGTATCAACAGTACCGACGCTGCGGTAATGATCATTCACGGCACAGAAGACGCTAGCATCTTGTATGATGGCTCAAGTATCATAGCTCAGCGAGAGAATATTACAAATCCCAAGGTCACCTATAAGACTATGGCAGAACCCAAAAGAAACGGACACAACAACCTCCTTTATTCCATCGAAGCACTGGAGTACGTTACAGAAAAGAACAAACTGTACCGGGCTCTCTATGAACAGTATGAAGGCAGCATTCCGGACGAAGTAAAGAGAGAGTACTATGCAGGAGTCGACCGCAGGAAAACTTCTGAACTCAATTTAGAACTTATGGAAGAGATAAACTCCTTCTTCGAGGAAAATCTCTAGTATACGCTGTTTATGGTGGCGTTCTTTAGTCCAAGCGAAAACACAGGCACAACAAAAGACTACCTGAGGTGGTAGTCTTTTACATTTAGTGGAGTAATTGCTTTTTCTACTGGAAAAGATCTCTAGCTGCGGCTATTTGGTTCTTCCCGCTGGACTTGGCTTTGTACAGGGCTTTGTCCACTAGAGAGTAGTAATTAGGTCCTTGATCGGACGTAAGCAGCGGTCCTACGCCGAAGCTTGCTGTTATCTGCACTACATAGCCGTCTACTTTGAACACGTGATTCTTGATCTGCTCTCTGAGTTTGTTAGCAACTATGTAGGCTCCATCGCAGTTAGTGTCGGAAAGGAGGATGACAAACTCTTCTCCGCCTAGCCTTGCCAGAGTGTCGCTTTCTCTGATGTTTTCCAGAAGCAGCTGGGCTAGTTGCTTGAGTACCTCATCGCCTACAGGGTGACCGTAGGTGTCGTTGACCTCTTTGAAGTCATCAATGTCGATCATTACTACGCAGGAATTTCGAGTACCCCGCTTGATTAGGGCGATTTCTTTCTTAATCACTTCGTCCAAGAACCGCCTGTTGGGCAGGCCTGTCAGCGGGTCTCTGTAGGCCATTTGCTCCAGTTCTCTCTGCTGTTCGAGAATCTTCTTTGTCTGAACGTATTGGACCGCAAAGCCCCTCCAGCTTATGACCGAAAGGGTCATACCGATGGCGATGGCAACAATGCCGTTTGTTAGATTGGATACCAGTACGTTTCGGGGTAGCCCCACAAGAAGCACCGAAATAGTAAACAGGACGAGAACTTCTGTAAAGAAAGCAAGTGCGACTCTAGGTCTGAGGTAGAAAAATGCACCCACCACAATGAGCGAAATCATAAGTGCCGTAACACTGGAAAAAAGAAGCAGATCGATGTGGGTGATGACAATGCCGCCAAAAATAACGAATGTTAGGACCACGTGCTGAAACATGGTCATCTGCTGTCTGGTGTACTCGTGTTTCCGCATATAGCTTGCTATGAACCAGGCCACAACGCTCCCGACAAATATAAAAAAATTGGCCCAAGCGATTCTCATTTTCCAAAGGTTTTCGATGGGAGTAGGGAGTGAGCCCTTGAGAGCATACACTACAGCAATGATAAAGTGAAAAGGTGCAATCACCAGCGCAGCACTATACACTCGATCAATGTTCGCTTTTAAAGCCATTCTGTCTATTTCTTTATTGCTCTTCGGCACGACATTAAGCTTGGAAGCAAAGCCATGCCAGGCATTACAGATTTTTTTGATGAATCTCATCCCCATTTCACGTTTTCCCCCAAGGTGCAAAAAGAAATGTGCTTCATTAAACGCTATTTACCCTATAACCTGCCAAACCCCATGCTTTACCAGAGCCCGATTTACTTACATAGACAAAAAGTGCATCAATTATAAAATAGGGCTCTTTCTGCTTCGATAATAGTTATTATTGATACTATTGTCAAGTAACAAAAAAGCATCACTTGTTTACCATGCTCTACAGCTTCAAAACGGCACGTAGGGGAAGTAATTGGCGATTTTCGATAATTTTTGAGAAAAACAGGTGGCGCATCAGTTGAAGATCTCAGCACAGGGTGCACATAACGAGCAGCCTTATAAGGAAAAGCAATGGACGTATAGAAGTAATAAACCGAGGGTCGACTTGGCTGCGTGTGTGTGACAGGAAAACCAAAGACAAGCCGACACATTGCGCTTTCATCCGTACAGAAGCTCTATCCATGTGCCCTTCGTCCGAGGGCGACTCGCAAAAACGCGTTCAAATTAGCAAAAACCACGTTTATACTGCCCCTAAGAAGGATAGACAGAGCCCAGAAAAGAAAACCATCAACAAATAGGAAGCTGTTAGCCCAGACAATGAACCTGCACAGGTTTGTAAATATACCGATAAAACTTGAGGGAGGCGTGAAAGATGGCAGAACTGCGCTACAACCCGCTTTTAGATGATTGGACGATGGTAGCCGCTTCAAGGCAGAAAAGACCCGATATGCCTACAGACTACTGTCCGTTTTGTCCGGGGTCCGGCAAGGTTCCGGATGACTACGATGTATACCTCTACCATAACGATTTTCCGGTTTTGAGAGCCGATCCTCCAGAACCAGACGATGTTGCCGGAGGACCCTATAAGGTTCGGGAGTCCAAAGGTAAATGCGAGGTAGTGCTCTACTCTCCAGATCACCACGCTACGCTTCCGGATCTAACGCCGGAGCATATTTTAAAGTTGATCGATCTGTGGAGAAACACCTACCAAGCCCTAGCAACAGACGAGCACGAGTATGTCATGATCTTTGAAAACCGGGGTAGAGAAGTCGGGGTTACCATGCCCCATCCTCACGGTCAGATTTATGCCTACCCGTTCATTCCTTTGAAGGTGAGAGCCGAGATCGAAAACGCCAAGAAGCATTTTGAGGAGACCGGAAGGAACCTTTTCTTGGACATCATGGAAGAAGAAAAGCGCTTCACACAGCGCGTAGTGTACGAGAACGACCACTTTGTGGCCTTCATTCCCTTTTTCACCGACTATCCTTTCGGGACATTTGTTCTGCCCAAAAGGCAGGTTCTCGATCTTCCAGAACTCACCAGAGAAGAAGAACAGTCCCTGGCAGTGCTCCTGAAAGAGCTGGTGGGTGGCATGGATGAGATATACAGCAGGCTTTTCCCCTACATGATGGTGATGCATCCGGCACCCCACAAGTTGAAGGAAGAAGCGAAGAACTACTACTGGTTCCACATCGAGTTCTATCCTCCCCTCCGAGGAGAAAAGAGCATTAAGTATAACGCTTCATCTGAAACCGGCGGCTGGGCCGCTGCCAACCCAACAAAAGTCGAAGATAACGCAGCGATCTTCAGAGAAGCAATCGAGCGCTACAGAAGGAGAGACAAATAATGGGAAGTTTGCTGGAACAGCTGAAACAAGAGTTTAAAGAGTTCTATCCCGAAGCGGGTTCTCCGAGAGTCTTCTTTGCTCCGGGCAGAGTCAACCTCATCGGCGAACACACCGATTACACAGGCGGATTCGTAATGCCTATGGCTCTTGACCTCGGCATTACCATGTTGACCGCACCACGGAAGGACGGAGTCTTCCGTTTGAGAAGCAAGAGTTTTGAACAACCAGTGGAGTTTTCTATAGAAGACCTAAAAGATGACTCAAAAGCGGACAAAAAGGACACTTGGGGCAACTATCCCAAAGGAGTGGTTATAGAACTACTAAAGCTCGGAGCACCTGTGACCGGTGCCGATATTCTCTACAGTAGCAACCTACCGACAGGCGCAGGCCTTTCATCTTCAGCTGCTATCGGAATGGCTACAGCTTTTGGCCTTGCAGAGGTTGCGGAGTTTGAAGTTTCCAAACAAGAGCTGGCATTTTTGTGCCAGCGAATGGAGAACAACTTCATCGGGGTAAAGAGCGGGATCATGGATCAGTTTGCCGTGGGTCTTAGCAAAGAGAACCATGCGATCTTTCTCGACTGTACGTCCATTGAATATGAGTACGTGCCTTTTGAGCTTGAAGATCATAAGGTGGTAATCACCAATACAGCTAAAAAACGTGGACTGAACGAGTCCCGTTACAACGAAAGAAGAGAAGAAGCGGAAGAGGCTCTCAAGCAGATCGCAGAGATGAAGCCGAATGTTAAGAGTTATCGCGACCTGAGCCTTGATGACCTCAGTCTGATCAATGCTCTGAGGTACCCATACAGAGAAAGGGCAAGGCACATTGTCACCGAAAATCACCGCGTGTTGGAAGCCAAAGCGGCTCTGGAACAAGGCAATCTAACTCAGTTCGGCCAGCTGATGCTGGCATCCCACAGGTCTCTTTCCTTGGACTACGAAGTTACCGGAAAAGAGCTGGATACCCTCTTCCAGGTACAGCTTGAGGCCGGGTGCTACAAAACCCGCATGACCGGCGCAGGCTTCGGTGGTTGCACCGTCAGCTTGGTCAAGGAAGACGAGATCGATCAGTTTATCGAGTACGTGCGGGCCAACTACAAAGAAAGAACTGGCCTTGATCCTGAGTTCTACATTGCCAAAGGCAGCGGAGGCGTTCGGGAGATAGGAGAGGAAGACTAGATGAGTATTCTGGTAACCGGTGGCGCCGGTTACATCGGCAGCCACACTGTTAAGTACCTGAGAAGCTTGAACAAGGACGTGGTAGTCTTGGATGACCTTTCCAAAGGCCACAGAGAAGCGGTGCTAGATGCACCTCTGTACGTTGGCAGCATTCAGGACGGGGATCTCATCGACTCGATCTGCAACAAGCACCACGTTACCGGTGTCATTCACTTTGCTGCCTATTCTTTGGTCGGTGAGAGCGTGAAGGAACCTATTAAGTACTACGAAAACAACGTCTGCGGTACGCTGAGTCTGGTGAAGTCGCTCCTCCGAAACGATGTGAAAAAAATTGTCTTTTCATCCACTGCGGCGGTGTACGGAGAGCCCGAGAGAGTTCCTATTCTGGAGTCGGACAAAACCGTCCCTACCAATCCCTACGGCGACACAAAGCTTTCTATCGAAGCGATGCTGAAGTGGGCATATGAAGCTTACGGCATGAGCTCTGTGAGTTTGAGGTACTTCAATGCTGCAGGGGCAGATCCAGAAGGGTTGATTGGTGAAGACCACAGTCCCGAGACCCACCTTATTCCGTTGGTTCTTGCAGCAGCCCTTGGCAAGCGTGAGTCCATCACCATCTTTGGGGAAGACTATCCCACCAAAGACGGCACCTGCATCAGGGACTACATTCACGTTATGGATCTGGCAAGCGCCCACTACCTCGCCCTCAAAAAGCTCGATGAGTCGGAAGGGGCGTTCGTCTACAACCTGGGCAACGGCGAAGGATTCTCGGTTAGAGAGGTGATCGATGTAGCCGAAGAGGTTACCTCTATCACCATACCCAAGGTTATCGGCGAGCGGAGAAAAGGCGATCCTGCGGTCCTGGTGGCCTCACAGGAGAAAGCCGAAAGGGAACTAGGTTGGGAAAGACAGTACAGCAGTTTGGCTCAAATCATCGAAGACGCTTGGAAGTGGCATAAAGCCCATCCCGACGGTTACAAGTGAAAAAAGTGACCTCCCCGAGAGCAGAAGCATATAGTGCTGGGGAGGTCTTTTTATGCATATTTACGTGAACAACTTCCTGGTCGCAGGCGATCAGCCCGAAAACCTAAAAGGTCTCATCTACGAGATAGGGAAGAAGGCTGGTATTAGAACGGTTATCAGAGATAGGTTCGTCTCATTTGCACCGCCTGTAAACAGGTTTCTGGTAGATTTGAGTTTTACAGCAGGTCTTAAAAGCATCGGTGATTCTTTGAAGGAAAGGCTGACGGTTTCCGGCTTCACTACTGATCCCATCACAAGTGAGCAGAGGTCCATTTACGGGAGGAAGCTTCGCGAGCTGAGGCTATCCCTGAGAGAAGGAAAACCGGGCATTTACGTACGGGGTGGCTTTAGGCAGAAAAAGCAGGCAAAGATCCTCAAGCAGCTTTTGGGTATGGAGGGTCTGGTCTTCGATCTTTTCCCGTTAATAGGGAAGGTGAAAAAGCAGGTTATTATCCAAGGCGAGCGGGACACTCTAGCACGAGCTGAGAATGCGATCTGCGAATGGTTTCTTCTGATGGCTGGTGTCACTGCCGAAGTTCCTCCGAAGATGGTAGTTCTTGACGAAGTCCAGCCAAAAGAGTCTCCGGCTAAAGCCGCAGTGTTGAAAGAAGGAGTCGCAAAATCTGGCGGCTTGCCAGATCCGCTGAAGCTCCTTGAGCCGGGAACCTTTGGCGATGCGAAGAACAAAACCAAGCAGGAGGCCCTGGCGGATCCGAACATCTTGGGTATGCCGGTAGGGGAAAGTATCGCCAATCTCTTAAGCTCCAACGATCCCAGAGCCGAAAAGCTACAGAAGCAGATTAAAGAGTTTATGGAAAAGACTGGATATAAACCAAGTACGCCGCAGGATCAGTTTCCCAAAACTCAGATTGAACAGTTCATGAAGAAAACGCCAAAAAGGTCTTAAGGCATTCTAGCCTGTGTACCTAAGCGGTACAAAAAAGACAGGCACGCAGAAAAAGCGTGCCTGTGCATCTGGTTATGATCTAAATATCAGTTCTTTAATGGATAAATCCAGAAAAAGTATAATGCTCTATCTTCCCAAGTCGATGATATTTTGAATCAGGGGCTTGCACTTTCCGCAAGGCTCGCCGGTAGTTTCGTCTACGCCTGTTCCAGCTCCGGTAACCTCGCCTACCTTTTCCACAGTGTCGGCACCTGCCTTCACAGCATCAACAACGGCTTTTAGGGAAACCTTTTTGCAGCCGCAGACTGAGGTAAGGATACCTTCTAGCTCGCTTTTGCAGCCTTCGCACTCGAGGCAGACTCCTGCAAGTTCAGCTACTTCTTCAGCTGTTCTTGCCCCTGCAATCATTGCCTTTCTGATAGAGAGGTAATCGATGTTATTTTTAGTGCAGATTATCCTGTTTTGCGCCATTTCTATTACTCCTTTTGTCAAAAAACTTACTTTTCTAGTATACCACTGAAAACACTTTCATGTAACACACATGAATTATACGTGTAACACACGTAGGGCAAGATGATTCCATAGAATGGTGCAAAACCGGTAGTCTAAAAATGGAGTCATTCTTAAGTTAACCCCGTCGGATGGAAGCTGACAAAAAAACTTAGATAGCGTACTAGATGGGGACGGTTTTTCGGTCGTTTTTGTTAACTGTTTTCCATACACCTTTTACGCCAGAGTTTTTCGTAGTCTTTGTGAGCTACGACTCTGTTTACTAAGTCAGACGGTCGAAAGATGTTCTCTCCCTGACACCAGCTAACGCGTGTTTCTACAGACGATCTGATTTCGTCTGGATCGATATAAGCAGGAATGTTTTCCAGACCTGCAAAAAGCGCTGCCATAACTCGAGTATGTCCGTCTGTTATCGCAAAACGATTCCCGACTTCTAACACTGGAATGGGATCGAACTTGTCCAAACTAGTTGGATCGAACCATTCATGCACTAAACGCATTTTGCCTTCACTGATGTACAGCTGACTTGGCTGAAGTTCGTTCAACGAAACCGTAAACTGGTTTTCAACTGGTATACTGATCCGTCCCTTTTCCACAAACTCATCTCTTGTAAAGCGATAGTGGTACCGCCATTTCCCTAAACGCTTTTCTGGGAGAGATTCCTCTAAAACTTTCGTGAAGCCGTTTTTCTCCCATACGCGGCAGCTGCGTACGTTGCAATCTTCGCAGATACAGTGCAGTACGTCGACGTGTTCTCCGTAAAAGGCAAAGTCTACCAGCATTCTGACAAACTCCGTACCTAAACCCTTATTCCAGTAGTTTTTTTCTCCTATCATCATATCAATGCGGCGGACATCAAAGCCCTCTGGATACATAACCTTGACCTTTTCAAGGTTCATTTTCTGCAGCCAGCATTCACCAATAGGGATGCCATCTGCTTCGACTAGAAAGCAATGAGCATTCTGTGAAACTCCACCATAGATTTGCTCGACTAAAGCAGCATCATAGGAAAGGTTTAAACCTCCCTCAGTCCAATAAAGCACATCGGGATCTGAGTTCCATTTGTACAGAAACGGCAGGTATTCGTCGGAAAGGGGACGGAGGACTAAATCAACTTCGTTTCCTCCGTATAAAGTGATATCATGTGTTTTAATAATGCTCATAAGCTCACTCCTTACGAATCAACATAGAGAGTCCAGGGTTTTGCAAACTTACCTTTCTGATTTACTTCATGTTTTTATTCTCCTGCATAGGCAGCAAGTACAACTCAACTATTATTTAATCTTGCCTTTTTGCTTTTTTGAAAGGACGGTTTCTTGGTCGAAAAAACGTAGCCGAAGCGTTTACAGACAAACTGGACTTGATTGCGGAACGTGGGTTGCTGCTCGTAATACACGGAAAAACAAGAGAAGACCAGTCACCGGAAGCACAGGTGCTCAGGTGGATCTGGTCTTTTCTGGCTTTAAAGAAGTTTTTCAAGGACCTGAGTAGCAGGCGCAGCAACCGCATGCTGCTTTTTAGATCAGCTGTGGCGGATAGAAATCCGGGAATGGTCTGGTTTCGAACTCGATGCAGACATTGGGCTGGTCTGGGAGTTCTTCGCATTCTACCGGTACCGGACAGAAGCCGTAGGATGGAACGAGCAGCTGCACATAGAGGCCGGTCTTGAGGATGATAAAGGCACCGATAAAGACTGCAAGGTCACCATCTGATGTGATTCTCGATGCCAAGCATTCAAAGACTGCTTCGGTAAGAACTTCGTAGTCGAAGTTATCTACCTCAGGTGCATATAGGAGAACCGCTTTGCTGAAAGAGACGCAGCGAACGATGGTCACTTCGGTTCCGTCGGTTGCAATGTAGGTGACGCTGACATCTGCACCGATCGTAGCGTCAACTCTGGCAAGTGGACCGCCGTCGAACTGGGTAATGCAAGTCTGAAGAGCCCTTACGCTGCCTGGGACGATCTGGCAGCTCACAATGCGGGAGACCGGTCTTTCCACATTGAAGACGAACTCTTCACATTCCCGTTGCGAACAGGCATCATAGATCTTTTGAACGAAGATGCAGACGATCTCAATTGGTGGTGGCACGTTTCTTTGGTCTAATATAGGTCCTGGGCAGGTCGATCCTGGTGCCCAGTGGGTTCTGACCACTTTATTCGTCATGAACATAGCCTCCTTGACCACGTCTGAAGGCATAGCCTTCTAGTAACATAGTATGAAATAGGTCTTCAGGGGTGCAGGTAGATTGCTTTCCACTCTCAAGTTTTAACAGAAATGATCGTTTCAGGTATGGGGTATGCATTTTAATCAAGCATCAACTACGCAGACCATACCAAGAGTAATTTGTTTTCAAGCAGAATGACCTCTGTTCACCCCTTTTGCCCTGTAGTACTCTATGCCTGTATAATCAGATCGTTCAAAGGAGGAGAGAAGATGAGACAACTCTTGAATAGATTTGGTATTTCAGTCCTTGTTGCTGTAACTGTATTGGTTCTGTATGCGATGCCTGCTTCAGCTGCCACCTACAACTGGTCTGGTTATCAGGTAAAGGTTCCCCGCTATTTAAACAGCTATTTTGACAAGATTTTTGGGACAAGCCCAAGCGAGACTCCTGCACCTGTTCCTCAACCAGAAGAACAACAACCTATACCAACTCCAGAGCCAAAGCCGCAGGTGCCAGAACCTAAGCCACAGGTTCCTGAACCTAAGCCAACTCCAAGCACACCTTCCGCTCCTGCAGGGCTTTCTGCATCTGAGGATTGGATGTTCAATAAGATTAACGAAGAGCGTGCCAAAGCGGGCGTAAGACCTTTGATCCGCGATCCAGAGCTTGACCGCATCGCGAGGATCAAGAGTCAGGATCTTGTAGATAACAACTACTTCGCTCACGAGTCGCCAACCTACGGTAGCGTATCTAACATGCTGAGATCCTTTGGCTACAGCTTCAGAGGAGCAGGTGAGAACCTGGCAAAGAGCCAGAGCGCAGAGATCTCTCACTACCGCCTTATGGCAAGCGACGGACACCGCTCGAACATTCTCTATTCTGCATACACCCACGTGGGTATCGGCGTCGTACGCTACAAATCCGGAGTCATGGTGACTCAGATCTTTGCAATTAAGTAGCCGTAAAGAAAAGGGCAGCAGGAAGTGACCAGAACGGTCGTCTTCTAGCAGCCCTTTCTTTTTTTACGCTGAGTACATACTTCGGCTGCCTGCTGTTTTCAAACCACCAGGTGCAAGCTCAGATGACAGATGCTATGCACCTTGAAGTGCACGCTTTTTACAAAACAGACCTGAAACTTCGCCGGTGCTTACTTGTAGGCAAGCCTTCAGGGAAAGCACAGGAAGATTGCTATTCGTTAAAGATCATGTTATGCAGGAAATTTCTTGCACTAAGGGAAAGTTATAAACAGAAATTTGCAGTTACTTTACGGGGGAGGAAGGGTTTAGTGAACAAAAAGAACATAACACGGTTAATTGTTGTTCTTCTGCTCTTGATGTCAGTTGCACTCACCGGTTGTGCTGCGTACAAGGTCGTCTCCGAAGAGTCTAAGACCGAAGAGATCGCTCGCGGCGTGACTCTCACCGAAAAGCGTATTCAAACCGATTCGGGCTGGGTCGATATCTTCATTCTCGAAGCCGATCTCAGCGTTGAAGGAGTCAAAGTTGATGCGATTTACAGCAGCGAGGGACTGGGCAAAACCCAGACCATGAGCAAAATGACCAAAGACTCTGGTGCAATCGCTGCGGTAAATGCAGACTTCTTCCTGATATCCAGTACAGGAGCACCTATTGGAGGTCAAATGTCCGATGGCAGGTTGATCAAGACTCCAGCTCCGGGTTTGACCGGATGGACTCACTTTGCCATCGATATTGAAAACATCGCAGATCTGATCACACCGGTTTTCCTTACCAACGTGATTTTTGAAGACGGTACCAGGAAAAACATCGAGGCATTCAACTGTGAAGTGGACTTTTCTTGGACCAGAACCGTAGTTTATGATGCTAACTTCTACAAAACAACGCCTGGCGCAAACAGCATCATGATCAAAAACGCCTGGGATTACACAGAAGTTGTAGTCGATGGCGAAAACAAAATCGTTGATGTAAGAACCAAACAACCAGCAGTGCCTATTCCAGAGGGTGGATTTGTCATTGCAGGCAGCAACCAGGATGCGGAGTTTCTCCGCTCGGTGGCCAAAGTTGGAGAGACAGTGAAGTTCAACGTCTATGCAGATCCTTCTCTGGATAACCTGCAGTCCATGATTGGCGGACAGCCTCTTCTTGTAGATCGAGGCTATGTTGTTCCGATTCAACCAAGCGATATTTCCGGCATTAACCCGCGCACCGCTCTGGGTATCAGTAAAGACGGCAAGAAAATCTGGCTCGTAGTTGTCGATGGCCGTTCCTCCAGAAGCAGGGGCTTCACTCTCGATGAGTTAGCCTACTTCTTCCAAAAGGAACTCGGAGCTTACAAAGCGCTGAACCTCGACGGCGGCGGATCTAGCGCTATGGTAGTTAGAAAGCCGGGAACCGATCAGTACACTGTTGTGAACAGACCTTCCGATGGCAGCGAGCGTAGGGTGCCAAACGGAATCGGCATTTTTATCGATGTTGAGGATTCCAGCGCCTACAATGCCATCGTTCAAATGGAAAAAGACGGCAAGTTCCAGTCGTTTGCCGGCGAGACCTTTAACATTCCGCTGATGAGCGACATGCAGAGGGTCAACGCCATTGTCTACGCCGCTGATGGAAGTCTTATAGACAACGCTAAAGTGGTTTGGGAAGTAGAACCTGAAATAGCAAAGGTCGAGTACGGTTTTATTAGACCCATCGAACCAGGGGTGGCCATCCTTTCAGCAAAGGTTGCAGGAACTGACCTTGTGGCCACTCAACAGATTCGCATTCTCGACGAGATTCAAAAACTGGAGATCGAACCAGGTGAGATCTCCACATCAGCTGGCGACAGCGTTGAGCTGAAGGTCAAAGCAACAGATATCAACGGCCATGTGGGCTACTTCAATCCCACCGAAGTCACCCTGGAGGTCCGCGGTGATGTAGGAGAAATTCGCGGTAATAAGTTTGTTGCCACTAAAGACGGAACCGGCGTCATTGTCGCCAGAAAAGGCGGTCTTGTCGCAGGTATTCCCGTGGCTATCGGTTCACAAACGATTCTTCTCAGCGACTTTGAGGATCCGTCACAATGGACGGTCAGCGTCTATCCTGCAGTAGTATGGGCCAACTTGGAGTTTGTGGATGAAAAAGCAAGAAGTGGCAACCTTTCAGCCAAGCTCAGCTACGACTTCACCACAACCACAGCAACAAGAGCTGCCTACCTGAACTTCAACAAAGAACTGCCGGGAAGACCTCTATCTCTTGGCGTCTGGATCTACGGCGATGGCAATGGACACTGGTTTAGAGCCGAAGTTAAAGACGCAACTGGTGCAAATAAGGTCCTTGACCTAGCACTGAACGTGGACTGGGTGGGCTGGAAGTACGTATCCACCGAGATTCCGCAAGACTTGATGTTCCCGATTAAGCTGAACCGCATCTATCTGGTGGAAGCAAAGCCAGAACTTCAGGATACCGGCGCAATTTACGTAGATGACCTGGAGATCATTCTGCCTCAAGAAATACCAGCAGAGCTCTGGGAGGGTATTTTAGAGTAGAATTAGAAAAAAGTGGAGCGCAAATAGGCGCTCCACTTTTAATTATCGTAAAAGACTAATCTGGAGATGTACTTCAAGAAAAACCTAAGTTTCTATCCTCTTAACTCCGAAACAAGTTACTCTTCGACAATGATAGCAGATGTTGGGCAGCTTTCGGCTGCTTCTCTAACCTCGTCTTCATAACCTTCAGGATCCCCGATGACGACAGCGTGATCGCGGTCTCCTAACTCAAAAACTTCAGGGCAGATCTCTTCACATAGGCCACAAGCGATACACAAATCAGGATCGATCCTTACTTCCATAGTAAAGCCTCCTTGAGATATGAATTTGACATCTATCCGTTAAAAAGCGCGACGCTTTCTAAACGCAGGATACCCCGCTTTGTACGCGGCTATACACAGCCCAGCAGGTGATTCAGACACTTTTTGCGAATAGCTTCTTTAAGTATGGGTTTGAACAATTAGAACTGTAGTGCGTCTATAAATATAGTAATGTTTTTAGGCTGCTAAGTAAAGGTGGTAAGGAACATGGCTTTAGAGGAAAGGTTAAAAGATCATTCTCTGGTGCAGAAGCTCAAAGCTGGCGACGAAGACGCATATGCCCAGCTCTGCACGGAGTACTCGGGAAAGATGTATCGTCTGGTTTGTCGCTTAGCTGGTCCTGAAGATGCCGACGATTTGGTCCAGGAAGCATTAATGCAGCTCTATAAGTCCATGGGTTCTTTCAAAGGGGCATGCAGCATCGGAACCTGGATCTACCGGATCACAACCAATGTGTGTCAGGACTACCTGAGAAAGAAAAGCAGACGCAGCTGGAGGCATCTTTTTTCCTTGGACTGGCTTAGCAGCGAAACAAACAAAGAGGTTCCTTCGCTAGACTTCGAACCAAGCGAACGGGCAGAGATTAGAGATGACTTGGATAAACTGAGAATGGCAATAGCCAAACTACCGCCGGAACAGAGAGCGGTTTTAGTACTCCACGATTTAGAGCAGCTGACCTACCAAGAAGTCGCAGATGTGTTGGGGATAGTAGTTGGAACTGTAAAGTCGCGGCTGTTTTACGCCAGGAGAAAGGTCAGATCCATGCTCGAGGGAGGTGTTTGAGTGAAATGAGATGTCCTAGTCATGAAAACCTGTCAGCATATGTAGATAGAGAATTAACCCTATCTGAAATGCAGAAGATCGAAACTCACCTTCAGGATTGCCTAACCTGCAGAATTGAAGTGGCACGTCTCGAGAAGCTCATTCGCAAGTTCAACGTTCTTGCAGAGACAGACCTCCCCATCCCAAACATGTACAATCCAACAATATCTAGAAAGAACTACAGGTGGGCAGCGGCTGCTGTAGTAGTGCTACTTGTTGCGGGAAGTGCCGTTTTCTTCGGCCTTCGCTACAACCAGAGTAGTGTTGCTGAGATGGAAGAAGAACTCCAATACTTCTACAATAACCACAAAGATTACGTCAGAAGTCAAAGCACTGCGCCGATCACTTTGGTTTCTTGGGAGTGAAGTCGATGCTTCTGGTCGCACTATTTCTATTTCTAACGTTAAACACCTACGCCCAAACTCCTTTTGAAGTTTGGGAAAACGTAAAAGTCACAGAAAACGTCCCAGTTACCTATGATGAAATAGTGGTAACAACAGAAGCACAAGGTGTTTCGGTCCGCTATTTCAACGTCTTCAGAAAGAATGCCAGCACGATAAGGAGAGAGGAGACCGGCTACTACGGTGATGAAGTGCTCCAAGTTGAGCTCAAAATCGACTACACAGATTACCTATGGATGGAAAACATTCCTTACGTCTACAAGAGTCTTGCAAGCGACCAACTGGTAAGTTGGGTGCCTACCCAAGTGTCAAAGAACACCTTTGACGGTATTGACGTGTTGATCCTGACCCTTGTTGCAGAATCAGTGCCTTATCAAGCTAGACAGTTCATTAGCGCCGCAAATATGACAGTGTTCCGCGAAGAGCTCTACAGAAGCGGGCATCTAGTCCAGGTCAGAGATCGGAGGAACATTAGGCTTAATCCTCAGTTTGAAGAAGGGACTTTTGATGTACCTGAAGGCTTCGTGGTGCTTTCTGATCGCAAAGCTTGGGAGAAGGCACTTGTTAGCGAAATGCTCCGCAAAAGCAACATCCAAGAGGTCTACTATCCCGAATGGCTCCCACCACAATGGGTTTTAATAGATGTCAATATCGACGAGCACCTAGATGATCTATTTGTAGTCTACCGCTACAGCGACGGATCGGAGTTCTACTCTCTGTTTGTCAGCCCATACAAGGGTTCCCCGAAGCGAAGCCGGCTTTCCGTAACCTTCCAGGACAACATGCGCGTGTATCAGCTGGTACAGGACGACCGGATCATGACCCTTGTGGGACGGCTGAGTGAAAGAGATGCGCTGAAGGTGCTAGAGTCTTTAGTAGAACTTAACTCCACCGTTGAATAGAAAAGACGCTCTCTGACACAGAGAGGCAACAGTTGAGGGGCTGGTTCCGTGAAAATGACCCAAGGCGAAAAGAGGCTCGAGAGGGCTCTTCGCAAAGCACAATTAGAGTATCAAAAAGGCATCAGAGTCGGCCCCTATGAGGTCGACTTTATTGTACATGGAAGGACAATCATAGAAGTAGACGGCTACAGTCACGTGCTACCGGAGAAAGCACGCATAGACAGGGAAAAAGAGATTTATCTCCGAGAAAAAGGTTTCCACGTCATCCGGGTTCTCAGCGATCAAACCAAAGACGCGCATTCCATGCGGAAGCTGGTAAAAACCCTTGCGAAACCGAAACCGATGAAGCATAATAAGCCTATGGCATACAGACCATTCGCCGAGTTGAAGGAACATCTCGATCTTGGCGAGGTACAAAGAGACAAGACTGGTAGAGAAGAGATGCTCGAGTGGTTGAATCGATATGAAGACAGAATACCAGCCTCGAAAGACGGGGAGGACTAGGGATGAAGATAGGTAAGCTTTCGCCGGATCTCTTAAAAAGTTCTGTGCTGCGTTTTGAGGGAGCCAAGAGGCCTGAGGTTTTGGTTGGAGCTCTCTTGGGCGAAGATAGTGCCATAATTGATATGGGGGATCAGCTTCTAGCTATTTCAGTGGATCCGATCACCGGCGCTAGCGCTTACATTGGCAGGCTCGCCGTCCACGTTTCCTGTAATGATGTGGTTTCCAATGGGGCAGAGCCTTTTGCCATCCAGGTTCTACTTCTCATGTCGGTGGACAACACCGTAGAAGAAGTAGAAGCCATCATGAAGGAGATTTCGGAGACTGCACGTGAGATAGGGGTGCAGGTTGTCGGCGGACACACAGAGTTCACCGATAAAGTCACCGAACCGATAATTGCCATCATCGCTCTGGGGAAGGTTACAAGAAACAAGCTCTCTACTAGCACCGGAGCAAAACCAGGGGATAGGATTGTAATCAGTAAAGGTGCGGGTATTGAAGGAACAGCGATTTTGGCAGAAGAATATCGGGATATGCTGTCTGAACTATCCGAGACGGTACTGGACAAAGCGGCACGGTTCTATGATATGATAAGTATAGTTCCTGAGGGTCGCATCGCCACTTCTCAAGGCGTGAGAGTCATGCACGATGCTACCGAAGGCGGAGTGATTGGCGCACTTTGGGAGGTTGCTGAAGCTTCAAACGTGGGCTTTACAGTTGACAGGGACAAAGTGCCTGTGCGCCTCGAGACTAAGGCTATCTGCGACAAGCTGGGTATAGACCCTCTGAGGCTCCTGTCCTCAGGTACGCTGATCATGATCACTCCAGAACCGGACGAGCTTTTGTCCGAGCTACAGAAGGCGGGTATAGATGCCGCAGTTATCGGCTTGATTGAAGAGAACCCTGAGAGAAGGGTGATCGTTTGCCAGGGCGAAGAAGTACCGGTTACCGGTCCAACTACTGATGAGCTTTGGCGCTTAAAAAGTCCGAAATAGGTGTTGACATTATAATAGTCTTCGGCATATAATAAGGATTGTCAGCGAGTTCGTGAGCTACTATGTGCCGAAGTGGCGGAACTGGCAGACGCAGCAGACTCAAAATCTGCCGTGGGTTACACCACGTGCCGGTTCGATTCCGGCCTTCGGCACCAAACTGCGGATGTAGTTCAATTGGCTAGAACGCTGCCTTGCCAAGGCAGAGGTTGAGGGTTCGAGACCCTTCATCCGCTCCAGTTTTCTTTATTATGTCGGCGGCATAGCCAAGTGGTAAGGCAGGGGTCTGCAAAATCCCGATCCCCAGTTCGAGTCTGGGTGCCGCCTCCAATGTCTGCCGACGTAGCTCAGCAGGCAGAGCAGCGCATTCGTAATGCGCGGGTCACCGGTTCAATTCCGGTCGTCGGCTCCATAAAGCGAGTTAATTCTCAAGTTCAATATATACGTGCGGTGGTGGCGGAACAGGCAGACGCGTACGTTTGAGGGGCGTATGGGTATCCCCGTGTGGGTTCAAGTCCCACTCACCGCACCATTACATGCCCGCATAGCTCAGTAGGTAGAGCGCATCCATGGTAAGGATGAGGTCACCAGTTCAATTCTGGTTGCGGGCTCCATCATTCATATATGCGCCCGTAGCTCAGCTGGATAGAGTGTTTGACTACGAATCAAAAGGTCGCAGGTTCGAGTCCTGCCGGGCGCGCCACTACATAATCTTGAAAAACATTGAAACGACCGCGTTTAACGGTCGTTTTTTTGTCTACTAATCATTTTCGAAATGGTATCGCATTGATATGCACGACGGGGGATGGCAAAAAAGAGTGGCAATCAAACATTGAAGACGCTTTTAAACTGAAAAAAGGACACATTAAGAAACAAGTGAAGAACTTCTTATAGCTAGTACTTCGTGCAGGAAGGTGAGTTTTACCATCCATTGACGAATTTATGAGTTGTGCTGACAAGGAGTTGTACAAAGCAAAGGGAAAATGAACGGATTTTGCACTTTTATGTTGTCGCATTCGCTTATGGTTAGAAAAAATCGGAAAAATATTCACTTTACAGGAGGACAGTTTTTCCAACTGATGAACAGTAATAAAAGTGGCATTTATTGCCATTAGTCCACAGGGGGAGATGGTCTCGACATGAACGACGTGTGTCGAATGGCACGGATACTAGCTTGTGCAGTGGTTTGCATAGTACTGCTCTCAAGTTTAGTACAAAGTTCTCCGAAGATGCTTGTTGAGCAGGATGGCAAAAGATTCCAAGCTGGAAAAGGTTATATGGAGATCACCGGTCAGATGGTTTTCATGCATCTTAAAGGCACTCCCTACGAGATGGGTTTACAGCATGGAACACTGCTCACATACTTATGTCCTACCGAGCAACTGCTGGAGATGAGGGATGAGCTCAATCCACTGAAAGCCCGAGTCTCGGGATTTGAGCGACTTATTCAGGGGTTTAAGCAGTTCTACTTTCAGTACAAGATGGCTCCTTGGATTCGGAGAAACATCCCGGACGATTTTTTTCAGGAGCTAGAAGGTTTGGTCTTTGGAGTGAGTGGTGGACAAGCTACAGATCCGATGGAAGTTATTGTCGGCAATGTGTCCCAAGACATTGGCATGACCTTTGGCTGTACCTCTGTAGTAGCTTTTGGTGAGGCAACAGCAAGCGGAGCTTTGTACCACGCCCGTAATCTAGACAACATATCCATGATGGATTGGGCGGAGTATGGGTATGTTGTGGTCTATGAACCGGACCAAGGATATCCATTTATCACTTACACATATCCCACCTATACAGGTGTCATGCAGGCCATGAACAACCAGGGAATCACCGTTTCCATGAACTATTCTTTGGTGGATCGGAATGCTAACTCCCTGGATGGCATGGCCATGTTGTTTTTATTGCGTCAGATTGTTCAGTACGCGTCGAGCTTAGACGAAGCGGTGGAGATCGTACTCGGTACACCACGAACCTTCGGTATGAACATTGTGATTTCAGACAGCAAGATCCCGGATGCGGTAGTGCTGGAGGTAGATGCCAATCGTTTTGCCGTAAGGAGAGCTGAGCAAGGGCTGCTGTCGGCCACGAATCGGTACAACAGTGAATATATGAAGCAGTTCCAAACCTCAGGCTGGTTAGCTTCTGAACGTCGTGACCAAAGGCTCGAGCAGTACCTGTCCCACAACTACGGAGCTATTAAAGCAGAATCCATGGTAGAGCTGCTACGTGATCGTGGTCAACCTGGAAGTCTAGCCTATGAAGGTCTCTTGGATGGTATCAATAACGTTGGTTCGATGTTGAGTTGCGTTTTCTCGCCTGAAGAGCAAATTATGTGGGTTTCCATCCCGAGTGAAGGGCGTGGATCACCAGATAGTGAGTTCTATGCCTTTAGTCTCGAGAAAGCACTGGCAGGGGAAGATCCAGCGGTCTTTTCGAGAAACATTAAGCCTACACCAGAGGCGCGCAACCTGATCAACTGGCTAGTTGTACGCCAGGCAACACTTGCTCTATCCCAAAATAAGTTGGACGCCGTTCTGGATTATCTAGAACAGCTTGATCCTGAGTTCTCCTATGCTGAAGCGGTAGTTTACCTTAGAGCCAACACCTATCTGCGGCTGGGAAACCAAACAGAGGCGCAGAGATACTTCCAGATGTTTGTGGACAAACCTCAAGTCTCTGAGGAGTACTATCTGCTAGAAGCCCTAGCTATTCTCGGGTCACTGCATGACAATGGAGGGAATCGCATTGTTGCAGTGGAGTGCTACCAAAAGGCACTTGAAGTAGAGGTCCCGGATCTAGCGGGCGATACGCCTTTCTACCAGCAGCTAGCTGAGGTAGGGCTGCGAAAGCCCGTCTACCTAGAGTTCACTGGGTCTTCGTATTACTTCACCACGAGAGAGAACGCAGTGGTTAGGTTCTTGCAAGCGCCTCAAGTTGTCGAGGTTAGTGGTGCCGACCAGTTCAAAAAGTACGATGGTATGCTCATCAACAAGGTGCGAGTTCTTGGAGTCCATCGGACCAATGAACGGCTGATTTCTAGGATTCTCAAGATTGAAGAAGGGGAGACTTTTAAGTTTTCTAAGCTTGCAGCTGGGAAACATCGCCTCGATGCCCTAAGCGCACTGGAGCAGGTCCAAGTTTATGTGGTTCCAGTTGGAGAGGACGCCATTGATGTTGTGGTGCGAATCGGTGAAGGTTTTGGCTTTTACATGGATCCTGTTCAGTTTGTGGTGGAGAACGCGTTGAACCTTTCGCAAAAGACTTTAGCTGTGCGGTACTACAACGTGGCAGGAACGTTGACTTCTGTCGGGGTGGGGTACAGTTTTGGACCAAGCCGAAACAGAACGGTTCAACTCACCTTTCCTTTGGGGTCTTGGCCGGTTGGCGTGCGTTACCAGTCCCAGGCTATATCCACCAGGCTGGGCTGGGGTACCCACAAGGGAAGCGGATACAGCCTGGAGAGAAAGGATGCTTCGTTTACCAGCAGCCTACCCATTGGAACGCAAAGTGCAGTAGGTTTCACGCTGGCATACTCACAGAGTAAGGTTAAGGATATAAGTACAAATACGGGCTTGGTAGTACCAAGCAGTGATTATGTAATTCTAGCTGCCACGGTTCAAACAAGCTGGCCAGGCACTACCACTTGGACCCGAGAAGGCACATCAGTACGGGTCGGTGGTTCTTTATCTGCAAGTACGCAAGACTTGGCAAATAGTTTTGCCAGTTTCAACGTTAGAGTGCGGAACCTATTTTACCTCGGTGCAGGCTTTGTTGCTCGGACAGAAGTTGGTGCTGCTTGGACCCAAAACGGGACTCCTTTTGATCGCAAGCTTCGCTTGGGTGGTGGAGGGCAGTTGGGAGCAAGTTCTTCGATGTTTGTAGGCGAGATGAATCTGCACTCCATTCTGGAAGTGCAGCGATACTTCACCCAAGACATAGCCGCTTATGTCAATTGTGAAATGGCTAAGATCTGGGAAGACGCGAGCGTTCTTGCCCAGAGCGATCTACTTCACAGTGTTGGCGTTGGCCTCACCTACCAAACTCCCATCGGTTTGAAGGTTGGGGCACAGTACAGTAAGAACCTCGCTCTACCAAACACTGACAGCTTTCGTATAGGCATTATGAGCTCTCTTTAGTTTCGCTTCCTAGCGCGGCGTCGAAGTACCGATCGCCACCGCGCTTCTTGTACCGTAAGGAGCGGATATGTCTGCGAGTGTAACTGGAGTATTGAACTGGTCGACTCAGTGCAGGACCAAGAATAAATGAGGGGGCGTGGACATATTGAAGTACGCAGTTAGGCTACTCAGCAGTTTATATCAGGTTGGGCCCGTTAAAAGAACCATCATCGTCTGGCTTCTTCTCCAAGCAGTGCTTTGGTTGTTTTTCGCTGTCGGATACGTAGCCAAACCCGAAGCTTGGCAGGATGTGCCGGCAGTAGATCCAGCCAGTGCAGCAGTTGGTGGGGAGGCCAGCACGTTAGGCTACATCGTTTTTAGAAATCTGATTGTACTGCTTTTGATCGTTGGAGGCAATTTGTTAGTACGTTTCGGTGTGGTGACTCCGGGCCTTCTGATCCTAGTCGCACAAGGTGCTGCCATTGGCTGGCTAGCTGGAACCAATGGCTTTGAAATTCCGTTTTCGAGTGTTGCTGCTGCTAACATGCAGTATCTACGTATTGGTTTGTGGGAGACCAGTGCTTATGCCGTTTGCTGCGGGTTTACTCTTACGAAATCGCTGCTTGTGGCGGACAGTTTCCCTGCCCGACAGTGGACAGAAACGCATACTATACGTTCTTTGAAGTTTTCCAGAGCAGAAAAGGTACTGGCTCTGTTGACATTGCTTCTATTGGTGAGTGCGGCCTTAGTGGAAGCGCTATATTTGGCGAGTTGAGGGCAACCGATCTTGCTTTAACGGAGTTTGTGGTAGCCCAAGCGGCTAATTTGCTTTATGCGCGTCTTTTGGTTTAGCCCTAGGGCACGAAATCTAAGCTAAAATACAGGTGATTGTCATGGTAAAGAAACTACTCGGCTTTTATCAGCGTTTGTTGCATCATCCTGCCCCTCTTGTGTTTGGACTGCTGTTTATATCTGCAAAAGTGTGGTCGAACGTCACTTACGGGGGGACTCTGGTTAACGGATTGCGTTCTGGTCTTATTGGCATTTTCGTTTATGCACTGGCTCTAGGGTTAATATACCTTCTGTCCGAGAAGCCTTTGGGAGAACGCTTAGGTGCCCAGAAACTAGATCCAGAAAAGGCAAAACGTGGAGCTGTGCTCACAGTTGTTGTCTACCTGTTTATCCTGTGCTCCATTGTGGACAGGTTGCAGAGACAAGGGTACATGCCAGGGTATCCTGTGTTGTCATGGATCCCCGGATGGACGCTGTGGCACGACCTTTTCAATGATTTTCCTGGAGGATACATGGTCGCAAACATCGTGCGCAACTTACCTTTCTTCGTACTCATTCCCGCTTTTGTCTTGCATAAGTTAGGAGTAAAGCGGGGAGAGTATGGATTCTCAGGAGGAGAATGGAAGCCTGCCATTCCATTTCTGCTTATCTACACAGCGGCATTTCTTTTTAGCGGCTTAACTGCGGAACGCTGGCTGTTTCTTTTGTATGCCGTCTTGTACTCTGGATTCCAAGAAGAGTTCTTTTACCGTGGTGTGATGCAGCCTTTGTTTACAGCTGCCACAAAGAAACCCGTTTGGGGGATAGGCCTTTCGGTAGGTTTGTTCGCCCTACTTCACATCCCCGATTTTGTTTTCCGAGTTTACCCCACTGTTCCCATGGCTCTTAGCGGCGTGGCGAGTACAGCGCTGTTTGGGGGTTTGATGGCCTATGGAGTATACCGTACTGGAATCCTCTGGCCTTGGGTGCTGATCCATGCCCTAAGTAATGTGGTGGGCTTTTAGGTTGTTAGCGCGGATCGAAGAGATGACCAAGCTAATGGGTGGATCTGGAGAACTTAAGTGGTAGAAAATAAGAGAAGCCGGTGTATCTGAACGGGTACACCGGCTTTTTGTAATGGTCGCTCAAACATTAGTGTTGTCGCCTAGATTGACAAAGTCATCGTAAGAGGGGACTCGCTATTCTTATTTGGATTAGGTTTTGACAAAAGCACTGTCAGGCTTTTAAGTGATTAAGCGAGGTACTCACCTATAGGGTCTCTACACATACTTGGGCGTTGTTTTTCGGTTGATCAACAAACTTACTCTGCTTAAAGGTAGGCGCATCCAACCGCAAACCTCCGTTCAAAGAAGGAATGCATCCTTTCTGAATGATACAAAAAGTTGACGCGTAAAGTAGTTGCTATTGTCGGGAAGCCGGCATCTAAGGAAAGAGGGTTTAGTTCGGCAGCTCATGCTAGGGTTTAAGTTAAAGGAGTTGCTTACAGCGTGTTACTCGCTTTCTTCCAATCCCTCAATATGCTTCAGCGCTTGTTCTGACAATGCATCCTTAAGGGAAGTGCGAGTCGTGCCTTGTTTATCGCGATAAGCTTGCTCGGAGCGTTCAAGGGTCTGGTCGATCTCGTCTTTGAGTTCATTTGGAGTCACCAAACTAGAACCCATACCCCTGATAATGATTTGCTCCAAGCCATCTGACGTGGCTACTTTGATGTTGTACTTCTTCTGATTATCGTAAGCAAACTTCTCAATATATTGGTCAGCTGTTTGCGCTTCTTTAGTGAAGACCACGCGGATGTTGCCATAGTCAACAACATCTTCGGTAGAGCGCTGCGTGCGGTAGGCGTCAAAGACCACAATAATATGGTCGTTTTTTATTGCTTGGTAGTTGCTGAGGGCATTAAGCAGACCCATTCTTGCCCCTTCCATGTTTTCGTTTTCCGCTTGCTCTCTAAGTTCGGGCCACGCATAGATGATGTTGTACCCATCGACAAGGAGGTAGTTTTCCTTGGGCTTTTCTTCTTTGGAAACGGCTTCCAAAGGATCTTTCATCGGTTCACGTGAAGGTCGTCGTCTTAGCTCCCGGGCTTTTGTTGCCTGCTTGGGGTTTACTAGCCCTAAGTAGTAGTAATCGTCGTCGGTAGAACTATCCTGCTCCTTTTTGGGACTCTTCGAGATGCTCTGATCTCCTCTGCCGTGTGGAGCTTTGAAATAAGGCTCGAGGTGCATGTACGTCTTTACCTCGTTCCAACTCACCAGAAAGCTTGTCCCGTTTGCGCAGAAAACAGAACCTGTGGGGTTTTCCAGATCGCTTTCTGAGTCGTAGCCGATCTCCGCGATAACCTCCTGGGCATTGTGGCAGGGCTGGTAACCATCTAAATTACAGAAGAGCCTGCCCCGTCCATTGGTATAGGCCAGCACCTCCCTGTGGTAATTGCGCATGGTAGATACAGGGGCAGTGCCCACAAGGACTGAGAACTCATTGCCGTGCTCGAGAATTTCGCAGGTTCCGTGCATCTGTTCCACGTCGGTCATGGCTTTTCCAACCGATGCTGTCGGCACCTCCAGGCGGAAGGAGTAGTAGGGTTCAAGGAGGATGGACTCTGCTTCTTTCAGACCCTGCCGCACCGCTCTGTAAGTAGCTTCTCTGAAGTCTCCGCCTTGTGTATGCTGGTTGTGGGCTCGGCCGGAGATCAAAGTGATCTTCATATCGGTGATCTCCGAACCTGTGAGGACGCCTATGTGTTTCTTTTCTTTAAGGTGCGTAAGAACCAGGTTCTGCCAGTTTTTCCCCAGGACCTCTTCGCTGCAGGCGCTTGCAAAGAGTAAACCACTTCCCCGTTTTCCAGGTTCTAGAAGGAGATGGACTTCAGCGTAGTGCCTCAAAGGCTCGAAGTGACCAACGCCTTCCACGGTATTGGCGATGGTTTCCTTATAGAGGATTCTTCCTGTATCGAACTGCACCTCAACATCAAAACGTGTATGAATCAAGCTCTTCAAAATCTCAATCTGAATGTCGCCCATGATCTGGGCTTGGATCTCCTGCAGCTCACTGTTCCAGTGGATTCTCAGCTCGGGATGCTCATCCTCGATCTCTTGTAGTTTAGGTAGAAAAGCTCTGTGGTCGCAGCCTTCCGGTAGAATTACCCGGTAAGAGAGCACTGGCTCCAAGACAGGAGCGGACGAGTCTTTCTCAATACCGAGACCTTCTCCGGGTTTGCTTTGGGTCAGACCCGTTACAGCGCAGATCATTCCCGGCTCTACTTCACCAACAACTTCGTACTTTTCACCTGAGTAAATGCGGATTTGGTTGATCTTTTCTTCCCATTGCCCGTTGGAGAGGACGCTCTTCACCTGCAAACGCCCTCCCGTGACCTTCAGGTGAGTGAGGCGGTTACCCTGGTCGTCTCGGGAGATTTTGAAGACCTTTGCACCGAACTCCTTCCCATAGACAGGAGCTGTTGTGTACAGGTCAAGGCTGCGGAGAAAGGGTTCAACTCCATCTAGCTTTAAGGCAGAGCCAAAGAAACAGGGGAAGACTTTGCGTCCTTGGATAGCCCTCTTGATCAGCCCTGTTTCGATGCGGTTTGTTTCAAGATAGGCGTGCATCATACCTTCGTCGCACAGAGCAAGCTCCTCAAAGAAGCTGGCTGTCGGAGCTTCCTCAAAAGGAATGCACCTTTCATCAAGCTGTTTTTTCAGCTGCACAAGAAGGGACTCTCTTTCTGCACCGATCTGATCCATTTTGTTTACAAAAACGAATGTAGGTATCTTGTGTAGGGTAAGAAGCCGCCACAAAGTAGAGGTATGGGCTTGGACTCCGTCTGCACCACTAATAACTAGAATGGCGTAATCTAGGACCTGCAGAGTACGCTCCATTTCAGCTGAGAAATCCACATGCCCAGGGGTGTCCAAAAGCGTGAACTGAGTATCTCCCACTTGAAATGCTGCCTGCTTGGAGAAGATGGTGATCCCTCGCTGTCTTTCCAGTTCATGCATGTCCAAAAAGGAGTCTTTTTTGTCGACTCTACCCAGTTTCCTGATTTGGCCGCTCAGATAGAGCATGCTTTCTGAAAGGGTGGTTTTCCCAGCATCAACGTGTGCTAGTATTCCAATAACGATCTTTTTCATCTCGGTTCATTCCCTCTGCTGAATTCCTTTAAATGATACCAGTAACTTAAGGTTCTTACAATCGACCGAAGGTCCACAGCTTGGATCGGTCACGCGTGGGCAAACTGAGGCAAGTAATTACAGAAGAGGAAAGAATCGGATTTCTTGAGAAAAACGACGCATTCCGCCGAGAAACGCTTTACTCGGCTGGACAGAATCCGAAATCCATCATATACTGGAAAATAAACTGCGGAAAGTGACTGATTCGATATGGATCTAACGGTTTGGGGCACATTTTTGAGCGCGTTCTTGATCGGCTTTTCAGGGGCCATGATGCCAGGACCAATGCTTGGCGTCACCATTAGTGGCAGCCTCAGGAAGGGTTTTATTGCAGGCCCTCTAGTGGTTCTCGGCCACGGCATCCTGGAGCTCCTGCTGGTGTTTGCCATGGCCTTTGGCCTCAGCGCCTTTTTTGAAAACCCGACTGTCGCCGGATTAATCGGCCTTATAGGCGGGTTGTTCCTGGCCTGGATGGGTTATGGCATGATCAAGTCTGGCCTGCAGAAGACCGTCTCCCTCTCGAAAACCCAGAGCGAGCGGAAGTGGGAGAAGAATCTGGTTCTTGCAGGAGTCCTGGTGAGTATCACCAACCCCTACTTCATCATGTGGTGGGCGACCACAGGCATAGAGTCGGTGAGACAGGCCTACACCCTTGGCATCTTAGGAGTTCTGCTTTTCTTTGTGGGGCACATCCTTTCGGATCTCACCTGGTACAGTGCCGTGTCCTTTGCCATGCACAAGGGTAAAAGCCTTATGAGCGACAAGGTTTATCAAGGTCTCATCGTTGTGTTAGGAGTTTTCCTCTTGGCTTTTGCCGTGAAGTTTGCCGTAGGCGGCTGGCAGATGCTATTTTAGAAGTCTAATACCGCAAGAGCGCTTTACTCACGGAATAGCGGTATCTCGGTTTGTCGCTTGCGCATCTATTTGAACATAAGAAAGACCGCGATAGCGGTCTTTTTGCTTTTATGAGGTTGTGTGCGAAGCTGCGTCAAGTTCAGGCTGTACATTGCAGCTGTTTCGAAGCGAGCGGATTAACAGCTCAGCATCATCAAAATGCGGAGGAAGTGATTAGCCTCGCGCAGTACGTGGTCGCCTAGAAGCGGGACGATGATGGACCTGATTTGGCATTGAATTAACCCGTTTGTTGCAGCGGTCTTATACTCCTGCACCTGCTTAGTGGTCTTGGTGCTTTCTTCTACGATGCGCTTTTCGCTGGTGTTCTTGCACCCTTCAACCAGTTGCTCGAATTTGTCTGCAAGTTTTGCAGCGGTCTCTTTGAGGGCCTTTTCTGTAGGATCCAGAAGCCCATCAATAAACTCAGCGTGTTCGCCCATAATGGTATTCCAGAAGTTCAGTTCATCGCAGAGGCTGCGCCTTGGCAACCGGCTTTCCTGGAGGGCTTCCAGAGTTTCTAGGAAGTACACCGCTTCTCTGGTGATGTGCTCCATTAGCAGGGGATAAAGGAAGATGAACAGATCGCAGATTCTCTGATCGCGAATGATCTCCCTCTTTAAAGCGATGGTGCTCGAAACAAGGTTTATGGCACGTTCATTGATGGAGTTTACAACTTCGAACAGGCAGGAGTTGTCTTCACCATCATTTCCTGTCAAGGCCAGTTCGGACTCGGTGATTGCCGTATTAATCATAGCCCCGGTCAACCTTGCCGTGATCTCTTCAGCTTGCAAAGTGTAGGGAGTGACGATCTCTTCGGCCTTGATGGTTTCATTGGAAATCACACCGTTTGCATAGAAAACCGTTTCATGCAGAAGTTCTTCGAAACTCTCTTTGAGCCGCCTAGCGTCAAGCATTAGGTTCGCTGCAGCTGGCGGCAGACTGGTCTCAATAAAGAACAGATGCTCTTTCATGATCCTCTGAAAGAAAAGATTGATCTCCAGAGACAGTCGTACATACTCGTTTCGTGACAGCACAAAAATACCCCCTCAACGGTCTATACCATAGACTATGACTGAGGTAGGAGAGTTGCGCCTTTCAGGAACTTCGGGATCAGAGATCCACGGTTTGGTGGAAAAGAGCGCGAACGGAAAAGGGATCGGATGCTCTAAATAATCGAGCTTGTTTTTGGAGAGATTAGAACCAGAAATACCACTGTAGGGAGTGATCAAGTGAAGCATATCGTTGCAGTTGAAGATACACTGGGAAACGTCAAAGACGTCCTCCAGGGTAGGGGTTACCAAGTGGCGAGCCTGGATAGTCTGGACCAGGCAGCAGTTGCTGTCATCAGCGGCATGAAGAAAAACGTTCTAGGCGATCACACAAGGAAGAGACCGATCATCGTCGATGCTTCCGGCCTTACCGAAAACGAGATCGTCGATGAAGTGGAACGGGCTATGAAGGTCCATTACGAACACTAAAAGGACCAAAAAAACTAGGTCAGAACGCAGTTTCTGCCTGGTTTTTTTACTGCCTGGATTTGAAGACTCCTCGATTCTTCTCAGTGAAACGGTGGTATTTTAGGAAAGAGAAAGCAGGAGAGACCATCTACGTTACTCCGAGAACAACAGCCTCGGGCGTTTCAGTAGGCGGTTCTTACGGTTTTTCCGTTTTATCTGTGCTTCTTCGGGTTTTACGGAAGGATAAATCTTTCAGATTTAGAAATGAAACACGGACTATCAAACGATAGAAAAGAGAAGGGTGAGAAAGAAAATGAGCAGCTGTTGCAGTCCGGCAAAAAGCAGGTTCAACTTCCAGAAACTGAGCACCATCGTCATTCTCTGCTTCTTCGCTTTAGTTTTCTTAAGAGGTTGTACCTACGTCAATAAAAAGGCTGTCTACGATGATAGTGTTAAAATCGCCCGAGCAGGAGACACCTACACCTACGGCTCTAGAATAGGTGGGGTTACGACTGAAAAACTGGATATTTCCTACAAGGGCTTCATGGGTATGGAGACCATGTGGTCCATTGAAGTTGTGAACGAAGGGGACATCGTCCTTCAGTACGACTCCCGGGTAGATAAAGGCAGGTTCAAAGGTGTTCTTATTGCAGAAAACGGCGATGTTTCGGAGGTCTTTGAAGGGGCAGGTAAAGGTGAAAGCATTCTTAAGACTGGAAAATACCGTTTCAAGATTGTTGGCGACAGTGCCAGTGGGCATATTGTAATAGACGTCATCGCCGCTCAGGGTGGCGGTTCTGAGGTAAGGAAGCACTACAGCAACTGACCGCCTACATGACGCGGAGGAGAAACCCGAGTAGGTTTATCCTCCCGTTTTTTTTACAGAATTACACATGCAGGATAAAAGAGCCAGTTAGATAACTTCTATATTATGTACTTTCCAGAGAAAGTGGTGAAAAAGCTGCAGCAGGCGTAAGCGCGAATCTGCAGCAGACTATGCCTACTACATTTGCTCATTACTCTTTTGGCGGAGAAGTAAGAAAGCGGTTTTCCCCAAAACTGCAACAATTGATCGGGGAAAACGCAGACCTGTTCAACATCGGCTTGCACGGTCCGGACATCTTGTTCTACTACAAAGCCCTGAAAAAGAATCCGGTAAAGGCTCAGGGTTCGGAGATTCACAAAAGAGAGTTTACAAGCTTTTTGGAAAATGCTCGAAGCATTTTAAGAGAGAAAGGAGAGAAAGCTCAAGAGATCGCTTATCTCAGCGGTTTTATCTGCCATTACATGCTGGATAGCCAGTGCCACCCTTACATTAGGGAAAGAGAAGAGGAAGGCTTGGACCATGCAGAGATCGAAGCGGAGTTCGATCGCCTGCTCATGGAAGAGCACGGACTGAACCCTTTGAAACACAAGCCTGTCGGGCACATCAAACCGACTTTAGAGTGTGCTTCGGTTATTGCCAAGTTTTTCCACGAGGTGGATCCTGAAGAGATCCTAAGAGCTCTCAAATCTATGAGGCTCAATCTGTCTATGCTGGTTGCCCCTGGCGGGATGAAAAGACTATTGGTCGCCACAGCCTTCAAACTCAGCGGCAACTACCAAGGAATGATCGGCCTTCTGCTGAAGAAAGATCCGGAACCCGGTTTCCCGGAGATCAGCAGGGAGCTAAAAGCACTGTATCTGGATGCGGTGGAGGAAACGGCGGAACTCATTGAGGGTTTTGTCGCAAACCTCTCAGGAGGGGCTCCGCTTAGCAGTCGTTTTGCACGGAATTTTGGGTAGGGAGAGAACAAGGGGGTACAATTGTGGGGAAAAGTCTAGTAAAACTCAACAAACTTGAGAGAAACTGGGTGTTGTACGACGTCGGAAATTCAGCTTTTATTATGCTGGTTTCAACCATCATTCCGATTTTCTTCAAGAACACAGCTGCTGCACAGGGGGTATCTGCAGCAGACTCCACTGCTTACTGGGGATACGCTCTTTCCGCTTCGACGCTGATCGTGGCGGTGCTCGGTCCGATTCTCGGAGCCCTTGCCGATACCAAGGGCTTCAAAAAACCGATGTTCACCTTGTTTATGATGCTCGGTGTTTTGGGCTGCGCGGCTCTGGCAGTCCCCATGCAGTGGTTGTTGTTCCTGGCAGTGTTTGTCATCGCCAAGGTTGGCTTTAACGGGAGTTTAATATTCTACGATTCGATGCTCTCCGACGTTACCATTGACGACAGAATGGATTACGTCTCCTCTGCAGGGTTTGCCTGGGGTTACATTGGGAGCTGTATTCCCTTTACCATCAGCCTCGGTCTGATACTCTTTGCAGACAAGATCGGCCTAAGCGCTGCTGTGGCAACAGGCATCGGCTTTGCGCTCACGTCTTTGTGGTGGCTTGTGGCTACTTTGCCTCTGCTCAAGACTTACGAACAGCAGTACTTCGTTGAGGCAAAGGTCAATCCTGTTGGTAAGGCCTTCCAGAGGCTGGGAAGGGTTTTCGGAGAACTGAAAGAGTATAAGCATATTCTGGTGTTTCTCATCGCTTACTTTTTCTACATCGATGGAGTCCACACCATTATTGGTATGGCAACCTCCTACGGCAAGGATGTGGGGATCAGCGACAACAACCTTCTAGGGGCACTGCTCCTTACCCAGATAGTTGCCTTTCCGTGTGCACTGCTTTTCGGCAGGCTCTCCAAGAAGTTCAAGACCGAAGACCTGATCAAAGTCTGTATTGTGGGCTACTTCCTCATCACTGCCTTTGCCCTGCAGCTGGATAAAGCCTGGGAGTTCTGGACCCTTGCGGTGTTTGTAGCGGTGTTCCAAGGTGCTATCCAAGCCCTTTCCAGGAGCTACTATGCTAAAATCGTTCCTAAGGAAAAGTCCAGCGAGTACTTTGGCATCTACGATATTTTCGGCAAGGGAGCGTCTTTTGCCGGCACTACCATGATGGGGGTCGTCACCCAGCTTACGGGAAGTTCCAAGTACGCAGTAGGGGCGATTTCCATAATGTTTGTTATCGGCTATATAGTCTTCCGCCTCAACACTATTAAGCCCCCTAATTGATTTGGACAAATAGTGTGTGTCTGATAGAATCAATTTGGGA
>LFSI01000062.1:21262-23987 GCA_001512545.1 Clostridia bacterium DTU065 | reverse complement strand
CTGGCACAGATGGTTGTGCGCAAGGCTTTGAAAATGGCTGCCAAAATGAGTGTTCCTCTACTTGGACTTGTTGAGAACATGAGCTATGCCATCTGTCCACACTGCGGCGAAAAGCACGAAATCTTTGGACCTTCCAAAGGCAGGCAACTCGCCGAAATGTTTGATATCAGGTTCCTAGGCTCTCTACCCCTTGACCCCAAGCTCACCGAACTTGCAGATCAAGGCAGGATTGAGTCCTATACATTACCAAACGACCTGGATCTTGCAACTCTTGTCGACAGGGCTGTGAGAACTCTGGCGTAGTCCGAAGGATGTGAAACGGTTGATTGTGGCTTTTGTAAGCGGAAGTCTCAAAACCGGCCGCTCAACCATAGCGGCGAATCTAGCAAACTACCTAAGAAAGACTACCTCTGTCACCTTGTTGGATTCGGATATCGAGCAAGTTGAAAGAGCCGTGCTTCTTCCCCCTGAGTGGTCTGCAGGCAGCGAGATCACCGTGCTTTTTCCATCTCATGATCTCAGCAAATGCCAGCACTGCTTGCAGTGCACGACCATTTGCGAAGCCGGTGTTTTCAAGGATTACAAGGAGAAGATCATTCTCCTTCCTGAACTGTGCAACAACTGCGGAAAGTGCTTAGAGTACTGCAAGAGCCAAGCGGTGAAGTTCACCGAGTACACTATTGGCAGAATCCAAGAAGCCAAACTGGACAATCTCACTGTGATCGAAGTGAGGGTGAACGATGAGATCGTAAAGGCTAGCTCTCTCTTCTACCACACGAAAGATTACTTGAATCCTTTAGATGTGATCTTAGTGGACGCCGCGCCTCTCATATCTGAGTATGCCTGCTGCTCCACCATGGGCGCAGACTACTTCGTTATCGTCACAGGAAGCGGCGAGAGCCATCTTGCGCAGCTCAAAGAAACCATTAAGGTTTTCAAAGATTACGAAAAACCCTACGGCGTCTTAGTTAACCTTTCGGATTCAGAGGTCAGCCCAACAGCAGAGTACTGCAGGGAAAACGACATACCTCTTCTAGGGGTTCTCCCACTCGACGAAAAGCTGCAAACGGGAAAGACTCCCCGCGACAAGCTCGCAGATGAGCCCGAATGGCAAAAGCTTTTTGAAAGCCTCTGGCATCGGATACTAGAGGAAANNGTGTAGCGTCTGTAGACGACCTCAGAGGTCTCTACCGGGTCATACATCTTCCAACCGCACGTTTTCGCAAAGGTAAATCCCGGAATGCCCATGAATCCCAAGACGTCTTTAACCGGATAGCCCAAGAAAAAGCCGATCTCCGGAGGGCAGCCTGCGGCAAACCTCTCCCGGAGAGCGGCAAGACATACCTCGAGGTCTTTCCCGTAGCCTAGAGAAAGCAGAACCTCCCGAGCGCAGGGGCTTTTCAAGGTCTCTTCCAGAAGACCTCCGTAGACAAGATAGAACGTTCTCCCCAGATCAAAGAAGTGCAGATCTGGATCGGTCTCTTTAAGGCAGCGGAGGCAAAGCCCATCTAACTTTACCAGTTCTGCAGGCTTAATGCCCTTCCGCACTGCCCCAAGCCTACCGTACGGACAGGTGTATAGCATAGGCACCCCTTGTTTAGAGTAGCCATCTTGAAGGAACTAATGCAGGTGTCGTAAGTTAGAAGATCTGGCTTTCGAAGAGTTTGTTGCGGTCAAAGTGCTTCACTATTTGCCTGAGCACAAAGACTGACAAAAGCAGCGTGACGATGCCGATCACCCACAAAACTTTGGAGCTAATGAGCAGCGCTCCTGTAATCTGGGAGATGACCAGGGCAAGTACCGGTAGGATCACGAAAACGCTCATCTGGTTTGCTTCCTGAAAACCCTTGACCTTAGCTGAGACGATCACGTTAAAGAGAATTGCCAGAAAGCTGAAGCTAGGAGCGACGAAGAAGATCAGCACCCACCAGTTAGGCTCGGGGAAGATCAGCCGGTGGAAGATAGCATAACCCAGACCGTTTACCACTAAGCCGTAAAGGATGAATCCCACCACTGCCATGACCATTGACAGGGCAAAAGCGGCCAAAACCTTTCCTAGAAACAGAGAGAAGATATCTACCGGCGCAAAGAGGAGGCTCTCCAAAGTGCGCCTTTCTTTTTCTCCAGCAAAGCTGTTTGCCGAGACGATACTTGCTGCCATGAGGGGAATGAGGAGAAACAGCGGGGCAAAGAAATAGTTCAGAAAGAGGAATAGCATCTTCTGATTGATATCGGTGAAGCTATCTAAAGCGGTCTTCAGGTTCCCTGCAGGGAGGCTGTCTAGAAGCTTTAGAATCGGTCCCATGTTGGTGGTCTCTGTCACGTCCACGTAGCGCGCGGCGATGAGGAGTCCTCCGGGAACCAAAATCAAGATGATCAGAGGCACTACGATAATCGGGAGAAAGAGCTGCACGCTTGAAGTTATGGAAGTTATGTCCTTTTTGGCTATGGCCAAAACTGCTTTCCTATTCATCTTTTCGCCTCCCTTATCTTGAAGTACATGGTCTCCAGGTCACGACCGAGAATCCTGGAAGTGTATACCGGACCTACCTCCAGGAGTTTTGCAAGGAGCTGGGGAATGTGCTCTTTACTTGCCACCTTGAAGACCAGTTTGTTTCCATCTCTACTGGAGAAGCTCGCTTTCAGCTCCTCAGGGAGCTTCTCTTCTGCGATGTCCGTCTCAACCTCAACCAGGAATTCCTTCAGATAGCGGGCTTCTACCTCT
>LFSI01000062.1:20712-21107 GCA_001512545.1 Clostridia bacterium DTU065 | reverse complement strand
TCGAGAAAGAGGAGTTTGGGGTTGTGAAGTAAGGCTTTGGCAATGCCGAGTCTCTTTTTCATGCCAGTAGAATAGCTGCCTACTTTCTTATCTTTGTGCTCGAAAAGCCCGAAATCCTTGAGGAGCTGATCTACTCTGCCTTTGTCCTCAACGCCGTAGAGGTCGGCAAAAAATTCCAGGTTAGCTCTGCCGCTCATGTGGGGGTATAAGCCGGCGCTTTCTGTGAGAACTCCAGAAAGACGCCTAATGTCTTCTCCGCTTTCTTCGGGCTTCAGGCCGAAGACTTCAATGCTCCCCTGGTCCGACGAGATCACGCCGTTTAGGAGTCTAACTGTTGTGGTCTTACCGCAGCCGTTTGGTCCGAGTAAACCGACGATTTCTCCCTCACTCACTGT
>LFSI01000062.1:19063-20663 GCA_001512545.1 Clostridia bacterium DTU065 | reverse complement strand
GCTTTTTCCAGCTCACTGCACCGAAAGACTTCTCTTGACCGAAGGCTTTAAAGCAGGATTTTTTACGCAAAGCCTAAATATTGTTATAGGGTGGCTGTGCGCGTGAAGAGTTTAAAACGCGCACTTTGGGCACTCCGCTGGAACAGGGTAAAGATTCTAGTTAAGCCAGATCCTTCCAGTGGGAGTACGGTCTTTGTCTCTTTTTTCGGTGTAAGGAGCTAGAAAAGAACCTAGCTACTTATATTATCACAAAAAATCGGCGATAGGGGGAGAAAAAGGTGAAAGGAAAGTACAAATGGCTTCTCTGTCTTATTCTTGCTTCATTTCTTGTGACTGCTGTTTCTGCCCAAAAGATTACCGTCTGGACCTGGTATGACGCAGGACTCGGACAAATCCTGAGAGATCTGGTTAAAAATGAGTTTACTCCACGGACCGGAATCGAAGTTGAAATCGTCACCGTACCTATTGGTGATATGACCAACAAGCTTTTACTTGCATATCTCGGTGGAGATGCTCCTGACGTTGTGGAGCTCTACTCCAACACCGTAGTTGACTTGGGCATCCGGGGAGCGCTGCTCAATCTGAACACCTTTCCAGATGTCAACGAAGTCAAGGCTGACTTCAACCCTATGCTGCTTCCTGCTCTGCAGTACAAGTCGGCACTGTACGCTATTCCCGGTGAGGTCAACTGGACCTGGACCTACTACCGTGCAGATATCCTGAGCGATATCGGTGTAGAGGCACCTGTAACCTGGGATGATGTGAAAGAGCTCAGCATTAAGCTGAAAGCCCGTGAAATGGACATCTACTACTATTATCAGGGCGATCCATCTGCCCTTATCGTTGGCAAGTACCTGCCGTTCTCTTTCCAGAGGGGCACCGACATCTACTCAGCAGACGGCACTGCATCAACTCTGGATTCTCCTGAGAACATCGAAGCTTTCAAAGAGCTGACATCGCTCCACACCGACTACAAACTGCCTCTTGAAGACACGATCTACACGACGTTTGTTAACGGCAAAACTCCTGTACAGATACTACAGAACTGGTACTACCATGCCTTTGAGGTTACAGCACCTCACCTTGCAGGAATGTGGAACATCTCCCTCTTCCCAGGCACCAAGCAGCGGGACGGTTCCATCGACCACACCAACACCGGTAAAATGCTGGTCTGGTCCATCGTCTCCTCTTCTAAGCAGAAAGAGGCAGCTTGGGAGTTCGTGAAGTTCATCAACTCGTCGGAGACCACCGTCAAGTGGATGAACCGTGCTTACGAAAGCAACGATAAAGCAAGGCTGTTCTTCAGCAACATGAACTCCATTGAGCATGCGGTGTTCCCAGAAGAGCACATTGCCCTGGCTATAACAGCCCTGGAGACCTGCCGTATGCAGACTGCAGTTATTGGCGGAAACATTGCCAACCGCTACGTCGACTTCGCCTTTAACAAGGTTGTTCTCCAAGGCGACGATCCAGAAGCAGCCATCAAGCAAGCTGCCAAGGAGTCCACTCTAGAAATCCAGAAGAAACTGAAGGAGTTCGACCGCTTCATTAAAGATCTATAAGGTAACGTTGAGAGGAAGGGCGCGCCCTTCCTCTTTTT
>LFSI01000062.1:0-18986 GCA_001512545.1 Clostridia bacterium DTU065 | reverse complement strand
TCGTAATCTGGGGTGTAGATCATGGGACAGACAAAGTCCGCGTAACCTCTCTCAAGCCACGTAAACCAGTCCTGGAACTTGTGGTTCAATGCATCATCATAGCTGGGGTAGACTGCAGCAGAGACGGAGACTTCCTTTTTTTGCTTTTTCACCCCTTCAAAGATGCTTTGGATTATGAAGGTGATCTGCTCCCTTCTAAATCTGTTGAACGCTTCTTCTGCTTTGAAGTCTCCATCTACCTCAAACCCAAGGTGAAGTGCTCCGTGCTCTTCTTCAAATCTTTCCAGGACCTGTGGGTGGTAGCCGAACTCGCTTCCCGGATAACGGAGAAAATCCAGATGGATTCCGGCAACCGGATACTTCTCTACGATTTCGAGGCAGTTGTCAATAACCCACCTCTGCACTTCAGGGAGCCCCGGCTCAAGGTACTGGGTCGGCAGTGCTTCACTGGCTCTGGATTTTGGATATTCCAGGACAGGAACTCCTTTGATGTCTACTGTACTCCACTCCGGGTGCTGAAAGAGCACATGTCTCGGGTCACTTGGAGGAGAGCCGAGGGAGCCTGTGGTAAAGGCGTTAACCCAAGCGTGTACTCTAAGGTCCCTTTTTGCGGCCTCTTCCAAAACAAACCCCAGAGGATCGAAAGAGGCTACAGCAGGAGGAAGCCTATCTGAGGCATAATAAGCGTAACCATTTGCGTTTACCTGGACAAAAACATCGGTTAGATTGGCATCTTTTACATCACTGAGCATCTGGATGATGCTTTCTTTTGAGGTAAGGGTGCTTCTTGTGACCCAAATACCTCTGATCTCGGGCCTTTTGCCCTCCTCGTTCTGAAACAGGACCTGTAGCACAAGAAGAACAGAAAACACCAATGCAAGTTTCCTGCACAGACCGAGTAAAGTTTTCAGTCTTCGGTTTTCCTTTGGTTCCACCAGGAACCTCTCCCCTCATAGGAAAACTGAATCGGAGTTTCTCTCCTTAGCTTAGTATGGGCAAAAGACTTGCCTTACCTGAGTCCTAAATCTCGTGCAATCGAACGAAGCGCGGTTTGATGGTTTGAAACTGCACCAGATGGGTAAAACTAATATAGATACCGAATTTTCTCTCTTACAGAAAACATAGATAAATATCCTATGGGAGGATCAGGAATGGAAAAAGTTAAACTTGCCGTGATTTATTATAGTTCTACAGGAACAAACTATCAGCTGGCCACCTGGGCAGCAGAAGCTGCTGAAGAAGCCGGCGCAGAGGTCCGAGTACTGAAAGTTCCGGAGCTGGCTCCAGAAGCTGCAATCAACAGTAATCCTGCGTGGAAAGCACACTACGATGCAACCAAAGATGTGCCCGTTGCCTCCAGCAGCGATCTGGAATGGGCAGACGCCTATATTTTCAGCGTTCCCACTCGTTTCGGCAATGTGGCATCGCAGATGAAGCAGTTCCTCGACATACAGGGCGGCCTGTGGGCACAAGGTAAACTGATGAACAAAGTTGTAAGTGCCATGTCTTCAGCACAGAATCCCCATGGCGGTCAGGAGGCTACCATCCTCAGCCTGTACACCACCATGGCACACTGGGGCGCTATTATCGTACCTCCTGGGTACACCAACCCTGTCATCTTTAAAGCTGGCGGAAACCCGTATGGTACGTCAGTAACCCAAGGTCAGGATGGAAAGATGATTGAAGACGTGAAAGATGCAGTTTACCATCAAGCAAAGAGGACTGTGGAAGTTGCAAGCTGGGTGAAGAAGGGCAGAGCCCTCTAATCGAAAAAGCAACGTATAAAACAATGAAGCTATGGCTCAAAGCGAGCCATAGCTTTTTTTGTGCAATGGATATTTGCCTATCGTGCTTCTACTCGATAAACACAAGGTCTTCCTCGAGAGCTTCGAGTTCATATGGAACGGGATGCTCCACTTCCACAGGCTCAACTAAGACCTCCGTCTTTTCAGCGGTGGTAGACTGGACAGTTGTGTATGCTACAAGCCCTATCAAGGCTGTTATGATGCCTAAGACAGTAAGGACTGCAATGGAAATCAAGGTTACCCCAACTACTTTCCAGATCATCCTGCTTCTTCTGTTTCTCTCAGCCAGAATCAGGTTCAGTTGCTCCAGTTTCTCTGCAACCAGGTCTGTTCCGTTAGATACTTCAACAGCATCTCCGAGCAGCGTACTTACGGGTACTTCAAAGATCTCCGCTATCCTGATTAGGAGATCTGCATCGGGCACCGACCGGCCTTGCTCCCATTTGGAGATAGTTTGCCTTACAACATGTAGTCGTTCTGCTAGTTCTTCTTGAGAAAGTCCTTTTTGTTTGCGTAGTCTTTTGAGGTTTTCACCAAACATCTATTTCTGCCCCCTTCCTATAGCCAGAATAGCTTAAAAGGGCTGTCTTGATGAGCAACGAAAGTTAACAATTGGTTGCCGTAGGGAAACATACGCCACTATATGTTGAAGTTCCTGTTTGTGGCGTGTGGAGCTGTGTCTATTTTGTAGTTCAGTAGCTCTTAGAGATAGTCCTTCCTCAACTCTGCAGAACCACAACTGCAGTCACTTCTGCAGCAAATTCAACAAGTTTTTGGATTTCGCTTGAGGTTGTCCTGAACCTAACTTCTAATCCATCGGTCTTCTCAGGTAAAATATACTAAAGATTATCCACCGAACACCTATCCAAACTCTGAAAGTCTGCACTATATAGGCGAAACATGTTTCAAGTTGCTGAGGAAAGGAGCGGACAGATGAACAACGAACTACTGCGGTTTGTAGAGCCGATCTATCGCTTCTGCGCAAAGCGGTTATCTTCTTTTGCAGATGCACAAGACCTAGCTCAGGAGATACTTCTCTGCGTTCTCCAGGGCATTAACCAATCGAAGATCGCCAACTTAGATGCTTATGTTTGGAAAGTAGCTCACAACCGCTATGGTAGAAAGGTCAATACCGAAAACAAAGACCTTGTTCTGGTTCATGGCGCAGAGTATGTTTCTGATTTTGTGGAAGACTTCGACAGCTCTTTTGACGAGTCCAGCGATGAGTTCCAGGCCGTTTTTCAAGCGCTACACACTCTAAGCTCTACGTACCGACAGATCCTAGTTGAATACTACGTTCACAATCTGAGCGTCCGCGAAATCTCATGCAAACTAGGCATCTCTGCTGAAACTGTGAAATGGCGCCTTCACGTTGGCAGGGAGAAAGTGAAAGAGAGGCTTTCAGAAATGGAACGAAACTACGAAAAGATCAAGATGTCCGTCATGTGCAATGGCTCTTTTGCCCCGACAAGATACGTTAATACCCAAGTGCACAAAGCTATCGCTAAGGCGTGCTATGATGCGCCGCTCACTATAGAGGAGATCAGTGTTTGCACCGGTATCCCCACCATTTACTTGGAAGAACCGCTTGAGCACATGATCTATGGAGATGCTATCGTGCAAATTGGCAAGAAGTACGCCACAAACTTCATCATCACCGACATTAAGGATCTCGAAAGCACCTATGAGTACCTTTCTAAACCGGTAATCGAAGAGATTACCGATAAATTAGTTGCCTACATTACCGAGACCGAAAAAATTTGGCGCGGTATCGGGTTTTACGGTTCAGACTTCCCTCTATCTCATCTGTACCACGTCTTGATTCCAACACTGGTTTTTCAAAGCGGAGACAGGTTCAGGGAGAACTCTTCCATTTTGCCTAAGGATCGTCCTCCCCGCAAAGACGGAGGTAACGGTTGGTTTATCGTCATCGAAGGCGTAGAAGAACTTGATGATAAATTCTCCGGCTGCAACCACTACCATTACTACAGCAACACAGAACCGCCTGCCAAGTTCATTTACTACTGGAATGGAGCATCCTATGATTACAACCTGGATAACATCCTCCGCAATGCTAGGTTCTTTATCTATTCTATAGGTCCGGACAATGAGTGCGTCCTTGTGGATGATGAAGATGCTGCCAAAGCATTGGAGAATGGTCTATGTAAAAAGATGTGGGACCGCTACTACCCTGCCATGCCGGTACTTACCTCCAATGAGTATCAAGCGCTTCAAAAATGGGCTGCTGAATGCCATGCCATTGATGCCGTTTGGCCGAAATGGATAGAAGCGCTGTATGGCAGCTACAAGTCCACAACGCCAAAAAGACTTGCAGATCAGATCGGGGGCAATGTAGACAGTTCGGCATACAACATCGTTGCTCTAATCACCAAAGAGCTTACAAGTCGCGGTCTAGCCGACAAACCTGAAGGCGATCAGCCGTTCACCAAGAACCTCTTGCTTGTGAAATAAAGATCAAGGCGGGAAGCCAAAGCTCTTCCCGCCTTTTTGCGTCGTAACTAGAACCTTTATTGAAATACACATCCGGCACTTCTACAAATGAGCTTAGTCCAAATGCCTTATGCTTCTGTCTTGCGTACGCTTACGTCTCCTGCCCAGACCTTAACGACTCTTTCTTCCCCGTTCTCTACTACCCTCACCAAGAGAGCTCCGTCGCTTGCGATGTCTTCGGCTATGCCCTCTAACTCCACTCCGCCTGTTACTGTCACTCTTTCCCCAAGAAGGATCGAATACTTCTTCATGATCTCTATCAGCCAATGGACGTCCTGAGAAAGCTTCTCATAGCCCTCTTCTAAGTGTAGGAGGAGAGCCGCCAAAACCGCTCTCCTACACAGCTCCATTTGCAGCTCGATCTTCAGCGATGTGCCGGGGATGTCAGGGGAAAACTCTGTCTGGTTAACGTTTAGACCTATGCCAAGCACAATGTGGCGAATATCCGGTCCGATAGCAGAGAGTTCTGCAAGGACTCCCGAGATCTTCCTTCCTCCGACAAAGACATCGTTAGGCCACTTCACTTGGGGTTTTAGACCGTACTGTTCCAAAACCCGGAGCACCGCGTACGCACCGAGAAAGGTATATGGTGCAGCTTCTGCTAGAGGTCTTTTCGGCCGGAGAATAGCCGACATGTAGATTCCCAGCGACTCTTCTGACTCCCAGGCCCTGCCTCTTCTACCGCGGCCTTTTGTCTGCTTTTCAGCAAGGATGATCGTGCCTTCTTCTGCACCTTCCTTGGCAAGCTCTCCTGCTTTGTCGTTAGTCGAACCTATCTCTTCTTGCCAAAAGATGCTGTTTCCGAGTTTTTTTGTGCTTAGAATCGGGAAAATTAGATAGGGATAGAGCTTGTCGGGTAGCTTTTCGCCTTGGAGTCTGTAGCCGACATTTCGCTCTGCCTCTATATGAAACCCCATGTTTTTCAGGGTTTGCACGTTTTTCCATACGGCATTTCGGCTGATGCCAAGTTTCTGGGAAATAGCTTCTCCAGATACTGCCTCACCACTAAGCAAGAACTCCAGAATTTTCTGCAGATTGTCGGGGGTATTCTTCTTAACACAGTACATTTTTCTCACCTCTGTTGAACATTGCATGGGGTTTGGGCTACTAACTAAGCAGTAGTGAGGTTGTCTGGGACCAAACCGAAAGCTATAATATGTATGGGCATTTGGTTCATTGCCAACCTTGATTAAAGGAGGAGATGTCATTGGACCGTATTCCACACAAAAAGCGTTTCTCCCTTTTAGCTATTATCTTACTAGCTTTTATCGCTGGTGGAATAACCTTTTCCGTGCCTGAGGTAAGAGAGTTCTTTAAACCGGTTGAAAAGGCGTTTTTTAGTCCTTCAGCAATCGCGTCTAATATTCCGCTCACGGCAGACATAACCAGCCCATACGCTTTTGCGGATGTAGCTGAAGCCACATCGCCTGCTGTGGTCTATATAATGAGTACAAGAGAAGTAGGCGGGGACTACGTAACGCCAACCGATCCCTTCTTCCGTTTCTTCTTTGGTTCCGATCCATTCCAAACTCCTCGCCGGGAAACATACGGCGAAGGCAGTGGCTTTATCATTAGTGGTGATGGCTACATCCTCACCAATGAGCACGTTGTTCGCGGCGCTAAAGAGATTCAGGTAACGGTCCAAGGTTACGACGAGCCCTTTACAGCAAAGCTCGTTGGCTCCGACTACGACCTGGACCTTGCAGTACTGAAAATTGATGCTCCGAATGTACTCCCTGCAGTACCTTTAGGAGACTCTGACGCAACACGGGTTGGCGAATGGGTTATTGCTATCGGTAATCCATGGGGCAAGGACTTCGACCACACAGTTACCATTGGTGTTGTCAGTGCTAAAGGCCGTCAGATCCAAATCGCCGATACCGAGAATCAACGGCTGCGAAACTACAAAGATCTGATGCAGACAGACGCCGCAATCAACCCCGGAAACAGCGGCGGACCGCTGATCAACATCAGAGGTGAGGTTATCGGCATCAACACTGCAGTTAACTCGGCCGCTCAAGGCATCGGATTTGCAATTCCTATCAATACGGCGAAAAAAGTTGTAGATCAGCTGATTGAACACGGTAGAGTCATCAGGCCTTACCTGGGTATCTACTACTACAGCGAGATCAGCCCTGCTCAGGCAGAAGCTCTTGGTCTTCCCGATACCCACGGTATCCTAGTTGGCGAAGTGATTAAAGACGGTCCTGCAGATAAAGCAGGCATGAAGGCACGGGACTTCATCCGTTCGATCAACGGCAAACGGGTCGAGTCGGATAAAGACTTCGAGGAGATCCTCTCAAACGCTAAAGTCGGTGACGAGTTGATCGTGGACGTTATCCGCGACGGCAAGTATGTCTCGCTGAAAATCGTTCTAGGAGCACGTCCAACAACAACTCAATAACTGCTAAAGTAAATATCGAACTTACCAAGCGGGCTTTGCTAGACAGAGCCCGCTTTTTCTGCCCTGCCCAACCATAACTAAAAGGCTTCCCTTTGCTCTGTGGGAAGCCTTAATGAATCCTCGTATGCTTTTTCTTAGAACGTGAGGTTTAAACCCATAAGTTCTTTGATCTCCTGCATGTGCTGTTTTGCTTCTCTTCTAGCGCGGTCAGCACCTGCTGCAACTACCTCTTCCAGGAACTTGGGTTTTGCCAGGAGTTCCTGACGCTTCTCTCTAATGGGCGTGAGTTCTTCAACAATAGCCTCTGCGAGAGCGGGTTTCAGTTCGGAGAATTTCAGATTGCCATCTTCTAGGTCTTTGGCAAACTTGTTGTAGACGTCTTTTGGTGCAAAAGCTTCAAGGAGCGTGAACAGGTTTGCTACACCTGGGCTGACTTCACCTTCTACATCGCTAGCGGTAACTGCCCGCTTGACCTTCGTTCTGATCTCTTCTGGATCGTCAGTGAGGGCGATGTAGCTCCCTGGAATGCTCTTTGACATCTTGCTGGTTGGATCGTTTAGAGCCATGACTCTGGTGGCTTTACTCAGCTTGGGCTGGGGCTCGGGGAAGTACTCACCGAAGGTAGAGTTGAACTTCCTGGCGATGACCCTTGTCAGCTCCAAGTGCTGGATCTGGTCTTCACCTACTGGAACCAGGTCTGCCTTGTACAGCAGAATATCTGCTGCCATAAGAATAGGATAGCAGAGGAGCCCTGAAAGTAGTCCCTGCTTCTCGGACTTCTCTTTGTACTGGGTCATGCGCTCCAGATTGCCTACTGGAGTGATAGTAGTAAGGAGCCACGTCAGCTCAGTGTGTTCCGGTACCATCGACTGCACAAAGATCGTGGCCTTTTCTGGATCGAGTCCTGCCGCAATGTTGGTGGCCAGAGCATCTTTAATCCTATCTCCCAGCCCTTTAGGGTCGTAGGGGACTGTAAGGGAGTGCAGATCTACGATGGAAAAGAGGCAGTCGTGTTCTTCCTGCAGCTCTACCCAATTCTTGATCGCCCCTAAGTAGTTGCCTATATGAATAATGCCTGTGGGTTGAATACCTGAAAAGACTTTAGCCATTCTAAATCACCTCTCCACTTAAAATGCTAATAAAAAAGCCTCTCGCTCCTAACAAAGGGGCGAGAGGTCCCGCGGTACCACCCTAATTGCCAAATCCGGCCACTCTTTGTTGCTGTACAGGGCAACTCCCTTAAAGCTCCGGGGCCCATTTCGCAGGTATCCTGTGCTGGTTTTCAGCTACCCCAGCTCTCTGTAACAGGCTTAACCTGGTACTTCATCCCTTCATAGCCTTGTAAAGCAAATTTAAGGTTATCTTCGATTATTATATCCTGCAGCAGGCGAAAAATCAAGATTGCAGCTGTCATCGACGCACGGTTAGACAAACAAGTTGCAACCAAGGGCGGAATATCGGGTGAAAGGTATGGCTGTCCTCCAACTCACACCTGTAAGCAACGTTGAACTGAGTCTTGTTAGCAGAGAAAGGTTGAAAGAGCTAGGAAAAAAACAGAGAGGAAGATTCCGGCTTGTTCTTGCAGTGAAAGACAACACTCAGCGAGTTATTCTCAATAGGATTATTTCGGACGAGTATAAAATAAAGGGTTCCCAGATAGTTCGCGACAGGAGAACAAGTAAGTGGTTCTTCCTGCTGACCGCCCAACGGTTTTGTTATCTGGTAACGCATAGTTGTGTGCATTTCTATGCTCACCTTTTCCCTTGTTTCGTATTTTATCAGCGCCTCAATGTTCCGTAAAGCTTGAACATTATTGACATTGTCGTGAAGCACTAGACGACACTCCTGTAAATATGCATAGCAGCATCACCGACTTATCGCGATGGCCAACGGGTTCGCTAGCACTTAATACGCATTTCGAGATACTCCGGTTTTTGCCTTTGAGAGCTTTGTTCTTTGCACATGTGTACTCAACTTCTACAGCAACACCAGACCGTTTAACCGCTTTCCTAAGGCGTTGCTGTTCAGCACTGACAGTACGACTTGTACAAAATCTGGTAGCTGAATACAAAGCAACCCCTAGCCCTTTTCAGGGTCGGGGTTGCCTTTTTGTGCAAGAACCGCAATTTACATGAGCTCCTGCGAAATATCTATGACTTCAGCATGCTTTCCTCCCATGCCTCGTGCTTCTTCAATCCCAAAAGTTCCGTAATAGTAGCTGCTACGTTTGCCAAACCGAACTTGCCGTCTTTCAGTTCGCGCTTTTCTTTTTTGTCGTAGATGATAAACGGCACCGGGTTCAAGGTGTGGGAGGTTTTTGGCTTAATGCTGCCGTCGGCTCCCTTCTTCTCGTACATCTCCTCTGAGTTTCCGTGATCGGCGGTTACGATCAGAATTGCACCTGTGCGATCTACAGCCTTGACGATTCTTGCAAGGCACAGATCTACTGTTTCTGCTGCGATTTTCGCTGCAGCAAAGTTTCCGGTGTGCCCTACCATATCGCCGTTGGGGAAGTTAGCCCTAAGGAAGGAGTACTTCCCGGACTCCAGAGCCTCGATCAGCTTGTCTGTGATTTCAGCTGCCTTCATCCACGGACGCTCCTCAAAGGGTACCTTATCCGATGGTACTTCTTCGAAAACCTCCAGCACCTCATCGAACTTCTCGATTCTGTTGCCATTCCAGAAGTATGTGACATGACCAAACTTCTGCGTTTCCGAGACCGCATACTGCTTGAGGTTGTATTTGATCAGGTGTTCGGAGAGAGTGTGCTGAATGTCAGGAGGAGTTACAAGATAGCGTCTGGGGATCTTCAGATCGCCGTCATACTGCAGCATTCCTGCAAAGATCACCTTGGGGTATCTTACTCTATCGAACTTATCGAAGTGCTCTTCTTCAAACGCCCTACTGAGCTCGATGGCACGATCGCCTCTGAAGTTGAAGAGGATCACGCTGTCATAGTCTTCGATGGTGCCGATGGGCTTTCCGTCTTCAGCGACGACAAAAGCCGGGAGGTCTTGGTCGATGACGCCTAGTTCTGTTCTATAAGTCTCAATGGCCTCTGTGGCATTTGGGAACTGTCTGCCGATACCCAGAACGTGGGTCTCCCAGCCCAGCCTTACCATCTCCCAGTTGGCCTCGTACCTGTCCATAGTGATCTTCATTCTGCCACCGCCGGAGGCGATGCGGCCGTCGAAGTCTCCGTCATTGAGTTCTGAAAGCAGGTTCTCAATGTCTTCGATGTACTTCAAGGCAGAGGTGGCGCCGACGTCGCGACCGTCTAGGAGCACGTGGACACGAGCTCTCTTGATACCTTCCTCTTTCGCTCTAATTAGCATTGCCTTGAGGTGGGCAATATTCGAATGGACGTTGCCATCGGAGAGCAGACCGATGAAGTGCAGCGTGGAGTTATGCTCCAGACAGTTTGTGACGATGGTTTGCCACGTCTGCGAGGTAAACAGCCTACCGGACGCGATGGACTCGTTAACCAGCTTTGCGCCTTGAGCGTAGATCTGCCCGCAGCCAAGGGCGTTATGTCCAACTTCGCTGTTTCCCATATCGTCATCAGACGGTAGCCCTACAGCAGTACCGTGGGCTTGAATCTGTATGTTGGGGCAGGTCTCAAGGAGGTGCTCAAGTGTTGGCATGTACGCCGATTTCACCGCGTTCCCGAAATCATCGTTGTTTATTCCGATTCCATCCATTATCACCATAACAACTGGTCTTTTTTGTTGCATTTTAAAGCCTCCAAATCGTTTTCATCTCTATTTGTACACAAAAAGTGTTTACTTTACCGTACTACGCATGATCCTTTACATTAGGACTTCCACTATCTAAATATACCACGCAGAAAGGTTTGTAAACTCCACTGATCGCCGCTACTTAGTTTAAACCCAAAACCCAGAGCCAATTAGTCCACAAGTCAACAGGATATCCACAACAGAGGTTCTGCCGTAAAAGTACGTTCCATCTGCCTATCTAGGTCTATTCATCCTGCTCTGTAGAGACTGCTAGCTCTAAATCAAGGCTGCGGAACTGCTCCCTGGTTTCTTCAAGCACCTCTTTCAGCCTGAGGTAGTCCGCTTCAGAAAGGTCGCCTGGCTGTCCCGACTCATATTCTTTGATAGCGTCTTCCACGATCACGATCCTGTAGTGGTCTTTTCCGTCTTTAAAGAACTTGTGCACCCAGGTTGGGGTATAGCCGATTGCGGGAATGGAGATCTCTCCTGTCTCCGGGTCTTTTTCGATGGTGAATGTCAGTATTACTCCCGAGTCCACATACTTCATGTTCAGCGTCTGGAGGTTCTGGTTGGAGATGAAGTTTCCCAGGGAGTAAATGACGTACCCCTCTCTAGTTTCTCCTGAGGGTAAAGCGACTTCGACCTTATCAAAGGGCTGGATGACGTGGGGATGGCTTCCCAAGATAATGTCGGCGCCAAACTCAATCATCTTCTCTGCCAGGTTCTTCTGCGCTTGGTTAGGCTCTCTCTTGTACTCGGTGCCCCAGTGGATGCTGACTGCAACCAGCTCAGCTCCCATGTCTTTAGCCTTTGCGATATCTCCTGCGATCTTCTCCTCATCGATGATGCTTACAAGATTCTCTGTGGGGTAGGGTGAATTGACACCATAGGTGTAGGCCAAAACCGCAAGAGATATCCCACCAACTTCCAGAAGCAGGATGTCGTCTTTCTCTTCTTCAGACCTAATGCTCCCAATGGGGATCAGACCTATGCTTCTTAGGTAATCGATAGTCCTGTAGATGCCCGACGGTCCCTTATCTAGAGAATGGTTGTTTGCCAAAGACACCACATCAAAACCTGCCTCTTTGATGGCTACAGCAATTTCGTCAGGAGCATTGAAGTCCGGATATCCTGAGTAGCCCCTATCCGGTCCCGCAAGGACCGTCTCTAAGTTGCAGATGGCAAGATCAACACTCTGAACTAACTCTTTTATATCTGCGAAGCATTCGGTGAACTCATATGTATCGGTTTCTGCATTGTAGGCTGCTTTGATTTGAGGGAGATGTACCATAATATCGCCAGCAGCAGCTAAGGTGATTCTAATCGGCTCGGGTTGGCTTTCTTCAGGAGGTGGTTCTACAGCCACATTTTCGTTATGGATGGTGCTCCCAAAGGTGGCCGTATACCTTGAATAAAGCTTTTTGCTAAATCCGAACAGTCCGTCCAAGAGAATCAGAGTTAAGACTGCGATGATCAAGATAGATAGGGTTCTTTTCTGCATGATGTTCACCTCGAACCTCGTCTGCTATGTGAAGAAAGCTTGTCCCTACAAGGGTGCAGGAAGCTTTTAAAAAGCGGCAGGTTTAAACTGGGTTTAAACCAAGAAAGTCGCCAGATGAGCTAACACTATCTACAGGTTATCCACAGAACTCTCGAACCCTGCTAAACTGCGACTAAAAAAGGAGCGCATAAGCGCTCCTATAGTAAGCATTAAGTATGCCGGTTTGATGTACTTAGGCATCTAATTCAGCCAGCTTCTCGAGTACTAAGTTCGTAAGCTGCTCTCTCATGTCAGCGGTAATCGGATGGGCAACATCTCTATACTCTCCGTTTGGCAGCTTACGGCTTGGCATGGCTAAAAACCTTCCGTCGTCACCCTCTATCACTCTGATGTCTCTTACTACAAACACATCATTGAAAACAACTGAGGCGATAGCTTTCATCCGCCCAGCTTCATCAACTCTGCGAACTTGTACATCGGTGATATGCACCCTTTTATTCCCCCTGAGCTGGGTTGCTGCACACAGTTAAATATTTAACATAAGTCCGTTTTTTCCTTCTGTTTTTAGGCCATTTTTGTCGATTTTGACGCGTTTTTTGTCTTTTGTGTGAGAGGGAAAAGAGAACACTGAGACCGGGTGCCGCTTCTTGAATGCAAAAAAGCTGCCACGAGGCAGCTTTAAACTCAATGCGTCTCTGCAAACAGGTTTTCCATTAAGTAAAGGTCGCTCGGTTTATCAACATCGATGCCGATCTCCGGGTAGGTGCTGATGATAGCTTTGGCTTTAAATCCCAGAATCTCTTCGGCTCTCTGCTCTATTTCTTCTATGGAAAGCGACTTGGTAATGAACTTCACCAGGAACCTCAGACCTAAGAGCTTCACGATTTTCGCAGGGCTCTTTCTCAGGTCTGTGAGCTGCCTGATGAGCTCAAAGTGGGTCTCTACAACGTTTGGATCGAGGAGCATGATGTTTCCGCCTGTGAAAGTGCCTTCTTTCAAGGGGAAGTAAGTTCTCTGTACTTCGGGATAGGAAGCTTCGTTGACTTCTCTAGAGACCAGTGGATAAAAGGCCTTAGCGTCCCTATGTTTCAGGCACTGATCGATAAAGTCGTTGACTGCCTCGGTGCTGATCAGCGGAATGTCGCTGGTTACGATCAGTGTGTAAGGTGATTTGTCAGCTCCAAGTGCGTCGATCCCTGCTTTGAGGTTGTCAACCAGTGAGTCTTTGCAGAGGGTAAACGAAATGCTTGGGCTGGTTTCTCTGAGTTCTTCAGGCCCCACAAGCACAACTTTCCCCACGTTTTCAAGGGTTAACATGGTATCGATGACGTACTCAACCATCGGCCGACTGGCAACTGTGACCAGAGCTTCCCATGTAGCACTGCTAACTTCTGTCAAGGAACCCCGGTTTGGAGCCCCAGCTAGGATTACAACGTCAAATTTAGTCACTTTTGCGGCGACAGACTGTCGCCACACCTCCCTTTCCCTTGACAAGAATAGAGTTGGAATCACCTTAGGGACATTATAACTTACTTTTCCCCTCTTTGAAATATCGCTTCCATCAGGCTGCTCTCGGCATTGGCGATGTGCTCTTCTGCAAGCTTTTTAGCCAGCTTGGAGTCTCTTTTGCCGATAGCTTCTACTAGCTTGCGGTGCTCCACAAAGGCCTGCTTCATGCGCCCTGGATGGGCAAGAGACGTTGACCTGTACCTCTGGATGTGCTCTCTGAGATTGTTGATCATCTCCTCAAGGCGGTCGTTTCCCGCGGCTTTGTACAGTACATCGTGGAACATCTCATCTATCTCTATAGTCTGTTCAATGTCTTCTCTGTCAATTGCTTCGCCAATCCTTACCAAGTAGCGCTCGAGCTTTTCCAACTGCTCGTCGGTGGCTCTGAGAGCTGCAAGCTGGGCTGCCAGACCTTCGAGGGCTCTGCGGATTTCAAAGACCTCTTTAACATCGCTTTTGGTAAGATCCGCAACGTAGGCGCCTTTCCTCGGTACCATAATCACCAGTTTTTCCAGTTCCAGCTTTCTAATGGCCTCTCTTACCGGCGTGCGGCTCACGCCGAGCTCTTCGGCCAGCGCTTCCTCCATCAGTCTTTCGCCTGGGCGCAGCGTGCCGTTGATAATGGCTTCGCGTATAGCTTCAAAAACCAACTCTCGCAAAGGTTGATAATTATCTAATTGGATAGGTCCTAATTTTCCCATAAGCTCTTGAAAGCACTAATGTGCCTCCTAAATGCCTCCTTTCACAGTGAAGATGCATTCTCTATTTGCCAACTAAAGTCTGTTAATCTCGCAAAATGAATCCAGGGTTTTGTATCCCGGCCTCTAATGACAAGTGGCCTAAAGTCTCCAGGTTCAGATCTTCTCTCTGCTCTATATGGCAACCTGTTTTCGGTCCACTGCCAGTTAGGGATTTTTTTCTCCAGTTTGGCTTCTAATTCTTCTATTATGCCAGAGTCTTCTGTCAGTGCAAAGAGGGTTGGACCGCTTCCTGAAAGACTTACAGCTCCTATACCCAGCTCATCTAGGGTTTCCATGATGATGCTAAGAGATGGGCATTGCTCCACAATGGGTTTTGTGAAGGTGTTTCCCAGGTTTTTCTTTGCTTCATGGTAGTTTCTACGTTCAATTGCCTGTTCTAGTTTCGTTGGATCAAAGTGAAGCAGGTCTTCTGATGCATCTAACAGATCGTAGGCTGATTTGGTTCTGATGCCAAAAGGGGGCTTGATAAGCAAAACTCCCCAGGAGGGTGCCGGTGTCGACCTTTCGATGACATCTCCAATCCCGGAGACGAGGCACGATCCGCCGTAGAGCATGAAGGGTACATCTGCCCCTACCTTCGCTGCCACACCTGCCAGCTCTTCGAGAGACAGCCTCAAGTCGAAGAGGTGGTTTGCCAGGATCAGGGCACCTGCTGCATCAGCAGATCCTCCTCCAAGCCCTGCAGATATGGGGATCCGTTTCTCCAAGTTGAAAGCGCAGTTCAGTTCTGTGCCTAGCTCTTCCTCCAGTTTGGTTATAGCTTTTAGCACCAGGTTTTTTTCGTTTAACGGCATCTGCCTGTTGTTTGAGACCAGCGTTTTTTTATCTGCTTTCTTAATTGTTAGTGTATCGGAAACTCCGATGGAATGAAATAGGGATTCGATCTCATGATACCCATCTTCCCTCTTGCTTTTCACATCCAAACAGAGGTTGATTTTGGCATTGACCTGTATTGAGTTAGACATAGATAACCCTTTCTTCAAAGCAAGTGCGCCCTGCGCTTACTTGCGGTGTTTTCGCATCTCGTCTAAAAAGCGCCGGTAGGTCTCTTCCTGCTCCTGTCTTGAGACGTTTTGCTTAGCTCTAGCTTCAATCATCTCCTGGACGACCTGACCGACGGCATCGTAGTCGCTTACGTAGTAAATGATCTTGTTGAACAGCGCCTTCCAGTACGGGTAGGCCACCAGTGCAACCACAAAACTGATGACAAAGACGCTCAAAAAACCAAGGATCGAGAAATCGCCGTCCATGATCCACATTATAACCAAAAACGGTACAAGCAGGCCAAAAAAGCCGATGACAAAGTAGCTGAATGGCCTGGAAAAGTAGATATCCGTTTTGAAAAACCTCACCTTTTCCATGGGGAAAGCTCCGGCGGCAATAAAGCCAATTACGCCCAGGATGATAGTTACAACTATAAGTCCCACTTTGGTCTCGTTGAAAAGATCGCTAGGATCAAACTCCCACTGCCGCCACATCATGTAGTCGTATAGGTTTACCACAACAAGCGACAGGAGGACGATAGCTGCCAAGATCCAGGGCATGAGCACTCCGGAGATTAGGCCTGCGAGCCTGAGTCTTTTTGGAGAAGTCTTGGTATAGAAGAGCTCAAGCTCTCTCTCTTTTGTCAGCTCTCTTCTCTGTCTTTCCCTCTCATCCATGAAGACACACCTCTCTAGCCTAAGACGTATTTGTAGATGGCTTCTGCAAAGCCGCCTTCTGCGGCTCTGCCGGTTACGGCATCGGCTACCTGGCGCACCTCAGGTGGTGCATCGGCCATGGCTACAGAAAAGCCCGCTTCCTCCAGAAGGTCCATGTCGTTATAGTTATCACCAATTGCCAGCACTTCTTCCATTTTCAGCCCGCAGCTTTCCACAAGGTGCTTTGCGGCAAAACCCTTTGTGGCATTTTGGTGGGTGAGGTCGAGAGTAAAGTCGCTTGAAAGAACCACGTTTTTTGTTGGGTCGAGTTCTAACCATATCAACTGAATGTCCAAAAGATCCTGGAGCTTGCCGAAGTAGACCACTTTGGTCAGGTTCTTTGTTGCTGCCTCTAGCACCCTATCTCCATTGATGATGGTTCCTCCCTGCTTTACCAAGTAGTCTGCCGCTTCGGCGTAGTAGGGAGCGAACATGGTCAGGTCCTCTACCCCTTCTGCATGGGTTGCAAAGACTGCCGAGTTCACGTTCTTGTGCTCTCTAAGAAGCTTAATATAAGGCAGGACGTCGCCTACAGGCTGATGCCAGATAGCTCTGTCTCCCTTGAAAACTGCAGCACCCTGAAAACAAATAAGGTATTCACTTAAGGGTAGCCCGTTAATGACGCCTTCAGCAGATCTCTTACCCCTTCCTGTTGCCGGAACCACAGGAATTCCCGCGTCTTTCAGTTCTTGAAGGGCTTTAACATTTGCCGGATGGATTCTTTGTTTATAGTCCAGTAATGTACCGTCTAGGTCTGTGATCACCAGCTTATACTTACTACGCAAAAGGTTTGCCTCCTAGTCTTCTATGTGAAAATCGACATGTTGGTGTATACTTATGTTTAGTCAAAAAAATGTCAGCGTTGTTTAAATTCTTCCGAAGCCTGCCCTAGACCTCTTTTATTTGCAAAATTAGAAACCTCAGCCTGTGTGTCCCTCCGCCTTTGAGTGCAGCCCCAAGCGTAAGCACAGTTTTTGGGATTTAAACAGAACAGCAAAGGAGTTTTAGCCGTGGATCTGAAAAACATCTTCACCAGCGAGCAGAGAAAAGCCCTGGTCGAAGAGATCAAGGAGTACTTTCTTAATGAGCACGACATTGAGCTTGGTGATCTTGCATGTACTCTTCTCCTAGACTTCTTTTCCGAGAAGATCGGTCCCGAGTTCTACAACCAAGGTGTATTCGATAGCTACAAGTATCTCCAGAACTCCCTAGATGACCTTCTTGGAATCCAGAAGTAAACAGATTGGAAATTCACCGAGCCTGGTTGGGCAGTATGCTTAAGAACCTCTTTGCTTGTGATCGGAACAAGCAAAGAGGTTCTTAACTTCTAAAGTATTTAGTTAAGTGCATATATCCGCAAATACCATTTACGTTTATGCGGCTAGACCTTTAAACCGTAAGAGGCTCTGCGTCACACCTGCATTCCTTCAACCCGTTGTACAAACTGAAGTCCTTCGGCCAAAAATGCGTCCCTTGCTCTATGTATCGCTTCTAGAAGCTCTGCTTCTCCGTCTTCAAGAGTGTATAAGTAATTGATTAAGTGCAGGCCGTTGCACTCTTCTTTTTTGCAGTAGATGTTGAGAGAAAAGTGCAGCTCGTAGAATTGCACAAACAGGATCACGCTTGAGTCGTTGCTGTAGCTTTTTTCATAGATGCGGTAGTGTTTGAACTTCTCGGTGCGCGTAAAACCATGCTGTGCAAACACCGGCTGAAAGACCTCTTCAAACAGTTTAAAAAACAGCCGCTGTTTTTTGCGAATCAGCTTATCCTGCTCATACAGCTTAACCATGTATTCTTCCAAGTTGCCCAGCTGTACATCTGGTTTTCTCTTGAAGTGCATGAGGGAGTACTGTTCCAAATCTTCCAAGAAAAAGATCTTGTCTCTCATGAACAAACTTGAGTCTCCGCCGAAGATCTCCCACAGCCTCTCTACCACCTGCTCGCCTAAAAGATCCAGGTTGCTCCAGGCAGATTCCAGATCCTCCGGCGTGGCATCAAGCTTCAATTGCTTAACCCAGATCTCTGCATCTCCTGTAACAGTGCCTGTGGGCACCGTCTCGTCAACGAACCACGGCATATTACAGTACTCATCGAGGAGCTGTCCCTCTTGAAACAGCCTCAGCTGAATGATATCACCATCTTCAACGTACAGACTGACAATAGGGGCGTCTAAGGTTCTTGAGAGCCTGCGGGGAAAGATGGAAAACTGGTCTTCATACATATACGGGGCAAAATCATCAAAAATGCTGACAAACCTGTTGTTTGGCACGATAAGTATTGTGCGGTCCGAATCGTCAGCGGAATCGATTCGCTCATACTTGTCGTCAAGAGCTTTTACCACACACTCTTCAATCTTATTTATGTTATTGTCGTCTTTGCCCTCTTTAACCACATTTACACTCATCAGGAACCCCATCGATATTCCTCCCTGGCTTAAGGCAACAGATTTCCCGAGACCGAAAGTTTAAGATACTCCAAAAGCACCGCGTACTTTGTTTGTACTCTTTCAGTTTAGCCAAATACAATTACGCTAGGTTACATGCTCCCGTCTCCGTTTCTGCTTGCAAGGGGCAAGATTACACATGCTTTCCATTTTTCCCTCTAGTACTATATTTGCCTTATATAACTGCATTCCTCTATTTTGTTTCTGTCAGTTCGAATTTCGCGAATCAAATAAAACAAAATGCGATTTCGGTCTCGCTCCCCCTAGCCCTACATGAAGAAAGGCTGCCGTGGGATCCCACAGCAGCCTGCGTTACACTTATTCGGTTATCTCATACTCACCCTTTACAAACTGATAGACGTAATCGTAGTAGAGGGTGCGCTTATCAAAGGTTGCGGCAGCTCTGCCAAAATCTTTGATGTTCTGGTAGTATGCAACGAGCCCATTCATGTATCCGTACTTCACGCCGCCGTTTAGATAGTCTCTCCACTTGTTTCTTTCAATGAGGGTGTCGTTCCAGTGCTTCTCCATCTCCACGCCCATGCCCAAGTGGTAGGCGATGCTGGCTGCAGTTTTGACTCTGTCTTCCTTGCTATCTGAGAACACGTAGTTCGG
>LFSI01000032.1:2314-10964 GCA_001512545.1 Clostridia bacterium DTU065 | reverse complement strand
TTTTTTCTACGCAGTGAAGTCTCTTCTCAGGTGGATTGCTCAAACTCGCTTTCTCGTGCTTTGTTTTGTCGCGGGATACTACTTGCGCGTGTTTCTGCAGTTCATCATCTGATTGCTGTGAGCCGCTTTGGTGGTAGGGGTCCACGTTCTATTGGTTTTTGCTGAAGTAGACCTCGAGCTTGGGCTCTTACCGCGCATACTCAACATTACGTTGATCCCGATTTCTTTGTACTTAATCACTTTATGGCTATACGTATCGTACTGGGTGGCCTTCATACGTGGGAAGGAACCTCTATCGTTATATCTGTGGCGAAGAGTTCCGCAGCTTTTCATTTTGCTTAGAAGAAATCGCAACCCTGCAGAAAATACCCACAACCCCAACAGTGCTACCGAAGAGCAGCGCACCAAATCGTTGAGTCCAACTGGCACTACAGTCAGCCCTAAGCAATCAAAGCAGGTACCTAAAGACTTTCGTTGAAAATCCTGCTGATATAATCACCTTTCAGCAAACTCCGCTGCTGTTTATCGTTAGAGCATCTCGACCCTTACTACTCGAACCATACTCTCGTGTAGCAAACACCTACATAAAAAGACGCACTGTCTGCCAAGGCAAACGTTTGGCAGAGCAGTACGTCTTTTCTTGTTTCCACGTGTAAGCAGCATTCAAAAATGGTCAATGGCGACTGAAGCTGGGAATCAGAATCCCGGGAACCTGTCGCTCTTTCTGATCAGGGCTCCTTCGGGCATCATGTAGCACTCTGCTTTCTGGAAACCTGAAAGGCATCCACGAGTTGTTGCAAGAGCTTCGTAGTAATCTAAATAACGGAAGCTGGAGATCTTTCCGCTCACCATCTCGTAACACTTTGCAGCTTCGATAAAGAGATCGTAACCAGCGGTTATGTCCACATAGGTATCGGGCTCAAAACCTTTAGGATCCTCCCAGTTTTCTGCATAAGCAATGGTCCAGCATCCGTGAGCTGGAAGCTTCCTTTCGATTGTGGGAAGAGCTGCATAGAACTGGGCGTCATGGACTATGTGATGGGTATTGGTGTGGTCTTTGTGGATGCTGCCCTTCCAGTGGGTGATAATCAGGTTGGGTTTAGCCTCCCGGATGATGTCGCAAAGCATGTAGGCCGCTTCGTCGCTGTAAGGAAGTTCGGCGTCTTTGAACGGCAAAAAGTACACATCGGCTCCAAGGACTTTCGCCGCAGCTTCTGCTTCCCTGCGCTTTTGCTTGGCGTACTCCTCGGGGGTAAGGGCTCTATTTCCCTTTTCTCCAAGCGTCATATGCACGATGCTGGTTTTGTGTCCGAGGAGATGGTATTTTGCGAGCAGCCCGCCTGCCATGAGCTCAGCATCCCCTGCGTGAGCTCCAACCACCATCACGTGAATCTTTCTCTCTTCCATCTCTAACCCTCCAGTTGCTTGCGCATGATCCTGTTGGTTCTAATCACCTTAAAGCCTGCTTTCTGAGAATAAAAGTCTACTGCGCCCGTCCAGGCCAGCCAGAGGTGTCTTGTACCTTTGCTTTTAGCCTGCAGCATAGCCTTGGTTATCAGGGCAGTTCCCACGCCTTTACCTCTGAGACTGCTGTGCACGCCGAACGGCCCAAAACGCTCGCCGTCAACCTGACAGTACCCGACGACCTCATCACCTCTTTTAGCAATGACGATATCGCGTGGATCCACACCTTTCCTGATCCGACCCCGGATAACGTCTGCCCAGTCCCCGGGAAACTCCGTCTCTAAGAAGGTTAGCAGCTTGTGGGTAAATTTTGGCTCGAAGTAATCAACGATCACACCGTCTTTCAGGAGGTTTTCCAGGATGGTGTAGTACTCTGAAATCGGCTCGAAGTCGAGAAGATCGACGCTCATCCCGTACTGGTCGAAGACCGTTTCGTATCCCCTCTTCTGCAAAAACTCGTGGGCTTCGGGATAGGCATCAACGTCAACTCCGGGAATGAAATAGTTAGGAACGTAGCTCGAAACCACAACCTTCCTCCTGCCGTTTGCCTTTAGGTAGTTTTCTGCGCTGTCAAACAAAGCCGTTCCGATCTTCCTGCGTCTGTGCTCAGAATCCACGAAGAAAATGGTGATCCAGCCTGTATCCTCCTGCAGCCCCACACCGGTAAGGGGGACTTTTCTAAAAATCGCCAGGAGAAATCCTACCACCTTCCCATCCACTTCTGCGACGAAAGCACCCTGCTCCGAGAAGTTCTCGTCGGCCAGGACTTTGACCTGAAAAGTTTCCCTAGAGATGGGGTCTCTTTTCAGGCAACGGCCCCACAGCGAGACAACCGGTCCAAAGTCCCCTACCTGATACGGTCTGATGGTAAACTCAGCCACCTTTTTTCCCTCCAAAACGCGTTCTACTAATTAACTAGTTCGAATGTTTTAAAACCTTACCTGCTTAATCTCTTCAGGTTTCCCTTCCTGTTTTCTTCTTACCCCACCGTGAAGAAAAGGTACCTCAGTTTTTATACATTTTTGCATAAAAGGTCTACACATTCGTATCCTGTATCGTGTATAATATAAGTGGGAACACAGGTAAACAACCTACTCTCTTCCCACAAACGTATGGAACACTCCCGACAATTTAATAAGGTAAAGGGGGATTATTGATGAACCTCTTGTTCGTGTATCCTCACGTCTTTGCCTTCTATCTAGTGTCTAGGGGTGATCCAGAGAAGCTACCATCAGCCATTAGCAAAGATCCATCTGAAGAAGAACTTCCGCCAACCTTCTGTCCATACACTACACCTATTAAGGACTATTAACATACCTTCATCGTGAAACCGATGAGGACCGGCTCGACCGGTCCTCATCTTCGTTTAAACTCAAAGTGGGTGCTTGCACGCAGGCACCCACTTTTGGCTTTTTTTTGGAATTTTTGTTGTATCTTGCAATCTCCTAAGGCCCAAGCCTACTTTTTATCTTTCCCTATCTCAACTGGTTAAGTTCCCAAAGGATCTTCTGGACTTGAGCCCGTATTCTTTCGACTTCTCTGAGGCTTTGATTGATTCGGCTTTGGGTGAACCAGTCGCTAACAATGTTGTCAAAAGCGATGTCCAGAAACTTCTCTAAGTCGCTGACCACCACCGTATCAGGTATGGACAGGTTCACATCTTTAAGTTCTCTTTGGAGATTGAACAGGGCACGTTTCACATCTTGCATGAGCTTTTCTGCCCGACCTACTTTGTCGTGCTTTATCAAGCTCGAGAAGAAGCCTCCACCGATCATGTCATAGAATCCCCAGTTCCTGGCACTCTTTAGGTTCCTTTCAACCTCATCAAGGAGACGCAAAACTTCGTTTCCAGCCCTTCTCGCTTCGTTGATCTCTTTCATGTCAGGCATATAACCACCTCTTTGCCCTTACTTTACACCTACATATACGATTATACCCTAAAGATAGTTTCCCTTTGTGTTCCATGTAGCCTAAAAAAAGAGTGAGAAACCTGCATCTCACTCTGAACGTTAGCTATAAGTTGTGTTCACTCAAGAAGTGTTCTAGATCTTCGAGGGCCCTCTTGGCGTAGTAAGCTTTGCGCTCGGCCTTCTTCCTAATCCTCTCTGTAGGGTTTGGCAGGAGTCCGAAGTTGGCGTTCATTGGCTGGAAGTTCTTTGCTGGAGCAGTAGTGATGTATCTAGGAAGTGCCCCGATGAGCGTTGTCTCTGGGAGAACTAGCGGCTTTTTCCCTTCTATCAGCCTTGCCATGTTGATTCCTGCAATGAGCCCCGATGCCAGAGACTCTACATAACCCTCCACGCCGGTGATCTGGCCTGCCACAAAAAGATCGTCCCTAGTCTTGGTTTGGAACGTTGGCTTTAAAGCCTTTGGCGCGTTGATAAACGTGTTTCTGTGCATCACGCCGAACCTAACAAACTCAGCTTCAGCGAGAGCCGGAATCAGCGAAAAGACCCTCTTCTGCTCTCCCCATTTCAAAGAGGTCTGGAAACCTACTAGGTTGTAGAGCCTTCCTTCCAAATCATCCTGGCGGAGCTGCACAACTGCATACGGCTGCTTTCCAGTTCTCGGATCGGTTAACCCTACAGGTTTCAGAGGGCCGTATCTTAAGGTGTCAAACCCCCGCAGAGCCAGCTTTTCAATGGGCATGCATCCTTCGAAAAACAGATCCTCCTCGAATGCGTGCTTGTTGGCAACTTCTGCACTGATCAGTTCGTTGTAGAACCTTTCGTACTCGTCTTTATCCAGCGGGGCATTGAAGTACTCTCCCTCGCCTTTGTCGTACCTTGAAGCCCAAAAACCCTTTTCTTCGATGATCGACTCTCTGGTGACTATTGGTGCTGCCGCATCATAGAAGTAAAGGTGCTCATCACCAACAAACCGAGCAAGCTCTTCTGCCAGTTTGTCGGAGGTGAGGGGTCCTGTAGCGATAATGACGTTGCCGTCAGGAATCTCGGTAACCTCTTGGCGAATCACTGTGATCAGTGGGTTTTTCTCAATCTCTTCGGTGACGAGCTTGCTGAAGACCTCTCGATCTACTGCAAGAGCTCCCCCCGCAGGGACTCTTGCCTTTTCTGCCATGGCAATAAGCAGAGAGCCGAGTCGCCTCAACTCCTCTTTGAGAAGCCCCTGGGCAGAAGTTATCTCGTTAGAACCTAAGCTGTTGGAACAGACCAATTCTGCAAAGTTTTCCGTTGTATGGGCAGGAGTACTGGCTACAGGTCTCATTTCGTAGAGCTCTACCTCTATCCCGCGTTTTGCCAGCTGCCATGCAGCCTCGCTCCCGGCAAGACCTCCGCCAATGACTTTAACAACCATTACATAACCTCCTGAAAGCGGTCTGTTTTCTCCTACAGCCTAATCTCAAAACTGAGGCTTCCTTCCATGTTCTCAGTGGAAAGGTCAGAAGACACCACCGCAAAATCCAGCACTACCGGTCCTAGCTTTACACCAAGACCTGCAGAGTACTGAGCTACTCTAGCATCGTGGAAAATGTCCTTGGCTGTGATGCCTGAACGGATCGTCAAGGTTTTAAACAAAATGTTTTCCATGCCCACTCTAAGAATTCCATTCTGCACTCCCTGGGACAGGTACACATCGGTATAGTCTATTGCTAATGCAATGAGGCCAGGCCGCTTTTTGTGGAAAAAGTCCACGCTCGCTCCAACAGCAAAGCGGGGAGCGATGTCTTCGGGCTGGCTCTCCCCGTCCATGGATATGAACGCCGAGAGGTCGCTTGCACTTGCGCCCAGCTTGATGCTGCCAAAATCCACAAGCAATCCTAGGTCAAATCCCTGACCGCTGCCTCTTGTAATCTTCTTCTGCATCTTTTCTCCCGACAGATCGAACTCCTCAAGCACTGGGTGATGCAGTTTGATGTTCGCGCCAATGTAAGTGTTGTCGAAGGCTTTCCAAAGAATTCCGAATGGAAGTGCTAAGGCAACATTGGAGGTGCGGAAAGTGTAAACCTCTGCTTTATTTTGATCCTTGCTTACTGTAACAAGTGTTGCCAGTCCCAAACCAAACCTATTGGTGCTAAAGCCAAGAAACCCTTCGACTCGGCTCTCATATCCGTCTTTTAGCTTCGCTAAAGCAGATCGTGACGAGAGAACGTTCACTAGATTGCTGAGTTCATCAAAGCTTGCGGCCCCTTCTGCTAATACTGAAACGGCATTTATCTGATTTAGCGCAGCTGGATTGAGGCGCATTGCACCTGCATCGTCCAGAAACGCAACGCCCGAACCACCCATCGCTATGGATTTTGTGGTTGGTTTATAGGAGGTATCAAAAGGGGAGCTTGCTAAAACGCATGCTGATACCACAACAACCAATACTGGTAAAATTAGGAAACGTAGCTTTTTCATATCACCATAAACTCTCCTCTTTTTCTATCCACATTTAAAACTGCTGATTTACCTCTTATTCACAGACTTATCCACATTATCCACAAGCAGTTATTCACAAACTGTGGGTAACTATTACCAAATTCTACCTATATCATGCTTCTATTCTACACTTTTATGCACAGGTTTGCTAAGGCGTTTTGCCTAAAACAAGCAAATTTACAAGCCCAGCCTGGGATCGGCATTCAAGTCCCACTGAGAGGCGTAGCCCTTTTTCCAGCGGTAGTAGCCCGCACAGGCAATCATGGCGGCATTGTCGGTGCAGAGGATTTTAGGCGGGTAGTATAGCTTCTTACCGGCCTTCGCGCACGCATCGCCAAGGGCTTCGCGCAGCCTCTCGTTGCTGGCAACGCCCCCTGAAAGCAGGATGTTTCTCACGTTTTTCTGCTGTGCAGCCATCATGGTTTTTTCTACCAAAACCTCAACTACCGACTCTTGGAAAGATGCTGCAAGGTCGTTTAAGTTGATCTCTTGGTTTTTCTGTTTTGCGTTGTGGAAGGTGTTGATAACAGCAGTCTTCAACCCGGAGAAGCTGAAGTCCAGTTCTCCTGGAAGAGCTTTGGGGAAATCGTACGCTCTGGGATTTCCCAGTTTGGCAGATTTTTCCACCGCCGGACCGCCTGGATACCCCAGACCTAGAACCCGACTGACCTTGTCGAAAGCCTCTCCTGCTGCATCGTCTCTAGTCTGCCCGATGATGGTATACTCGCCCATCTCTTCGATGTAGAGCAGTGTTGTGTGACCTCCCGAGACGGTAAGACAGACCAGAGGTGCTTCAAGGTCGTGGTAGGCAAGGAAGTTAGCGTAGATATGCCCCTCGATATGGTTAACCCCGATTAAGGGCAGATTCCTGCTATAGGCAATGGCCTTTGCTGCTGAAAGACCTACAAGCAGCCCGCCAACAAGGCCAGGTCCGTAGGTTACTGCAACAGCTGCAATGTCCTCCAAACCCACACCAGCATCGCTTAAGGCCTTCTTGATCACAGGATTGATGAACTCCAAATGCTTCCTGGACGCAATCTCAGGCACAACGCCTCCGAACTCTACGTGCCAGGGTATCTGGGTTGCAATAACATTAGACAGAATCTCTCTTCCAGCATCTACTACGCTAGCTGCGGTTTCATCGCAGCTAGTCTCTATACCTAACACTAATGCAGACATATATTCACCTCAAAACGCCTCGGTTAACTTCGCTTTCTTAGCTTGTGCAAATTGGAGAATCAACGATCACTCTTTCTGATCTCCATTTCATAGAAAAAAAGCGGGGTTTCCGCTCTATTCTAACACACACCACATAATGAGTGCATCTTCATTTGTATCGCTGTAGTACTTAGGTCTTATACCCACAGGGGCAAAGCCGAAACTCTCATATAGTCTGCGTGCCTGGATATTTCCCACTCTGACCTCGAGAGTCGCTGCTCTGCACCGCTCTTCCTTGGCAGTGGAAAGCAGTGTATGTAGAATGGCCCTGCCTATTCCCTGTCTGCGATGTTTTTCCAGTACGGCAATGTTTGTGATATGGGCTTCATCGACCACAACCCACATTCCGCCGAACCCGACGATTTCGCCCTCCAACTCTGCCACGAAGTATCTTGCAAAGATGTTTAACGACAGTTCAGTTCCTATAGATGTCTCGGTCCAGGGAGTGGTAAAGGACTCCCTCTCCACTCTGGCAATTCCTTCCAAATCCTCGAACACTGCCCGGCGGATGGTAAAGGCGGCTTTGCCGCTTTCTGCAGGCACATTGCTTGTTTTCCAATCTTCATACTGACCCATATTACAACCCTCTTTTGACCTCGGCCTCCGATTTTCTGAGGTAGTTTGGGAGCAAGCTGTCGGCATCAACTGGAGTTCCGGCTTTCAGAGCTCTAAGGCCGACGGACCCAGGATGAAGCATGCTGTTTGTTCCCGTTACTATCGTAGCGTGGGGAAACGTCTGAAGGATAGCATCTCTTTCGCTGATGGCTCCTTCACCAACAAAAAAGAGGTTGTCCCCTTTTGGCACATTTAAAAGAAGCTCATCAATGGAAAGAGCTCGGGACTCCATGACGCAAGCGAAAATGTCCTGTTTAGGTCTGCTCTCCCATACAGCCCCGTAGACCTCGCCGCGCCTGGCGTTGAAAATGGGGCAGATGATTCCATCAACAAAACCAATCTGGCTGGCAAGTGCCTCTAAGGTGTCTACTTTATACACCGGGATTTTTAAGCTTAGAGATAGTGCTTTGACAGTGCCTACTCCAATCCTGAGGCCCGTAAAAGATCCGGGACCATAAGCGATGGCCAGTGCTTCAATCTCCTGCATGGTGATACCGGAGCCCTGGAGCAGGCTGTCAATTGCAGGTATAACCCGTTCTGAATGGGTTTTTCTCTCAATATCCAAAACGAACTCTCCCAGGATGCTGTCTCCTTTTACCAGAGCTGCACCGCCGGTTTTCGTGGAGGTATCCAGCGCTAAGCAAAGCATGACATGAATCTCTCCTTAATCTCTCCATAAACCTTCTCGTAGGACTTGGTGGGTACGATCTCAATGGTTCGGAAACCGTTTTCAATGTTGAGTTTTATGGTCAGCCTCTCCTTGGGGAGTTCTGCATCTAAAAGTTCTGCCCACTCTATGACCGTAAGACCGTCTCCGTAGAGGTGCTCCTCAAGTCCTAACTCCAACGCTTCTTTGGGATCGTCGAGCCTGTAGAGGTCCCAATGGTAGAGGGGCATCCTGCCCATGTGTTCCTGAACCAACGTAAAGGTAGGGCTGGTGACCTTTTCCGGGTCAATGCCAAGGCTTT
>LFSI01000032.1:0-2213 GCA_001512545.1 Clostridia bacterium DTU065 | reverse complement strand
CTCTTCGCTTTTGAGTTTGAAAATCATCTATTTCTTCCCTTCAGCACTATCGTCGATGCTTTTCAGCTGCACGTAGCAGAAAACAGCTACGCCACCGGTGATGATCATCCACATCAAGCTAAGACTGAATCTCCTCCAGACGACGAGGTCTAGAAGAAAGACAAATGATGCTATACCAAGTATAACCATATTGATCAACCAGTAGACTTTACCCGGTTTTTTAATACCTTCAGGTTTTTGAGGCATGTTTTTCCCTCCTAAAAGCTTGTGCTGCCCTGCAGAACGCCAAAAACGGATTCAGCATTTCGGGGAACTTCTCACACATCAGTTCCGGATGCCACTGCAGGCCGAGTACAAACCGATGCTCGGCACTTTCAATCGCCTCCACAACATGATCACTGGCAAAAGCCGAAACAATTAAGCTTTTGCCAGGTTCTTTTACCGCCTGATGATGGCTGGAGTTGACCTCCAGCCGTTCGGTTTGAAAGACTTCAAATAGCAGAGTATCCCGTTTCACATTGATTGTATGGCAAGGGTTGTAGTAGTTATCGCCCTGATCGTGTTTGAGTGCATCTTGAACTTCTGTCGGGATGTCTTGATGAAGGGTCCCTCCAAGGGCAACGTTCAGCACTTGATGACCACGGCATATTCCTAGAATCGGCATATCGACATACAAAGCCTTTTTGCATAAAGATACGTCATTGTAGTCCCAATCTAAGTCGACAGTTCCAAGCCTTTGTGCCGGTTCTTCGTTATAAAACCTCGGATCTACATCTACGCCGCCGGGCAAAAGTAACCCATCGACGATATCGATCAATGGTAGATCCTCTCCTTCTACAATAGGAAGCAGCACTGGAACTCCACCAGCCTTAGCTATTGCGTCAGAATAAGGCTTATGTACATACAAAGTCTGCCTGTTTCCTTGCCATTTCTGACCACATGCTATACCTATAATTGGCTTCAAGATGGTCAATCCCTTCCATGTAAAGAAATCCAGAAGCGGGAGTGCAATCAATGCAGGATTTTTTTGTCTTCCTCTTCCTCATCTTCCTCAGCTGTCTCATCTGAATTGTAGTTATGTGGGTCATCAAAACCAAGGGAAAGTTTGAGAGCTTTCTGGACCTGTTCTAACTCTTCCTTTGATAGCTTACCGATCTTTTCCTTCAGTCTGCTCTTGTCAATTGTACGCACCTGTTCTAGAAGTACTACCGAGTCTTTGTCAAGAGGTCCCTCTCTAGAAGCAAGGGGCACATGCGTAGGCAGTCTTGATCTCTTATGTTTTGATGTTACAGCTGCGATAATCGTCGTTGGACTGTACTTGTTGCCTGTGTCGTTTTGCAGGATAAGAACTGGCCTTACGCCCCCCTGCTCAGATCCGACAACAGGGTTCAGATTAGCAAAGTAGATCTCTCCCCTCCTGATTCTCGGAGTCTTCTGCTTTTTCTTCGCCACTACCTTTTTCCCCCCTTTACAGCTATTATTTGCTTTTTTTGGTTGTTCTAAGTAGTTTACACTCATTCCTATACCGCCATTCGAGTTTTTGTGTTAAAACCGCCTACCCAATTGGTTAGTTGCCTGTTTCCTAAAAGTGTTCGAAAACTGGTTTTCTTACTATCACAATTCTTTAGACATTTCCACCCCCTACTATTCTATAACGCAGCTTTATATTATAAAACCCAAAGCATGGATCGATTATTGCAAATATGCGCAAATAGTAAACTTAGCTAGACATCTTTCAGTTTTTTTAACTCTGAACTCCGATGACATTGTTATATAGCGGTCGTTGTACAGTTTAAGTATTCAGAAATTAGAACCCGCACTACTACCATTGTATGCCTACACCCAACCGCTAGAACAGTCCGCCTAACTCTAGTATGTATATCGCACATCGCACGTTTCTTATAAACGCACTGTGGGTTTCTCTCAAGCGATTAGGGTTGATTTCTCTGTATTTTTATAAATCAGCTTGGGAATGTTCCCACTTTCATCTCCACCGGCTTTTGGTTCCAACCCTGAACAAATAACTTATTATCCAAATGAAAACCGATCTAAACAATTATTTCTGTTGCCAGGAAAACCTATGTTGCCATTTCTGTTTGTCAATCATTTTACGAAGGGCGTGTATAAGTTGAGTCCGTATAATGGTGTAAAAATGGTTTTCTGAAAAAATAGGAAAGCCATTAACAAATTCCTCAGTTAGAATAGAAGTTGGA
>LFSI01000088.1 GCA_001512545.1 Clostridia bacterium DTU065 | reverse complement strand
TGATCGGTACTAATTGGTCGAGGGCTTAACCATCCTTCCACTATGCACTTTTGAAGGTTCTAACCCAATTGAATAGAACTAAGCTTTCCGGTAACTACGTCGAAGCGGCCCCACCTGTTCCCATTCCGAACACAGAAGTGAAACGCTTCAGAGCCGATGGTACTACAGTGGAGACGCTGTGGGAGAGTAGGTCGTTGCCGGATCTTTTTTTACCCCTCAGGTTTACTCCTGAGGGGCTTTTTTGACACTACTAATCCTGTTTGCTTCTGGCTATCTCAGCGTCTCGCTTTCGAAGATTGTGTTTCCACTTGATAAGCGCTACATAGTTTGGTGCAGAGATTTACATTTTCACGAGCAAGAAAAGGAAGTCCGCTTTTTGTGGTAAACCTTAAAATCAGGATTAGTAATTGTTTTAGGAGGATGATGTTGGTGGCAAAAAGAGTACTAATGTTCTTTGTCGCAGTTGTAGTTCTGTCTGGCACTATTCTCGCTCAAGTAGACGGATATAAATCACGTCTTGAAAAAGCTTTGTGGAACTTGGACAATATCGATCCAGATTACATTTCTGAGCAGCTCACCGAAGCAGAAATCTTGCTTGACTCAGATGATTGGCTGGATACGCAAAAGGGTAAAGCCATATTGGAGAATCTAGAACCGTTGTTTGTAGATACTAGGATTGCGGAAACCAGGTGTATTTGGGTAGACTATGTAACTTTTGGGAACTTCTTCACTCGGGGTGATATTGCAAGGCTCCTCGATCAGTTTGCTGATATAGGCATCCACATTCTGTTTCCGGAGGTTTACGCCTATGGCACTACCATCTACCCCAGTGAAGTGGCAAAGATCCAGGACCAGTACCTCTATCTTTGGGAAGATGGCGATATCTTAGAGGTTTTTATCGAAGAAGCCCATAGCCGTGGCATGGAAGTTCATCCGCTGGTTAGGGTGTTTTCGTCAGGATACAAAACGCCCGGCTACTTAATTAACCAACATCCTGAATGGCTAGAGGTCACAAGAGATGGAACCCGGGGTACATCCAACTCCTGGTTTATTTCTCCAGTGATACCCGAGTTTCGTCGATTCCTTGAAGCGGTAATGACCGAACTGGTAACAAACTACGATATTGACGGATTGCATCTGGACTACATCCGCTATGAAGAAGGTGACTTCGGTTATAGCAGTCATTCCCGTGACTTGTACAAGAAGCTGTTTTTCCGGGATCCTATTGAGTTTGTTCTCGGAAGCGCAGAAGACGAAGCGTACAAAGACTTCCGGAGAGCTCACGTTGACGCTTTTGTCAGGTGGTGTTACCAAAACCTAAAGGAGATTAAGCCCGATCTCCTGATTTCTGCAGCTGTAGGTTCGCCACACTCTTGGGGATATAAGTCTCTTTTCCAAGACTGGGTATTTTGGTCTACCAATGGTTACATCGATTTTGTGACGCCAATGCAGTATAGGGACACTACACCGAAACTCCAAACCGCAATTAGAGAAGACAAGAGTGCAAACGCCGCATCAGTGCCGCTTTTCAGCGGTTTGGGCTTGTACCTTTTCATCAACAGTGCCACTGAGCTAGAAAGCCAGATCGCAGAGGTGCAAAAGCAGAATCTCCCGGGGGTAGCCCTGTTTTCCGAAGCTAATCTCAGTGTTTACTCTTACACGAGAATAAAAAACGGCATTTTCCGTGAAAAGGCCGTTCCGGTGCACCGCGATCCGGAATACGCTATCAAAGTGTATATCGATGACCTGTGTGAAAGAATCCTCAAAAACGGTCGTTATTTAGGTCTGGAAGAGGAGGTACTGCAGAGTTATGTAGAGCAGATCCAGGAAAGCGGAGGATCGGTAGGAGTTGCGTTAGGCAAGTACCCAAGACTGGAACAATCGATCAATACCAGGCTGGAGTATGTAAAAGAACTACACAAGTACTACAAAATTGACTATTGACAAAGGGAAAATACAGGTATAAAGTTAAATTACCTAATTCCGATAGGAATACTTGTAATTAGGAGGAGCGTTATGAAAGTTTACCAAAACATCCTCGAACTGATTGGAAATACACCCCTTTTGCAGATAGCCGATAACAAGGCGAAAGTTTGGGCAAAACTTGAGTCTTTCAATGCTGGTGGTTCGGTGAAAGATCGTATAGCCAAAGCCATGATTGAAGAGGCTGAACGGCAAGGTGTTCTCAAACCAGGTACAGTGATTGTTGAGCCATCCAGTGGCAACACAGGTGTTGGCCTTGCGATGGTGGCTGCTGCTAAAGGCTACAAGCTCATTATTACCATGCCTGAGACGATGAGCATAGAAAGAAGAAGACTTTTGAGCGCGTATGGCGCAACTGTTGTCCTTACCGATGGAGCCCTGGGAATGACAGGTGCTATCCAAAAAGCAGAAGAGCTGAGAGAACAGTACGACGGCTTTATGCCTCAGCAGTTCAAAAACTCAGCAAACCCGGATATTCACGAGAAGACCACTGGGGTAGAGATCTGGAACGATACAGATGGTCAGGTTGACGTCCTGGTGTCTGGAGTCGGTACAGGGGGAACCATCACCGGTGCTGGCAGATATTTGAAGTCGAAAAAACCCACTGTGAAGCTGATTGCCGTAGAGCCAACCAAATCACCTGTTCTCTCCGGCGGACAGAAAGGTCCCCATAAGATACAGGGTATCGGAGCAGGTTTCGTTCCGGATGTTCTAGATTTAAGCATTGTCGACGAAATCGTCCAAGTGGCAGACGAAGACGCCATGGCTACAGCAGTTATGCTGGCACGGACGAACGGCCTTTTAGTGGGCATTTCCAGTGGTGCAGCAGCATATGCCGCATTACAGCTCAGCGAAAAAGACGAGTATGCTGGGAAAAACATCGTTGTGGTACTCCCCGACACTGGAGAAAGGTATTTATCCACAGGAATCTTTGACTGATTCATAGAAACTCCGAAGTTCAATAGGGGCTTTAGGGTCAGACAGGAGTTCTGTCCAGAGAGATTTATCTCCAGTGCGTTTTTGCAGACAGAAACAGCTATAAGCGCGTATTAGGTGGCTAGGGTCTTCCCTGGCCACTTTTTTTATTACCTCGGGATCGAAGTGTTCGTTGCTGAAAGCAAGGGCAATGAGGGCATTTCGTCTAATGGTGTTGATGCCACGCCAACCTGCACTGCTTTCTTTGATCAGCCTTCTAAGTCCGGCATCTGGCACTACAAGGCTCATAAAGGATGGATTTTGCAGCTTGTAAAAAGGTGTTATCATAGAACTAGAAGGAATGCCTAGGTTGTGGGGACAGACCAGCTGGCAGATGTCGCAGCCGAAGATGTGTCCTTTAATCATTTCCATCTGTTCATAGGTGAGAAACCCTTTGGTCTGGGTCAGGGCGGAGATGCAGATGTTGTTGTCTACCAGATACGGCTTTCTAATAGCACCAGTGGGACAAGCCTTGATACACGCACCGCATCTTTGACACGGCCCAAGAGACTCCCCTTCGTCCAGAGGCAGATCTGTCAGTACCGTTGCAAGGAATACAAATGATCCGCGCGCTTCATGAATGATGCAGGTGTTGAAGCCGAGATACCCGAGCCCAGATGCTAGAGCTACCGCTCTATCGAGGATCGGGCCAGTGTCACAGTAACCCTCAAAGAAATGCCCCGGATAGGCCTTTTTCAGATCCAGAAGGTATTCCTGCAGTAGATACTTAATGACAAAGTGGTAGTCTTTTCCTTGGCAGTATATGGAAAAAGATGGATATTCCCCCATAGAGTTGAAGATTGGTTTATGATAGTAGGGTAGCGCAAGGGATATTGCGAACTTACCATTGGGGAACTTTTTTTCCGGAAAGCGAAAATCAGCGAAGTTTTTAAGAACATGGGGATCTAGATAGTTTTCTCTGCCGTCTAAATGCTTGGTGATGGATTCAAGCTGGCTTAACGAGCAGCTTGTGGGTTCCAGAAAACCAAGTTGTTTGGCAAGTTTTTTCCATTTCGGCACAGTATCCCCTCCTAGTTTCTACAGGGAGTGAATGAAGTTGAATCGCCAGGATTACTTAGCGTTGATGAAAAGCCAAGTTAAAAACGCCAATTTGCAAAAGCACATGCTAGCTGCAGAAGCAATTCTCAGAGAACTCGCTCCTCGTTTTGGCGGTGACAGCGAAGAGTGGGGTCTTGCCGGCTTGCTCCACGATATCGACTACGAGCAGACGGCGGACACTCCAGAGCAGCACGGCTTGTTGGCTGCCGAGCTTCTACAGGAATACAACCTGCCAGAACATGTCATCTATGCCATCAAAGCCCATTCGGGTATGTTGGAGCTAAAAACCGACCTGGATAAAGCCCTGTATGCAGTCGATCCCCTTACCGGGCTTATCGTTGCAGCGGCTTTGATTCATCAAGACAAGAAGCTTGCTTCAATAGACACGCAGTTTGTTATGAACCGTTTTGGGGTGAAATCATTTGCGAGAGGTGCAAACAGGGAGCAGATTAAGTCGTGCACTTCTCTAGGTCTTGATCTGGAGGAGTTTATCTCTATTGGTCTTGAAGCAATGCAGAAGATCTCTGACGAGCTCGGACTATAGATATGGTAGGTGGACATATGAGCGAATTAGTGATTCGCAGAGGCGAGCTCAAGGATGTTGCCGGGATTGTTGATGTCCACTGTTCAGAGTTGGACGGCACCTGGTACAGCTTTAAAGGCGGAGTGCGAGAAGAGGTCGAGGGACCGACTTCTCTTTCTCTGTATGAGCGCTGGCTGAACGGCGGCTCGTGGATGAGTCCCGAACTCTGCGCGGTATATATTAACAATTTACTACTAGAAGGTCATATACCTTTAGTGGCCGAGCAAAACGGGTTGATCGTTGGAGAACTGGAGCTGTTTTTCGGTTGGGAAAGCGACGGTAATCTCTATGCGCATATCGGGGTTGTTCAAGTTCATAAAGACCACCAGCGCAAGGGTATTGGAGCTTTGCTCATCAAAGAGGCGATCAACTACGCAAGAAAACGCGGTGCCTACTACCTGACGGTAAGGCCCAGGGAAGGTTTAAAAGATTATTACAAAAACCTCGGTTTTGGAGAGTGGCTGAAGACAGTTGTCTTTACCGCTGAGGCCAGTCCATACGTTGCCAGGATCACGTGGGAAGAAGATAACACCTACTTCAACAAGAAAAAGTTCTCGCGCTTCATTATGGGACAGGAGCAGTCGTCTGCACAGATCTGGCAGATTTTCCACCGTAATCAGTTTGCCCTGCCTGAGTTTACCAGAGAACCGATTCACACTGGGAGAGCGAGCACAGACGGCCAAGAGATATTGGCTATATTTTATCCGCACGTTTATTGTGGAGATATGGCCAATGTTTATGCTTGGTCCGATACGGACATTAGAGCGGAACATATCTGGACTCTTCTCACATTGGCCTATCATTTTGGGTATGCTAGAGTAAGAAGCCTGCTTATTGAAGAGCATTTTGAAAGGTTGAAGAGCAAACTCCCACTCGAGGAGATGGAACGGCAGGAAATCTTTCGTATCGAACTGTAAATGGAGGTTTTACTTTCATGCGGCTTTCTTGGCAGGACTTGTTTGAAAAGCTGCCTTTTCCTGTAGAAGAAGAGTATCCCTGGGCTATTCTAGACGGACTGGATCGCTTTTTTGCAAGGTTTACCGGCTACAATGCACACACTTGGCTGCTGCAAAACAAGGACAAGGCAGGCAAGGTAGAGATTAGAGGCAATGTTTACATTGCAGATGATGCTCAAATTGAGAGCGGTGCAACGATTATCGGTCCGGCATATATTGGACCTAAATCTGTTATTCGCCATGGGGCATACTTGAGAGGCGAAGTATACCTCAGCGAAGGCGTTATCGTGGGACATGCCACAGAGGTCAAACGCTCCCTCCTTCTTAAGAATTGCAGCGCTTCACACTTCAATTACGTTGGCGATAGCGTTTTGGGTGCCAACGTCAACCTCGGTGCGGGTGTAAAGATCTCCAACTTCAAAAACGATGGGTCTGTGATTTTTGTCGGCGGTAGTGATACGGGCATGACCAAGGTTGGTGCTTTTATTGGCAATGGCAGCAAGCTGGGTTGCAACGCAGTAACTGCTCCAGGTACGGTTATTGGTAAGAACTGTGCTGTCTATCCTTTGGCTTTTGTTCGAGGTGTTGTTCCGGATAATTCTATAGTGAAGTTAAGGCAAGAACTTGATATAATCAGTAGGTCATAAATGCGCCTAATCTGAAAGGAGTTGAACACCTCTAAGGTAGTCGACAATGAAGCAAAAAAAAGCTATTACTTGGATTTTAGTTGCAGCACTGGTAATACTTGCTGCATGGCAGATTTGGCTGCGTTTTCCTAACGAAACATACGTGGTACAGCAGGACAGCAGGCTGCTCATGGATACCGTCATTACTATTACAGTTGTAGCTAAAGAAGGTGTCGCACAAGAAACTTTAGACAGAGGTTTTGAGGAGCTGCGCCGGGTTGATACCCTCACCAATCGCTACATTGGTGATAGCGAGCTTTCCAAACTGAACAAGGAAAGGACGCTTGCGGTCAGCAAGGATCTTTTGCACCTAATTGAGATTTCGGAAGAGTACCGTCATAAAAGCGGCAATGCGTATGATGTTCGTCTTGGTCGCTTGGTTGACCTTTGGGGTTTTGGTTCGAACAGGAGAAGCGTACCTTCCGAGGTGCAGATCGCCAAAGTTCTGCCGTCTGGAGACATTGAGATTAACAACAGCACCGTAACTCTCCCTGCTGACGTCATTTTGGACTTGGGAGCAGTAGCTAAGGGTTATGCCATAGAACAGGCAAGAAACGTTATGAAGCGAACTGCAAAAGCCGGCCTGATTGTAGGAGGGGGAAGTTCTGTTGCCTGTTGGGGTGAACATCCCGAAAAGAGGCCTTGGCGTATAGGCCTGCGGCATCCAAGGGATACTAATAAGTTGCTTGGAGTAATTGAGCTTGAGGACGGCTGGTCTCTCGGTACATCAGGTGACTACGAAAGGTACTTCATTCAGGATTCCAAAAGGTATCACCACATCCTTGACGGCAGAACGGGATATCCCGGCCAAGACGTCTATGCCACAAGCGTGCTAACCAAAAGCAGCACGCTGGCAGATATCCTTTCAACGCTGTTGTTTGTCTTAGGTCCCGAAGATGGCAAAGCGTTCTTGAACGAAAATGGTTTTGACGAAATCGGCGTGATCTGGGTTATGGCTCCGGGAGAGATCGTCACATACGAAAAAGGCGTGAAACTGCCAGAGCTGAGTTTTTAATATCATACGAGAAAGCTGATAACCGTACACTTCTACAGGAGGTGTACGGTTATGCGTTTGTCTAAGCTTGGAGAAAAAAGAAGAATCCTCCTCATGCTCATCTGCTTCATCGCCGCTAGTGTAATGCTTTGGGTGCGGCTGTTTCTTCTGCAGGTAGTAAGAGCTGAGGAGTTAGGCACCAAAGCTCTTTCACAAAGGCTTCGACCGATCCCCGTCGATGGAGCAAGAGGCGACATCTTGGATAGAAATGGTATTCTTCTTGCAGGTTCGGAGGAACTGGCATCGGTATACGCAATTCCTGCTGAAGTTCCGGACAAAGAAAAAAACGCGGAGCTATTGGGAAGAGTCTTGGACTTAGAGCCAGAGGTAGTTTTGGAGAGACTCCAAAAAAGAGCTGCAGCAGTTTGGCTGAAAAAACGCATCACCAAAGAAGAAGAGTTGCAAATAAGAGAGTTGGGTATTAGAGGCATTGGTGTTGTAGAGGCACCTAAGCGGGTGTACCCCTACGGGAGTCTTGCGGCGCACGTCATCGGCATCTCCGGTATAGACAATCAAGGTCTCGAAGGCCTTGAGCTGGTGTACGATCGGTATCTCACCGGAGAGCGGGGCAGCTTCATGGTGGAAAGAGACGCCAGTGGGAGAGAAGTGCCTGGGGCAACCAAAGTCTACGAAGAGCCGAAAAAGGGAAAAACCCTACGCTTAACCATCGACGCTTCTTTTCAAGCAATCGCTGAAAAAGCTCTTGCCAAGAGGATTGAAGAGACCCAAGCCACATCGGGCCTTGTGATCTTCGTAGATGTTACAAACGGAGAGATTCTAGCCATGGCTTCATGGCCTACTTTCGATCCTGAAAACTACCAGGATTATCCCCAAGCTAACAGGCGAAATATTGCCGTCACAGACCTTTACGAACCGGGATCTACGTTTAAGATCGTCACCGCCGCGGCTGCCATAGAAGAAGGCATCGCGACGGTAAGCCGGAGGTTTTTTGATCCCGGGTATATTGTGGTTTCCGGGTGGAGAGTTAGGTGCTGGAGGGCAGGAGGACATGGTAGCCAAAACCTAACGGAAGCATTGGAAAACAGCTGCAACATTGCCTTTGCCACATTAGGTATGGAGCTTGGAAGCAAGCTGATCAACTATGCTAAAAAGTACGGTTTTGGTAAGAAGACTGGTATTGATTTTCCTGGAGAAGCTACTGGCATTCTCTACAGCCCCGGACCTGACGTTCCTTTAGTGACTTGGGCGAACATCGGCTTTGGTCAATCGATCAGCATCACGCCTCTCCAGCTTGTGAGCTTTGCAGCAGCGGTCGCCAACGGTGGTGTTCTGTACGTTCCCCATCTGGTCAAGGAAATCGAGGGCGAAGGGGCTTTCGAACCCAAGGGAACCAGAATCTTGGACGAAGCCACAGCGGAAATACTAAGAGAAATGATGTTTTCCGTTGTGGAAAACGGGTCCGGCAGGACGGCGCAGATGGAAGGCTACACTGCAGGAGGCAAGACCGGTACTGCTCAGATGGTGGTAGATGGCCGTTACAGCCACACCTCAGTGATAGCGTCGTTTGTGGGCATTGCACCAGCCGAAAATCCTGCAATCGCAGGGATAATCGCCATCCATGAGCCGAGAACTATGCAGTACGGAGGGCAGGTTGCAGGACCGGTCTTTGCTGAGATTGTCGCGGAGATGCTGCCTGCACTGGGTATCGAGCCGGTACCCGAGGAGCTGGTCACCAATCCGTGGGGAGGACCAAACAAAAGGGTAGCGAAAGCAATTGTTCCGGTACCGGATGTAATTGGCAAAAGCGTTTTGGAAGCGCAAAACATCATGCGCAGCAGTTCCTTGATGCCGGAAGTTGTCGGACAGGGGACGAAAGTTTTGGACCAGGAACCTAAGCTAGGTCAATCTCTTAAGGAAGGATCTAAAGTCTATCTTTTTGTTGATACAGAGACGATTTTGGAGGGTCCTCCTATAGTTGACGCTGCAAACTAGGTCTGATATAATAACCACAATTTACAGGTGCAGTTACGATTTTCGCACAATAAAAAACGAGGTGGAATTGCTTGCAAGAGGAACGTTTTGCCAAAGTTGGATTGACGTTTGACGATGTTTTGCTGATACCTGCAGAGAGCTACGTTCTGCCCAGAGATGTTGATCTGAAGACGAGGGTTACTCGCAACATCTCGCTGAACATCCCTCTACTTAGTGCAGGTATGGATACGGTGACGGAAGCACGCATGGCTATTGCCATGGCTAGAGAAGGCGGACTAGGCGTCATTCACAAGAACATGAGCCCCGAAGCCCAAGCCACTGAAGTAGACAAAGTTAAACGTTCTGAAAGCGGAGTAATTGTCGATCCGATATACTTAAAACCAGATAACATTTTGGAAGATGCTTTAGAAATTATGAGCCACTACCGGATCTCCGGGGTGCCCATCGTCGATGACGACGGGAAGCTGGTAGGAATTCTCACCAACAGGGACCTTAGGTTTGAAGAGGACTTCACCAGACCAATTTATGAGGTCATGACCAAAGAGAACCTAATCACCGGTAAGGTAGGTACTACACTTGAGGAAGCCAAAGCCATTTTGCAGGAGCACAGAATCGAGAAGCTGCCTCTTGTAGATGAAAAGTTTCATCTCAAAGGTCTGATTACCATCAAGGACATTGAGAAAGCAAGAAAGTACCCCAACTCAGCTAAAGACGGTCAGGGAAGGCTCCTAGCAGCTGCAGCAGTTGGCGTAGGCTCCGATCTAGATGAAAGGGCAGGTCTCCTTGTAGATGCAGGAGTCGACATCCTTGTAGTCGACACTGCTCACGGACACTCCATTGGCGTAATCGAGGCTGTAAAGAAACTGAAACGGACTTATCCTCACGTCGATCTTATCGCAGGTAACGTTGCAACCGGCGAAGCCACGAAGGCGCTGATTGAAGCAGGAGCAGATGCAGTTAAAGTTGGCATTGGTCCCGGTTCTATCTGCACCACCAGAGTCATCGCCGGCATTGGCGTGCCTCAAATTACAGCTGTAAACGACGCCTACGTGGTGGCCAAAGAGTACGGAGTTCCCATTATTGCAGATGGCGGCATCAAGTATTCCGGTGATGTTGCCAAAGCCATCGCGGCAGGTGCAGACACCGTCATGATAGGCAACCTCTTTGCAGGTTGCGAGGAAAGCCCAGGAGAGACAGAGATCTATCAAGGCCGTAGCTTCAAAGTCTACAGAGGTATGGGCTCTCTAGGCGCTATGAAGAAGGGCAGCAAGGACCGCTACTTCCAAGAAGACGAGAAGAAGCTCGTTCCAGAAGGCATCGAAGGCAGAGTTCCCTACAAAGGTCCCGTCTCCGAGACCATTTTCCAGCTGCTCGGAGGTCTCCGGGCCGGTATGGGCTACTGCGGCTGCAAAGACATTGGCGAAATGAAAGAGAAGACTCAGTTTATGCGCATTACAGCAGCGGGTCTCAGAGAAAATCATCCGCACGATGTGCACATTACCAAAGAAGCACCAAACTACAGCATTTAACAAAAAGGGCTGCTCCGCAGCCCTTTTTTGCTGTTTTGAAGTTCGATTACGTGTGACACAGTAAAATCGTTTTCACTCCACTGAAGGAATCTAAGGCCTTTAGATTAAATAATCTAGTTAATGCCATGGCACCTGACTACAAGATACAGGAGGTGAAAACGCCAAGAGCCACGGTTCTCTTAGCGTGTTTTTTGTGTCAAAAAAATCATTGCCCAGCTGGCTTATGGAAGCTCCGCTTTTGGTGCTTTTTGTCCTGGTCTTGCTCCCGCTTGCCTTAAAGTCCCTTGGCGTGTTCGGGCTTTCTCAAGAAAACATCATCATTCTCGCCATGGTTCTCCAGCAGGTTGGATTTCTCTTGGGAACGTTTATCCTTAAGAAAAGACACCCTGTTCACCCCACAGACATCTTAGATACCAGGTTCGAATGGAAGGCTTTTTGGAGGAGTCTTTTGTGGGTTCCTGCGATTGTTCTTATCAATGTATTGGGAATCGTTCTTTCTACGCAACTGTTCACTCCGCTGCTCGGAGCTGACAGGCTGCAGTCGATTCTGCTCCAGGAAACTTCAAGAGTCAACATCTTCCTTCTTAGCTCTTGGCGGTTGGTAGTTGCTACCATTATGGTCTGCGTTGTTGGTCCCATCAGCGAGGAACTGTTTTTCAGGGGATTTTTCCTGTCTAGGGCTGTACACACCTATTCGCAAACTGTAGGGTATCTTTTGACTTCCCTGTTCTTTGTGCTGCCCCACTTGTACCTGATCAACTCCATTCCTATTTTCCTTCTCAGCCTTGTTCTCTGCTACATTGCTCTGAACGAGAACCTGTGGGCAGCTGTTGGTGCGCATGTTTTCTTTAATACAGTGGTTTTCCTCAACGTACTTCTGCGTGCGGGAGTAGGTTGAAGGAATCTCAAAGCAGGTGTTTTTTCTTTCTTGAACGGCTTTTTTCTCGGTGGTATAATTTCCTCGACGGGGGTGTAGCTCAGTTGGGAGAGCGTTAGCTTCGCAAGCTAAAGGTCGGCGGTTCGATCCCGCTCACCTCCACCATTTACGCAGTTGCTAAAGCATCGATCTATCCGCTAGGATAGATTTTTTTTGCACTGATTCTGTGCTTTGAGCAAACTGCACTCAGGTAGAGTAAAACTTGCCCATTTGCTCGATACTGTTCCTGGTGCAATGCCCATTAAGAAGGGTTTCTTAAAGTACAGAAGTTGTTAGTAAAAGGTTTTGTGTTAGTGCTTTTACGTTCGCAAACAAAGGACTGCACATGTCAGCAACAAGGCCGACTTAGTGCAGTCCTTCTTTTGTCTTGTTTATTGTTTTTCGACGCTTTCGCAGGATTTACGGCTCCTCGCGTACAGATTCCAGATAAAATCTTGCTGAAGCAGTTCCTGTAATTGCTCCTCCTACAACATCTCCAATCCAGTGGCGCTCCAAGAGAATCCGGCTCAGTCCTACGCAGGAAGACCAGCTGTAAAACAAGACGGAATAATCAGGGTATTCGCTGCTCAAGACAGTTGCCAAACTGAAGCTTAAAGAGGTATGGCCGGACGGAAAAGAGTTGTAGTCTGTTTTCAGATTGGGCCCGATGTACAAAGGCCGGCTGCTGGCATATGGTCGGGCTTTCCCGATCAAATGCTTTAAACTTACCGTGTTGATTGCCGTAAAAAGCGATGAACCAACGATTTTGCGGGCAAGTTCTTTGTTCTTCCAGCCAAATGCAGTGTACATGATTCCGAGGCCTATGGGCTCTACGGTTTTGGTGATGATCTCCGCTACAGGGTCTAAGAAATTTAAAGATGACGAAGCAGCAAAGACCGACTTGTCAAGGAGACTTGCGGTAAAAGTGCCAAGGAAAGCCAGGGCGCTTTTTTTGTAGTCTACGCGCACAGGCTGACTGTAGACTGCTTTCAAGTCTTTTGTTCCTTGGACAACCCCGTAGATCAAGTTTGAAAACCCAGCCTCTTCAGCCAACGCCCATCCGCCGAAACAGCAGATAACAAGCAAAACAAGAACTACTTTTCTCATTTCAGGCAGTTGGAAAGTAAAGCGTCCTTAATCAGTCTTCTGAGGTAGACGATATCCTTCTCAGCTGCAATTGCAGGGTCGCCTTCGCCGCAGTACTCGATGCAGATGTAGCCGTCGTAACCGTACTCGACTAGCTGACAGACGATGCGGTAGTAGTCGATGGCGCCGTTTTCCAAAAGCCAGCTGTAGTCATAGCCGTTGCCCAGAGCGGTTCTTCTGCAGTTTTTGGCGTGGAAGAACGCAACGTGATCGATGACTTTTGCCACAGCAGCGTATGGACCTTCGCTGCTGCTTGTAGCAAAGATGTTGCCCGGATCGGGATTGGCTTTGACCCAATCGGAGTTGATCATCTCAATAAGTTTGAGCGTTGCAGCGCCGGTGTCGTGTGGAGTATTCATGTGAATCTCAAAGACGATGAGGATCTGGTTGGCTTCCGCGTACTTGGCGACTTCTTGATACTTCTCTGCCATGTACTCGTAGTCGGCATCAGAGAGAAGCACAGAGCCATTTGCACCGTAGTTGCCTGGATCGGGTCCGTACTTGGAAGCGATACCGCCGTTGATCATGGGCACGTTGTATTTTGCGGCCATGTCGATAAGCCATTTCATTCTTTCGATGGAAGCATCGGCGTTGCCCTCGTTGAGAAGGTCTGTACCTCCGTCGAGAGCTACGATGGGCACCTGATACTTCTTGGAAAGCGCAACAGCTTTTTCGATGTCCGCTTCATCTTTGAAGTGTACAACCGATAGCTCAACGCCGTCGTAGCCGTACTCAGCAGCTTTATAGAAAGCCCTTTCTACCGAATAACCACGGAAAGTATAGGAATGTAAAACGATTTTCATTCAGTTCACCTCACAGCAATTTTCCTCTACACTTCTTCGTGTCGGAGCAGGGATATCCTGCTAAAACAGGTGATGTTTTGTTCTTGGTCAAGCTCCCCTGTTCATATGCAATAGTGGGAGGGATAGATATGCGTTGGGGGCTGTCTCTTAGCGGCGGTTCCCTTCGGGGAGCAGCCCACATTGGTGCCATTAAGGTACTGGACCGATACGGTCTCAGGCCAAGTGCTATTGCCGGTACATCTGCAGGTTCCATCGTTGCGGCGCTATATGCTTCGGGGCTTACAGGAGAACAGATGGAAGCCTTCGCTTTAAGCCTTGACCCTAAAAAAGTCTTTGATAAGGCCATAAAAGCGTGGCAGTATCCTTTGGTACTCGCCAAAATCATTGGGGATTTTGCAGGCTTCAATCCCAAAATCAAGGCGCCCGACGGACTCTTCAAAGGTGACTACATCGCAGAGGAGATCGCAAAGCGAACTGGCGGAAAACGTTTCAGCGATTTACAAATGACCACGATCATCAATGCCGTGGACTTGGACACAGGAGATGAAGTGGTCTTTACCAACGGGGAGATCAACCTCCTACGCATTCAGGACTACTCCACAGACGGCCACCTCTGGGAAGCGGTGCGAGCAAGCATCTCTCTTCCGGGGATCTTTGTTCCTTTCAAATGGAGGGGACGGAGGCTTATCGATGGGGGGATCGCTTCGGTAAACCCTGCTAGGCTATTGAAAAGACTGGGCTTGCCAATGGTTGTTGCAGTAGATGTATCCGTAGATATCGATAACTCTCCGCTGCCTGACAACTTCCTCGAGGTTTTGATGCGGTCCTACGACCTTCTGAACTACCGCAAAAACAGGGAAGAACTGCGGCTCTACGCAGATAAGGTGGTTAAAGCTGGTGTTAGAGGGGTGGGACTTAAGGAGTTTTCCAGACTGAAAGAGGTAATCGACTACGGCGAAACTGCTATGGAGAAAGCCCTCAAGCAGGTGGGCGTTGGCTTCCTTAGGAGCTAAAACGGTGCAGAACACCTGCAAGTTCCACCGGGCCCAAAAGAAGGACAAGGTTTCGTCTTTAAAGAACAACTCATCAGAGGTCAGTTTACAAAACTTGGCAATACGTACAAAGCGCAGGCAAATAGCTTGAGCCGACTACAGGCAGAATAAGAACGAATCTTAAGTGTTTATTGGGGTAGTATACAGAGATATATCCCTTTTGCATATCCACAAGATTAGCAGGTGAGAACATGGGCGAGCTGGAGTTTTTGGGCACGGGAACTTCTACAGGAATTCCTCTTATCGGCTGTCAGTGCAAAGTGTGCCTTTCGGATAACCCTAAAAATGTGCGTCTCCGAGCATCGGTGAAAGTCGATGTGGGAGGTAAAGTCATCATTATTGATACAGGACCTGAGTTTCGCATCCAAGCGCTGCGTGCGGGGCTTTCTCGGGTTGATGGAGTGCTGATCACCCACACTCACGCAGATCACATTGCAGGTTTCGATGATCTGAGAGCATTTAACTTCATCACTGGCGAGCCCATCAGGGTGTGGGGAAGCCGCCAGTCCTGCGATATTATCAGAAAGAACTTCTCTTACATTTTCGGCGATGCTCCCCAAGTAGGCGGCGGCCTACCTCAGATCGAGCTGAACCTAGCAGAAGAAACCTTTACCATTAGCGGTGTAAAGGTGGAGCCCATACCCGTCTGGCACGGTAAAGTCCCGGTTACAGGATATCGAATTGGTAATATGGCTTACGTGACCGATGTAAGCTTCATCCCCGAACAGTCTTTGGCAAAACTGGAAGGTTTGGAATTGTTAGTGTTAGGTGCTTTGCGTCATCGTAGGCATTCTACTCATTTCAACCTTGATGAAGCATTGGAGATAGTGCGCAGGCTAAAACCAAGAAAAACTTATTTGACCCACATCAGCCACGACTTGGAGCACGAAAGGATCTCGGCAAGGCTTTGCGAGCTCCGGGTTGAGGATATCGAAGTGGATCTAGCTTACGACGGTTTGAAACTAACTTTTTAATCAAGGTTAGGAGGTATAAACATGAAACATAGAGCGGATATCGGTGTCTTCGGAGGATCCGGGTTCTACTCTTTGATGGATGACGTTGAGGAAGTAGCTATCGATACTCCTTATGGTCCTCCATCGGACAAGCTGGCTATTGGTTTGCTGAAAGGGAAAAAAGTAGCGTTTTTGCCCCGTCACGGCAAAGACCACTCTATTCCACCGCATAAGATCAACTACCGCGCCAACCTCTGGGCTATGAAAGAGCTAGGAGTAAAGAAGATTATCGGTCCTTGCGCCGCTGGCAGTCTCATCCCGGAGTTTAAACCAGGGGACTTTGTTGTTGTGGACCAGTTTATCAATGCTACAAGCGGACGGGCTGATACTTTCTTCGACGGCCCCAATGTCACCCACGTCTCTGCTGCAGATCCCTACTGTGAAAGCCTCAGGGCACTTGCCTTCCAGAAAGGTAGAGAGATGGGCATTTCCATCCACGATAAAGGTACCATTGTCGTTGTCAACGGTCCCAGGTTTTCTACCAGAGCTGAAAGCCGTTATTTTTCCATGATCGGCGGGCAAGTAATAAATATGACTCAGTATCCAGAGGGTTATCTCGCAAAAGAGTTGGGGATCTGCTACGTCAACATCGCTATGATTACAGATTACGATGCTGGGCTTGAAGGCCGGGACGACATTCCTCCTGTAGAGCACGAAGCGGTACTTGAGGTATTTGCAGCAAACATCGACAAGCTAAAGCAGCTTATTGTAAAAATGGTTGAGAGTATTGATGATATTCAATGCTGCTGATGGTTAAATCTCAAAAAATGGGTATATAGTCCTAGAGTATCTTTTGCTTTAGGAGGTGGTTTGTTGTGGAACTAACAACTCCAGCACTACTTTTTCCGGCCATTTCTCTTTTGATGCTGGCCTATACTAACCGATTTCTAACGTTAGCACAGCTCGTAAGGGAGCTGCACGCAAGGTATAAACAGGAGACAAATCAGCTGATCGCAGGGCAAATCGAAAACCTGAGGCGTAGGCTTGTGATCATCAAATACATGCAGCTATTTGGTGCTCTGAGTTTTCTCTTTTGCGTCGTAGCCATGTTTTTGATCTTTGCAGGTAAAGAGAATCTCATCAACGTAGTGTTTGGCTCTAGCTTGATTCTTCTTCTGATCTCGCTCGCTCTTTTGATCGTGGAACTTTACATCTCAATTGACGCTATCAACCTTCAACTTAAAGACTTTGAAGAGGATCCGCCAAAGTAATCAAGTGGCGAGATTGATATTTTGAGGACAGATATAGTAATAGTTATTATTACCATGTAGAATACTTCTTGTCGGGTCTTTAGTATCATTTTCTTAATTCCAGTGCAAAAACATGGTGTAAAAGTTATTTTGGCGGCAGGAAGAAAATGCCAAAAATGGAAATTATAGATAAATTGCAGGAAGTATTAACAGCCATGGTTGTTATTAATTATCGTTATCATTACTGTTATAGAAAGGGGCGGCACCTTGAACTCATATGTCTTTGACATCGCAGCGCTTGATGAGATCTTCAAGAAAGCTGTGGCGGCTGTGGAGAAAGGCAAAGAAGACCTTGATGAGATTGCCAGTGCTGCCCAGCAAGAGTACCGAAGAATCTCTGAGCTTTTGAGTACGATTCGGGTTGAGTTGGAAAAGACCATTGTTGAAGTGGATGAGCTTGAACATCTTTTCCAAAAAACCAGAATTAAGCTCATGCATATGACTAAAGCCCGTTCAAAGTACACCGAAGAAGAGGTCGAAAAAGTTTACGATGAGGCTCAAGACTATCAAGTCAGGCTCTCAGCCCTTAGAGCTAGGGAGAGGGAGCTGAAAAAGAGCCGTAATGACCTGGAAAGAACAGAACGCAGGTTAAAAGATATGGTAGACAAGGCTCAGAAAATGACCTCCCAAATGACTGTGGCAGCAGAGCTACTGCGGGGGAACTTTGAAGAAGCTTCAAGAGTCTTTTTGGACATGCACCAGAGGTACCAGTACGGTGTGAAAGTTTTGGTTGCTCAAGAAGAGGAACGCAAACGAGTAGCACGAGAAATTCATGATGGGCCGGTGCAGTCTTTGGCGAATGTTGCCATGAGAGCAGACTACTGTCAGAGACTTCATGAGACAAAGGCAGATTCTAAAGCTGAAGTTGCCGATGAACTTAACGAGATCAAAAAGCTCGTTCAGGACTGCCTGATCGAGATGCGCCAGATCATCTTCAACCTAAGACCGATGTCCTTGGACGACTTGGGTCTGATACCAGCGCTGCAGAGATTCACTAGTACTGTTCAAAAAAACACATCTGCACTCATTAATGTTACTGTCCTCGGCAAAGAGGTCAGGCTTTCAGGTCCAATAGAAATAGCTCTTTTCCGTTTGGCACAAGAGTCGATCAACAATGCAATTAAGCACTCTTCTTGCAGTCAGATTGATGTCAAGGTAGAGTTCGCCGACCAAGAAATCGTGCTTGTGGTGAAAGATGACGGTTTAGGTTTTGATGTTGAAGAAAAAAAATCTCTGTCATCTGAAAACCACCATTTTGGCTTAGTCGGCATGGAAGAACGGATAAGACTTTTAGGTGGTAAATTCGGTATCGAATCGGTTTTGGGTGAGGGGACACGAGTGTGGTGTCGAGTTGCCTACGATACTCCTGGGGGTGAATTCAAGGAAAATGAGATCTCAAGCTTCAGTTAAAGTTTTGCTAGCAGACGACCATCCTCTAGTGAGGCAGGGTCTGAGCAAAGTTTTAAGTTTGGAGGAAAACATTGATATTGTGGCCGAGTCCGTTGATGGGGAAGATGCCCTACGGAAGGTTGAGGAGTACCTCCCCGATGTAGTTTTGATGGACGTGAACATGCCCCGCTTAAACGGCATCGAAGCCACAAGGAGAATCAAACAGCGTTTTAACAACGTGAACGTTATTGCACTGACCTTCCACGATGAGGACGAGTATGTACTGGCTCTGATGAGAGCCGGGGCGAGGGGCTATATTTTAAAAGACGCAGAGCCATGCATTATTGCAACAGCCATTCGCAAAGTCTATCAGGGTGAGTGCTATTACCCCTCCAACTTGATCAATCAGGTCATGGAAAACGTGGACAAGAAAGAGAGAAAGCTCGGTCTGGAACAGGATAACGTACTGACAAAGCGCGAACTGGAGATTCTCGAAGAGATCGTTCAGGGAAAAAGCAACAAGGAAATTGCCGACACGCTGTTTATCAGCGAGAAAACGGTAAAAAACCACGTTAGCAATGTGCTGAGAAAACTAGATGTTACAGATCGAACACAAGCAGCAGTACACGCTCTCCGGACGGGGATTGTACCCATAAGGGACCTGAATGCCTAAAACAATCATCAGTGAGCTAGCACCAGAGATCAAAGTCGCTAGCTCTTTTTTTTCGCGGCTTAAGGGTTTTCTCGGCACGGTCCCCAAGAAGGGAGATGCTCTTTTGCTGGTTCCCTGCCGGCAGATCCACACGTTTTTCATGAAAGCCCCTATCGATGTCTACTATCTGAACCGCCAAGGTAGGGTAGTAAAATTTTTTCCAAACGTCAAGCCCTGGCGCATTTTGCCGTACTTTCCTGAAACCTACATGGTTCTTGAACTTGGGGCAGGTACACTGCCACAATTTACAGAAGGCGAAATCATCCTTGAGTGGAAGGAATAGGGGAGTTAAGGTGGAATGGTATAAACAAGATCAATGTATACATTGATTCAAAGATTATTGTGGGGGGTTTAACGATGAAAAAGGCATTAATGTTGTTAGTGTTGGTTGGTCTTCTGTCAGTCGGCATACTCGCAGCCGAGAACGTGAACTTGCTTTCCTACGTTGAGTCAGACAGCAACTTCTCCGGTTATCGTCCTGACGTTACCAACGACGGCGAACGGAACGAAGGTTCTGAAGTAAACAGATGGGCTGAAGTAGCATGGGCAAGCCAAGAGTCTCCTGGCGAGCACTGGCTCGAGTATGAACTCCCAGGAAGAATCAACATAACATCTATCTTTATTTGGTGGGCACGCGATACCGGAGTTTTCTATTACAGCCGCGACTTCTACATCGAAGTAGATGGCAAAGTCGTTTTTGACTCCACACTTCCTATGGACAAGAACAACCTTGTCAAAGAAGTACGGAACATTGAAGGCGATGCCGCTGGTATCCAGGTAACAGAGATTTACTTTAAGGAGCCTGTAAAAGGCACATACGTAAGAGTCGTTCAACACCCAGGCGGCGGTCATCCAAACAGACCAAACCTGATGTGGGTAGCCGAAGTAGAGATCTACGAATAAAGCATCAGACCAAACTGGGGGCATTTGCCCCCGTTTTTTTGTGACAGCACCCTGCTGGAAATGGGTCTAGAGAACTGTTGGTTTTTATTGTAGAATTATATAAAACTGTGTTTTGAAAAAGTTGGCCTGTGGGTAAATGGGTACTTAGGGCGAGGAGGGCTGTTTATGGAGGAGTTTTTGGAGAGAAGGGACTCGGAATCCAAGCAGATTGTCGTCTTCAGTCTGGAAAACGAAGAGTTCGGCGTACCCATCGAATGCATCAAGGAAATAAGGAAGCTGAGCGATCTTACCATCACCAAAGTACCAAGATCTAAAAAGTATATTGCAGGCGTGGTGAACCTGAGAGGGCGCATACTTCCTGTCATCGACCTCCGGGTGCGCTTCGGCATGAAAGAGAGCATCACCGATGCTTCCCGCATTATTGTTTTTGAAGTGGAAGAAGATGTGTGCGGCGCCATCGTCGATGCCGTTACCGAAGTTGTCAAGGTTCCCGTTGATGATATTGAGCCACCTGCTGGTGCGGTTTCGGGAATCCAAAGGGACTATATAGAAGGGATTGCCAAGATCGGCGAGAGACTGGTCGTTTTGGTGAGTTTGGAGCTTATTGCAAAGACTCAGGACTAAGGATTGCAATATAAGCTAAAGGGGTTGATAATCGTATGGCGCTAGATTTTGATGCAACTCAAGAAGAGATTCAAATATTCCTAGCAGAGGCTAAAGAACAGATCGAGACTTTAGAAGAGGGTATCATGTCCCTTGAACAGGAGCAGGGAGATATCGATGCAGAACTTCTGCAGTCGATCTTTCGTGCTGCTCACACTCTTAAGGGTTCTTCTGCTGCACTGGGCCACGTTGATATGGCTAAGCTCACTCATGAAATGGAAAACATTCTGGACCATCTACGCAAGAACACAATTGATATCACCCCAGAGCTTATTGGATTACTTTTAGGCGGCATCGACGCACTTAGAATATATGCAAATGAAATCTATCAGGGTAAAGAAAGCGGTTATGATTCAAGTGAGCTGGTAGAGAGTTTCAAAGACTTTGTTGCTGCTTCTCTGGAAACTGCTAAAGCCCCTGCCAAAGAGACTCCAGCAGAGACCGAGAAGGAAACTCCATTAGAACTGGTTTTTCCCGACGATTTGAAAGCCAAAGCTTTTCAGTTGGCAGCTCCTGATAAGAAGGTATTCGAAATTGGAGTTCAGCTAGAAACGGAAAACACACTTCCGTCGGTACGTGCGTACCAGCTGATCATGCTTTTGGAGGATTTGGGCAAACTGGTATTTACCCAGCCTGGTCTCGAAGAATTAGAACAGTTCCAGGATGGGAAACTAAAAGCTCTGCTTGTTACAACATCCGATGCCAAAACTGTAAAAGCTGGAATTGCCAAGATCCCCGACTGCAAGCAGATTGTTGTTAGGGAAGCCAAAGAAGTCCCAAAAGCGGAAAAGAAGACATCGAACGTTTCTGCAGAGGTCACCGAGGCAGAAGAAGACGAACAGGACGAGCAGCCTAAGGATGCGAAAAAACAGGGTCAGATCCTGATCGCACCTACTATCAGAGTGGACGTTTCGGTTTTGGACGACTTGATGAATCTTGTAGGAGAACTGGTAATCGACCGGACCAGGCTCACTGCTACTTTGCAGAAACTGCAAGAAGGTAACGACTTGGAGGCCGTTATCGAAAGTCTGGCTCAAACAGGCGGCCACATCGGCAGGGTAACCGAAAACCTTCAGGATTTGATCATGAAGGCAAGACTTCTGCCTATGAGAACTCTGTTCCGTAAGTTCCCTCGGGTTACGCGAGATCTCGCCACCAAGGCCAAGAAAAAGATCCGCTTTGAAATGTCCGGTGAGGACACCGAGATTGACCGTTCCGTTATCGAACAGATCAGCGATCCTATCATTCACCTTCTGAGAAATGCTATAGACCATGGCATCGAGATGCCGGAGGAGCGGGAGAGGCTCGGTAAAGATCCTACAGGTACCATCAGCCTCATCGCTGAACAAGAAGAAAGCTATATTGTCATTCGAATCAAAGACGATGGCAAGGGCATCGATCCGGAAAAAATCGTAGCAACGGCTCAAAGGAAGGGCTTAATCACTCGTGAGAGAGCGCAAAACCTCACGCCGAAAGAAGCAGTTGAGCTGATCTTCCTTCCAGGTTTTTCCACTGCCGAACAGGTTACCCAGGTCTCCGGACGCGGAGTGGGTATGGACATTGTCCGCAAAAACATTGAGAACCTCAGCGGTAACATCCAGATCATTACCGAAGTCGGTAAGGGTACGGAGTTCAGGATCGAACTGCCTTTGACTTTGGCGATTATGCGGACCCTCTTGTTTGAAAGCTCCAATACGCTGTTCTCCATTGCACTGTCTGCTGTTGCTGAAACAAACCGAGTTTCCCATTCTGAGATTAAGTATGTTAACAAGCAAAAGGCCATGATGCTCAGAGGAAGAATCCTGCCACTGATTCACATCGAAGAGATCTTCGATCTCCCGGCTCCGGAAATGCGCGGTGAGCATTTCTATGTGATAGTCGTAAGAAGGCAGAGAACTCAGGTTGGCATCATCGTTGAAAAGCTTCTAGGAGAAGAAGAAGTGGTTGTTAAGACCTTGTCCAAACTACTCGGCGATGTTAGGGGACTGTCTGGAGCCACCATTCTCGGGCACGGCGAGATCGCATTCATTCTCGACGTACCGGTGCTTCTCGAGTACGGGACAGATGGCCGGGTAGAGTGAAGTTTGAATGCAACAGCAAAGAGGAATAAAGTCTAAAATAAAGAAACATTTGGTTAACATCTTTGTTTACGGATCGAAAAATAAAAAGGTGTCTATGTTTGTGCTTCCCGTCAGATTTAGGCACCTTTGCACATTTAAGGTTTAAGGTGTGGTTTATGAGAAAGACTGATAAAACTGTAAACTTGGGGGAAATCGGCCTTAGCAAAACTCACAGCGTTCTCAGCTGCTACGGACTAGGTTCTTGCGTAGCCGTTGCACTCTTTGACCCCGAAACCAAGATCGGCGGATTAGCCCACGTGGTTCTGCCAGAAGACGCAGAGTATAACCTCAACATGGGCAATAAAGAGGCTTATCTTCTGCTGATCGATTTATTGGGAAGACCTGCAAAGTTTGCCGATTCAGGTCTAACCGTTATGCTTAATAAACTGAAAGAGTGCGGAGCCAAGCTCCATAATCTCCAGGCCAAAGTCGTAGGTGGTGCCAGGGTGCTTCCACCGATTTCTCTGAACTCACTAGAGCTGGATATAGGTAAGCAAAACGAAATTGCAGTTAAGAGACAGCTGGAGAGGTACGACATACCGATAGTAGCAAGCGATCTCGGCGGAAGTGAAAGCAGGACGGTAAAGTTTCATCCTGCAGACGGTGCTGTTGAGGTTTGGAGGAATTGGTCTGGAAAGATCGTAATATGAACGAGACTTGGAGGAGTTAAAGTGACAAAAGTCTTAGTGGTTGATGATGCAAGCTTTATGCGCATGAGGATGAGTAAGCTGCTCACTGAAAACAACTTTGAAGTCCATGAAGCGGAAAACGGCTTGGATGCTTTTAACAAGTACAAGGAAGGTCAGTATGATCTCGTGATCATGGACATCACCATGCCAGTCATGGATGGAATTGAAGCTGTGCAAAAAATCGTCGAGTACGATCCAGAAGCTAAGATCATTATGTGCAGCGCGTTAGGACAGCAGCAGATGGTAATTGAAGCTCTTCAAGCAGGGGCCAAGGATTTCATTGTGAAGCCATTTCAACCAGACCGGATCATGGAGTCCATTAAACGCGTTCTAGGTTAAGAAGGAGATCTTAAATGTCACTTTCAAATCAAGATAGAAAAATCAGGGTTTTGGTCGTAGATGATTCGGCCTTTATGCGCACCATAATCAAGAACTTGCTTAACAAAGATCCGGATATCGAAGTTGTCGGAGTTGCAGTGGATGGTTACGATGCACTGGAGAAGGTTAAAGAGCTGCAGCCCGATGTTGTCACCTTGGACGTACAGATGCCAAGGATGGACGGGCTGACTTTTTTAAAGAAGCAGATGGAGATCAAACCCATACGAGTGGTCATGGTAAGCAGTATGACCAGTGAAGGGGCAGCAATCACTATTGACGCTCTGTCCAGTGGCGCCATTGACTTCGTAGAGAAGCCTTCTGGACCCTTATCGTTGGACATGCAGAAGGTGGCCGACGAAATGTGTCGGAAGGTTAAAGCAGCTCACAAAGCTAGAATTCACCTGCCTAGCAGACTGACAAGGGAAACTGACGAGCGTCCTCGTTATCAAAAGCCTGAAACATACGAAGCTCCTAAAAAAGAGGACGAAGGTTTTAAAGAACTACCGACCAAAACCGCCAACAAACTGGTTATCATCGGATCTTCGACAGGAGGTCCAAGCGCATTGATGGAAGTAATTCCGAGGTTGCCAAAAGACCTTGGAGCAGGCGTGGTAGTAGTTCAGCATATGCCTAGAGGATTTACCAAATCTCTGGCTGAAAGGCTGAACAGGGCTTCTGCACTATATGTCAAAGAAGCAGAAACAGGCGACGTAATACTGGAAAACCAAGTGCTTATTGCACCAGGCGGCTTCCATTTAGTGCTTTCAGGAAACAAAGAAGTTAAACTCAACACAGAACCTCCGGTACACGGAGTGCGACCTGCAATAGACGTCTTCATTGAAAGCGCAGCAAAAGTATTCAAAGAACATACTGTTGGCGTTATTCTCACAGGTATGGGTTTTGACGGCGCAAAGGGTATGAAACTGATCAAGGAGCTGGGAGGCAAGACCATTGCTCAAGATGAAAAGACCAGCGTGATCTACGGAATGCCCAGAGCAGTCGTGGATATGGGATTAGCCGACAGAGTAGCTCCACTCGATTCAGTCAGCACTTTTATTGAGGAGTTGTTACGGTGAGGGATGAGTACAGCGTTTTCTGCTCAGAAATATATAGAATAACCGGAATAAACCTTGCACTGTACAAAGACCAGCAGATGAAACGCCGGTTAAACACCTTTATGCACAAATTAAGGGTGGAGAGCTACGATCAACTCGCAAAAAAGATCGAAAAAGATCAAACTGCTCTTAAAATGTTCCACGAGTTTGTTACCATTAATGTAACGGACTTTTTTCGCGACAACGAGCAGTTTGAGACTCTACGGAAGAGAATTCTGCCGCAGCTGGTGAAGTCGGGATCACCGTTTAGGGCTTGGAGTGCTGGCTGCTCTGATGGAAGAGAAGCTTACTCTTTGCTAATGATGCTCGAGGAAATGGGTGTTACCGACTACCAGATTCACGGTACTGATCTGGACGAGCGTATTTTGGAAAAAGCTCGGCAGGGCATCTACAACGAAGAAGCCGTGCACAAGGTTCCGGCGCATCTCCTTGCCAAGTACTTTACGAAACTACCAGACGGCAACTACCAGTTTGCTCCTGAAAAAGCTAGAAAGGTTCAGTTCTATAAGCAGGATCTTTTAGCGGACGAGTACAGGAAGGGTTTTGACCTGATTGTCTGCCGCAATGTTGTTATCTATTTTACCGAAGAAGCAAAGGATTTTGTTTTCGCCAAGATGGCCAAGTCTCTTAAGCCTGATGGCATCTTGTTTGTTGGCGGAACTGAAAGCATTCTAGCGCCCAAGGCTCTTGGTCTAACACCGGTCTTACCATTTTTTTACAAGAGAGACGATTCCATGTAGCTTCTTAAAAGGCTGCTACTGTTGGTAATTACTTTGAAGGAGAGAAGAAATTATGAAAACGGAATTCGTTACCCCATTTATGGTTGCAGCAACTGACGTCTTAAAGACTGAAGTTCAAGCTGAGATCACTAGAGGTGAACTCACAGTGCGTAAGGTTGCTACGACGGCTCAAGAAGTAACTATCATGGTGGGCGTAACAGGCGATGTGGCTGGTGCGGTTTTCTACGGAATGGCCAACAAAACTGCCTGCCAGATTGTCTCTGTTATGTTGGGGCAGAGACTGCCGGTTTTCGATGAAATCGTGGAATCTGGCATCGCCGAGCTGGGCAACGTCATCACCGGACGGGCGTCGATGGGGCTTGAAAAAGCTGGGTATTCGTGCAGGCTAACCCCTCCGACAATCATCTCCGGACAAGGCGTGATCATCTCTACTCTAGAGATCAACCAGTTGGTTATTCCCATCAAAACTCAGTATGGTGATATCGAAATAGGAGTTGCACTGAGAGAAGCACAGAGCTAAAGGTGGTAGGGTCAGATGCTGACAATAGCCGACATACTAGACGATCTTCGCAAATTGGGCATTAAGGAAGGCGATAGAGTGCTGGTGCACACTTCATTGAGCAAGGTTGGCATGCTCGAAGGTGGACCGGCGGCTTTCGTAGAAGCAATCGTTTCTGCTGTAGGAAACGAAGGGCTGGCGGTGTTTCCAACCTTCACCGGAACTGCGCAGGATTCCGCTGAAAATCCGCCTTATTTTGATGTGCGGGAGACTCCGTGCTGGACGGGAAAAGTGCCCGAAGCGGCAAGAAGAAGGGAAGACGCCATAAGAAGCCTCCATCCAACCCATTCAGTGGTAGCTATCGGCGCAGATAACAAGCAGCTGGTTAAAGACCACGAAAAAGTAGAGACTCCGTGCAGCCACGGCAGTCCTTTCATGAAACTGGCAGAAAATTCAGGTAAGATTTTGTTAGTCGGGGTGGATCACAACTCCAACACCACATTTCATACAGCAGAAGAGCTTGCAGACTGTCCGTACCACATGCTTCCAGAACCGGCTTTAGCTACTGTAGTGGATTACCAGGGGAAAGAGCACAAAATCCTCACAGCTTTACATAAATGGGGAACTGAAAGAGATTTTAACAGGTTGGAAGAAGAGTTTATCAAGCAAGGAATTCAGAGAAACGGTAAGATCGGCAACGCCTTGTGCAGGCTCATCGACACAAAGCCCATGCTCGAAGTTGCTGTAGCTATCCTGAAAAAAGACCCTTATTTCCTAGTCGTTAACTGAGCAGAGAAGGGAGATAAAAATGAAGCAAACAGGCACCAGGCAATCTAGAAAGCATTACCTCAAACTACTGCTTGTAGCTGCTGCAATTGTAGTTCTCGTAAGTTCATCGGCTTTTGCAGCAGGGATTTTGCGGCAGGGCAAAGCTAGCAACGATGGAGCAAAGAGGATAGCATTGACGTTCGACGATGGTCCTTATCCAGAGATCACGCCTGCGATCTTGAAAGCTCTAGAAGAAGCAGATGTTAAGGCCACGTTTTTTGTTGTAGGTTGGAGGGTGTACGAATACCACGACATCTTTACCACCATGAACGAAAAAGGCCATGAGGTAGGCAACCACAGCTACGACCATCCCCACCTTACCAGCTTGACAGCAGAAGAGATCGCATCACAGCTGAAAAAAACCAACTACGCCGTACAGAAATACTCTGGCAAAAAACCGGTTTATCTACGACCTCCCTACGGCAGCTACAACGATTTGGTCTTAGAGATAGCAGCCGAGAATGATATGAAGGTAGTGCTTTGGAGTCTCAATCCTGAAGATTGGGCAAGTCCAGGAGTTGACGTTATCATCAGCAGGGTCTTGGAGCAGGCCTCAGACGGCTCTGTGGTGCTCCTACACGACACATGGCAGACAGCTCAGATGCTACCCGAACTCATCACAACCTTGAAAGAACGAGGCTACGTTTTTGTGACTCTTTCGGAGCTTTTTGCAGACTGAACACTCCTTAAAACCGACAATCTATATACCTGAAAACATGCCAGCAGCTACCGCTGGCTTTTTTTTGTCCCCATTTCTAATTAGGGACCAGAGGTAGATGAACCAAAAGTCCTGCGATTTGCCATCTAGATCCAAGGATTTATATCGCCAGGTTTGGTACTTCACGCATACATTGTAAGAGTGAAGGAGAGAATAACTCATAGCCGCATCTGGCACGGCAGGAAATAAAGATCTTTTTAATTGCCTTTTCACGATAACACCTAAGGGAGGGATGTTTAATTGGTGTACGGCGAACAAGAATCTGTTGATGCGCTGCAGACGGCACTACTAAGCCAGCTGGAAGTTACCGATGAAGGAGACCTCCACTACTGGTTAGGTGAGGCGCTGCTCGAATACAGCGACGATCCGGTAGTGATCCGGGAGGGAATCTACCATTTAGTTCACAGCCTCCGACTTCTCAGCCAGACAAGCGAGGACAACACTTACGGCAAAGCCAAGTTGAAAAGAAACTGCCTGTCTACGGCGATGCGCCTCAGGCAGATCAGAAACGGTCGGCGGATAAACGTCAGCCACGACTTGGTAATAGACATCTGCAAACTAGCGGTGGGACTGGACCCCGAGAACTACTTGCCGTGGTCTCTACTCTCTCAGGAATATGCCGAAACCATGCAGTACAAAAAGGGTCTGGAGACGGGAATGAGGGCGCTAGAACTCAACCCTAGAGACTCCTATGCGCACAATGCAGTGGCTAAGTGCTACGAAGGTATTGGTGAGGTGGAAAAGGCCAGACACCACTTCATGTTGCGCGCAAGGCTCCAAAACACCCCAGATGGGTACCGCATCGTTACTGATTATCTGGAGCGCATGGGGGAAATCAATTCGGCATTGGATATGGCTAGAACCTGGTTAGAGTTGGAGCCAAGAAATCCTTTAGCCTATCAGAGGGTAGAACAGTTAAGTGAAAGATTGGGTTCTCAAGAGTACGCATATTCTGATATACTGAAACATGAAAGCGGTATAAAGAGGAAAAACGCGATGGAAGAAGAAGTGATATATCGAGCTGTAGCAACAGGAGAAAGCTAGAATCGGCTACAAACAAGGCGGCTTAGGCCGCCTTCATTTATCAGTCACCGGTGCAGGAGGTGAGGCTTGTGACCACTATCGAGGGAACTGTGGAAAGAATTACCTATCGCAACGAGGACAACTTCTACACAGTTTTTAAATTCAAGGTTGGAACAGATGACATCTACACGTGCGTAGGTAATCTTGCGCAGATCACTGCCGGGGAAGAGCTTAGGCTTACGGGAGAGTGGGTAAGGCACAACGTGTACGGGTTGCAGTTTAGCGTGGAAAGCGCTCTGCCCATCACTCCGTCCACGCTGGTTGGTATCGAAAAATACCTGGGGTCGGGATTGATCAAAGGTGTGGGACCGGCTACCGCCAAGAAACTGGTGGATGCGTTCGGAATGGAAACACTTAAGGTCATCGAGGAGACTCCCCACCGGCTCACTGAAGTCGACGGTATCGGTGAGAAAAAGGCGGAGGTAATAGCCAGCGCATTTCAAGCACAAAAGGATATTCAGGATGTTATGGTCTTCCTTCAGAGCAACGGCATTACCCCATTGCTTTCGATGAAGATCTATAAAGCGTACGGGAAAGACTCGGTTGATGTGGTCAAAGAAAACCCCTACAGGCTGGCTGAAGACATCTTTGGTGTGGGTTTCAAGACCGCAGATAAGATCGCGCTCAGTCTAGGGCTCAGAGAAGACGATCCCAACCGCTTGAGAGCAGGGCTGAAATACGCCTTAGGACAAGCAGTGGAACAGGGACACACCTATCTGCCCAAGGATGAACTTCTGGAAGAAGCAAAAAAACTTCTTGGTCTCGAGATTCCTGAAAGCTTAATTGAGCAGCTAGCCGCTGCCCGCCAGCTGATTGTGGAAGATTCAAAGTGCTACCTTCCAAGCCTCTACGAAGCTGAACAGAGGGTAGCTAAGGCTTTGGTCCTTCTAGCCAAGCAAGTGGCAACTTTGCCTTTTGACGATCTTCAGATAGAATCCGAGTTTGAATTGGCGCCGGAGCAGAAAGAAGCTGTCAAAAAAGCCATGCAGGAAAAGCTTTTGGTGATTACCGGTGGCCCAGGTACAGGTAAGACCACCATTACCAAAGTCATTCTGGACCAATGGGAAAAGGCAGGTTTTAAAGTTTTACTGGCTTCGCCTACAGGGCGAGCTGCCAAGAGGCTTGCCGAAGCCACGGGGCATCCTGCCAAGACTATCCACAGACTTCTTGAGTACGGTTTCGGGCCAACAGGCATGGGTTTCCAAAGAAACGAATCAAACAAGCTCAGAGCAGATGCGCTGGTTCTCGACGAGTTTTCCATGGTAGATATCTGGTTGATGGATAACCTCCTTCGAGCGGTAGATGAAAACACCAGACTGCTATTTATCGGTGACTGTGATCAGCTTCCGGCAGTAGGACCGGGAAACGTTCTTCGTGATATCATCGACTCGGGGAAGATCCCGGTGGTAAAGCTGACCAAAGTTTTCAGGCAGAAAAACCAGTCGCAGATTGTCCTTAATGCTCATAGAATCAACGAGGGGTACTTCCCCGAAATCGACAACAACGGCGATTTTGTTTTCATGGAGCGGAAAGCGCCTGAAGAGATCTCCAGTCTGATCGTGGAACTGGTAGCGGACAGGCTACCTAAGTATGTGAGAAAACGTTACAATATGACCATCGACTTCGATACCATACAGGTGCTCACGCCTATGCGCAAGAGCGAAACAGGTGTCGACAACCTGAACAAGCTGCTCCAGAAGCGCTTGAACCCCAGCGGTAAAAAGAACGAAATCCAAATAGGCCACAGGCTATACCGCGAGCAGGACAAAGTCATGCAGATCAAGAACAACTACCAAAAGGATGTTTATAACGGAGATATTGGAAAAATCTACCGGATCGATCCTGAGGACAAGGTTGTTGATGTGCTGTTTACCGACGAAACCGGTGACCGCTACGTACGCTACGAGGAAGATGAACTGGATGAGCTGACTCTGGCCTACGCTATCTCAGTGCACAAAAGCCAGGGAAGCGAGTATCCCGTAGTGGTGATGCCCGTAACAACCCAGCACTACGTGCTCCTGCAGAGAAACCTCCTCTATACCGGCATTACCAGAGCCAAGCGTCTGGTGGTTTTGGTGGGCAGCAAGCAAGCTCTGTTCTTGGGGATCAAGAACAATAACACTGCCCAAAGATACAGCTATTTGGCCGAACGCATAAGAATGGCAGTAAGTTCCAACTAAAAAAAGAAGCACACCTAGAGCTTTCACCCGACGAATGGAGATGAAAGTTCTGTGAAGTTGTATCTGTACAAAACCTCCGATCAGAAAGATTGGAGGTTTGTTTTCCCTTTGGAGAATCTGCCTTTAGGAACCTATCAGATAGCAGGACCTTTCAACTACAAAAAAGCGGTCTTTCTGCAGAAAGCCTATAGGTTTTTACCGCACATGGCACGCAGTTTTGTTTATCACAGAGCTGCACAGCCAAAACTTCCCCAAACTCCTCCACAGGGTATCTGGCGGCCCTACAGATCCGAGACAGGAGTGTACCCGAGCGACATTATTAAGCCCGGGATCTCCAGGATCCGGTGGCGGTGCGTTCGCTGCGGTTCGGGCAACATCGACACTCACCAGTGTCCGGAGTGCGGGAAAACGAACTGTTTAGTTTGCAGGGATTGCTATATGTTAGGGCCAATTAGAGGTTGTAGGCTTTACCTCTGGCAGAGCCCAGGGGTTCCCGAGTACTTCGCAAGAGAGCTAAAGCCCCAGATCCCCTTTGATCTGACTCCGGGCCAGAAAAGCGCAGGAGATGCGTTGAGGCAGGCATTAGCTAAAGGAAGCAGAAAGCTCTTGCTTCACGCTGCTTGTGGAGCGGGGAAAACGGAAGTAGCATCGCTTTTAATCGCAGATGCACTGAACTGCGGGAAGAGAGTTTTGTACACGGTGCCTAGGCGCGATGTTGCAAGGGAAGTGGGCGAAAGACTTCGGGAATATTTTCCCGAAGTCGACTGCGTGATTCTCTACGGCAAAAGCCCGGAGAAGTACACCGATCAAAGGCTCGTGGCCGCAACCACCCACCAGGTGATCAGATTTTACAAGTCTTTCGATCTCGCGATTATAGATGAGGGGGATGCTTTTCCCTATAAAGGCAACGACCTTTTAGTAAGGGCGGTAAAGAGGGCATCCAGGGGACCCATAGTATACATGACAGCAACTCCCACCGATGAGATGCTGAAGGAGTTCAAAAAGAGCGAAGTAGTCTTTATTCCCGCAAGGCATCACAAGAGAGCCCTTCCCGTGCCGCGTTTCAGCTCGGCTTCTTTGGAGAAGGCCCTCGAAGGTGTCAAACCTCCCCTATTGGTGTTTGTGCCTTACAAAAAGAATGTCTCTGCGATGGTGGAGAGGGTAAAAAGGTGTAAACCGGACTGGAAGGTTTTCGGCATCTCTTCTGAAACCGAGAACCGAGACCAGCTGATTCAGTGGTTAAAAGATGGAACTACTGACGTTCTGGTAAGCACTTCAGTCTTAGAACGAGGGATTACCGTAAGTGGCGTCACTGTCATTGTGCACAACGCCAACTGCGACATCATCTATACTAGAGAAGTCTTGGTTCAAATAGCAGGTAGAGCGGGAAGAACAGTTGCATGTCCCACCGGAGACGTGGTGTTTCTGGCAAAAAAACCTAATAAACCCATGAAAGACGCGAAAGCAGAGATCATTGCTTTGAACGAGATGGCCAGGGAAAGAGGGGAAATTCTGTGCTGAAACTGCTCAGGGAAACGCTCGCCGGCCAAAGATGCCTTCTCTGCAACAAGCCGCGGGGGCTTCGTGCCATTTCAGTGTGCCTTCGGTGCTTGGACAAGCTGCCACCGCCGAAGCGTATTGCCAGAAATGCCTTTGTTGTTTTCACTGATGAAATAGAAATCCCTCCGGACCTTGTTCCGGCGATCGCTGCCAGTCGTTTTTACATGCTTGGGGGAAAAACCGACTGGGTTTTGCAGAAGGAAGACGGAGGTTTGTCTTCTGGGGTTGCGTGGCACCTGCGGGTACCTCTAGTTGAAGAACCCCATCCCCACACCCTGGTGGTTGACCTCCGCTGGAAAAACGCCCGCCTTTTAGATTCACTGCAGTACTTGTTTGTTTTTATATAAATGCGTCTTTAGTCCCAGTTATTTCAGCCAGGAAGGTATAGGAATTTGCACCAAGAAATATGTAAATGTCGAGGTGAGTGGCCTTGAGAGAACAGAGGACAGACATCATGGAAGAACGGCGGTTTGCCGTGAGTGTTAACTGGCTTAAGCCAGAAGCCGAAGAGGGAGCAAACCGAAATGGCCTTATTTACGTCTCGGATGGACAGATGTATATTTTGGAGCCTCTTGGCTTGGGCAACCCTGCTGTTCTAGTGCCAGGCCAAACTCTACGTATGTATGTTGACGGAGTGCAGGTAAATAAACCTATCTCTTTATATGAAGGTCAACAGTTGGAAGTTGTTGTACCCCATAAAGAGCCCAGCAGAGCTTTGCTGTTGCAAGTATCACAAAACGGACTTGAGGCTGAGCTTAGGGCTGAACTAGAAGACGGCTTTGAGTACGGTCTGAGAGATAGTCCGCACACAGTAAGGCTAAGTTTGGAAGCCGAGCTGAAGCACACAAAGAACCCCCAGCGCTTCACCAAAAAAGAAGTGCTCGAGTTTCTCCAAAACAGGGGTATCACCTACGGGTTGATTGAACAGAACATAGATTATTTCGTTGAAACGCAAGACGGAAATCCCGTTGTTGTAGCCAAGGGGAAACCACCTATTCTACCTCAAGATGCCAGAATCGATTTCAAGGTGAGATTTGAGACCGAAAGAATTCTCGCTCAAGAAGACGAAGTCAGAGTCGATTTCCGCCAGCGCTTTTTCATCCCTGCGGTCAATGAAGGCGATTTGCTTGCAGAAGTAATTCCGGGAAAGCCCGGCGAGCCAGGGATTAAGGTTACCGGTGAAGAGATTCCAGTGAAGGAACCTCGAGAAATCGAAGTAACTGTAGGAAAAGGCGCAATGCTTTCTCCTGATTCCAAATACGTTTACGCTGCTAAGTCAGGTCGTCCTATCTGTCAGCGGTATCAGATTTCCGTTGAGCCGATCTTTGTAGTAGAAGGCGATGTAGACCTTAAGCAGGGAAACGTGGCTTTTACAGGAGATGTTCTGATTAAAGGCAACGTGGAACCTAACTTCGAAGTTAGCTCAGGTGGCAGTATAAACATCCAGGGAACCGTTTCTAAAGCCAGTGTTCGCAGTCGCGCCGATCTGGTGATCGGAGGCAATGCCATCTGCAGTACGATTATTGCAGCATCCAGCCAAACTCCCTACCCAGAGCTTATCAAACTCTATGCTCAGATTGCCCATACGCTGAGAAAAGTTGTGGCTGCGGTGAATCAGGTAAAAGTCGCAAGTGCCCTCAGAAACATTGTGCAAAGCGACGGGCAGTTTGTGCGTCAGGTCATCGATTTGAAGTTCGGGGAGCTTCCCCTTGTTGTCAAAAGACTGCAGGATGTTTTCATTGATCCAGAAGACGACCTTCAGGAGACGCTGCAAGAGATCAATCAGGAACTTGCTGACACACTCCTCGGTCATGGACCGAGAAAGATCGAGGACGTGAACGAGCTGAACGAAATGGTCAGGAAACTGGTGTATATTACCAGAGAACTGGAGGTAAGAAGCCGGCACACCTACTCCAACATCGTGCTGCCCTATGCACAAAACTGTCAGATCGAAGCTACAGGCACGGTAAATGTACTCAGAGGGTGCTACTACAGCAACATCGTGGCAGGAAAGGGTATTATATTTGGCAAGGAAAGCTTCTTCAGAGGAGGTTCGATGGTGGTCTTTGAAGGAGACATCACAGCTGGAACCATCGGATCACCTGCAGGGGCCAAGACAGAAATAACTATCGTAAAAAAAGGTGTTTTAACTGCTAGAGAGGTATTCTTCAACGTACAGGTCTCTATTAACATGAGGCGCTATACCTTTTCTCGGAGTTATCGCGACGTAAAGCTTTACGTCAACAACGAAGGGAAACTAGAGTTCGAAGGTCTAAAGATCGAATAGACAAGGAGGGGAGGGCTTTGAAAGTCAAAAATTGCCCACAGTGCGGCAGTCTCTTTATTGACGTGGGTTTTCGTGTTTGTGAGCGTTGCTTAAAGTACGAAAACGAACAGTTCGAGATCGTCAAAGAGTATCTGCAAAAAAACGCAGGAGTTACCGTAGAGCAAATCTCGGAAGCTACTGGTGTTAGCCGGCAGCTGATTCTGCAGTTCATCAAAGCAGGGAGACTGTCAGGCAGCATCACAAAGCTCGCCGGGCCTCAGGTCAGGTGCGAACGATGCGATAAACCGATTTTGGAAGGCAGGATTTGTGCCCAATGCCAGTCGGAACTTACTGAAAAGCTCAGAACTTCCTCGAAAAAGGATGATAACGACAAAATCCCCTCAAAAGTGCGGTTCTTAAAGAGGCGAAAGGAAGAGCATGAGAGAGGTATTTAAGGATATTCGGGTATAGCGTCCAATACTGGTTGATATCACGGTTTTATATATAGCGCAATCTCGCGATCTATATAATGAATAAGACCGTAAAGGTGGAGTAGACCTATGAAGATCAACAACACGAATATAGGTAATGCTGCTCAACTTTACAAGGCGCAGCAGGAAGCTATAGAAAAAAGCAATAAAAAGGCTGAGCTAGGTGAAGAAGCCTCAAAGAGCAAAAAAACCGATGAGGTTATCCTTTCTAAAGAAGCAAAAGAACTTGCCAAATCCAGCCAATCCGAAAGAGAAGAAAAACTGGCAAGATTAAAAGCTGAAATCCAGGCTGGTACTTATCAACCCGAACTAGAGGATATTGCTGACAGCATAATAAAACATTTGTTTGGTGCTAGATAAGTAGAAAAGAGAAGGTTGCCACCTAGCAACTTTTCTCTTTTTTTGGTAATTGGAGGTTTACCTAATGCAGAGATCTCAAACTGAGCTGGAGACCATTTGCGGTCTGCTCCAGGAAAAACAGATGGTTGTTGCAGCTCAAATCACACTGCACGAAAAGTTAATTGAAAACGCAAAACTCAAGTTAGAAGCGATTCAGAATAGAGATATCGAGAAGCTTGAAGAACTAACAAGATGGGACCAGGCCGTATTAGAAGAAGTGGCAAAGTGGGAAGACAGACTGGAAAAGGTTATTAAGGCTTTGGCCACATGGTACAGAGTTGACATCAAAGATTTTAACCTATCCGGTCTTCTTGCACTTTTAAATGAAGAGCCGGAAGAAGTGAGAGCTTTCGTTCCCGAGCTAGCTAGGGAAAACTCCATTCTCAAAGAACACGTAGAGACCCTTAAAGAGCTCAACGAAAAAAACACTTTCCTGCTCCGCCGCAGCTTGGCTGTAATCAACTTCAGCCTGGAAACCATTTTGGGCAAAAAACCCGAAACAGGTAGTTATGACGAAAAGGGACGTAGGAGCAAAGATGCAAAAAAACACTCCATTATAGACAGACAGGTCTAAGCTAGGTTTAGGGGGAATTACCGTGGGATCTTCCTTTTTTGGTTTAGAAATTCTGCGCAGTTCGCTGCAAGCACAAAGACTGGGATTGGACGTAACAGCTCATAACATCGCCAACGCCAACACACCTGGCTACTCCAGGCAGGTAGTGCAGATGCGTGCTGCAACTCCTTTTCCTGCTCCTGGAATGAGTGCAGGAAGGGTTGGTCAGCTCGGTAGTGGTGTTGAAGTTGCCGAAGTTCAAAGAATGCGCAACAAGTTCGTCGAAACCCAGATTCAAAAAGAAACCCAAACTCTTGGGTATTGGGAAACCAAACAGCGTAACGTTTGGCAGATAGAGTTGATCTTTAACGAGCCTTCGGACACAGGTCTATCCAACAGCATCAGCCGCTATTGGGAGGCTTGGCAGAGACTGGCAGGAGAAGCTGAAGATATGGGTCACAGAGCCCCGGTTGCGCAAAGCGCAGCTGAACTGTCATTTGCCTTCCAGCAAACCCGCAATCAACTGACGGCGCTACAGAAGGACATCGATCAGAGCGTCGCCATTGAAGCTCAGAAACTCAATAGGCTTGCTGAAGAGCTAGCTAGAATCAACAGGCAGATTGCCAGGGTAGATACTACAGGGCAGGCTCCTAATGACCTACTAGACAGACAGGACCAAATCCTGAGAGAAATGGCACAGATTGCAAACATCACTGTACTCGAGGGACGGCAGAAGACGGTAACGGTGCAGATCAGCGGAAGCACCTTAGTAGAGCACGATCTTGTAAATAAGATCGATATCATTGAGCCTACATCACCGGGAGATCTCACCAAACTGGTCTGGTCCAAAGGTCAGGCACCTGTACGAATCACAAACGGCAGCATTGCTGCGCTTTTGGAAACCAGGGACGAGATACTAGTGTCGGTAATCGGAGATTTGGATAAGCTAGCACGGACCATCATCGACGAGACCAACAAGTTGCATCGAAGTGGCTATGGTCTGAACTCCAGCACCGGCTTGAACTTCTTCGAAGGAACCGATGCCATGACCATCAAGGTTATGGACAACATCATGGCCGACCCCAGCAATATTGCTGCTTCGGTGGACCCGGCATCTCCGGGAAACGGCGACAACGCCCTAGCTATTGCCAACGTTTTCACCAGTCCGATCTTAGAGGGGAATACCGTAACTTTAAACGGTTTTTACGATGGAATGATCTCCAGACTCGGCGTCATGGGCCTGGAAGCAACAAGAAACGTAGAAAACCAATCGTCGTTGGTTCAGCATTTGTACGGAGAACAGGATCAGTACTCCGCAGTGTCCCTAGACGAAGAGATGGCGAACATGATCAAGTATCAGCACGCCTATAGTGCTGCGGCAAGAATGATCTCCACCATCGATGAAGCCTTAGAGATCATTATTTCCCGCATGGGCGTAGTAGGGAGGTAGAAGCTAGATGAGAGTAACACAAACCTCAGTTATCGATAATTTAATAAACAATATCAACAACAACTATAAAAGGCTCTCGAGAGTCCAGGAACAGCTGAGCACAGGCAAGTCCATTCTTCTACCTTCAGATGATCCGGCCGCAGTAGGTACTGTCCTTAGAACCAAACGGTCGATTAATGAAGCTGAACAGTTCATCAGCAACGCAGAAAAAGGCGCTAGCTGGCTGGATCTAGCAGACAGTGCTTTAGCAGAAGCTACCTCTGTTCTCCACAGGGCGAAAGAGCTCTTGGTCAGAGGAGCAAACGGCACAAATGCCGATGCTGAAAGAAACATCATTGCCACAGAGGTGGACGAGCTCCTCGAACATCTGGTGAGCATCGCTAACTCGAACATCGGTGGACGCCACATTTTTGCAGGTCAGAAGACTCTAGAAAAACCATTTACTTACGACAAGAGCACTCGTACAATAACCTACAACGGCGACAGCAAACAGATCATGGTGGAGATAGCTCCAGGGATCTCTGAAACCATTAGCGTACCGGGTATCGAGATCTTCGGCAAAGCTGACACCCCAGGAGACGACGGCATCTTTGCGATGCTGATCAAAGCTTCAGATGCTTTGAAAAACGGCGATGATCTGGATCCTCACATCGGCGGCTTCGATAAAGCTATCGAAAGCCTTCTGCAGAGGCAGGCATTTATCGGCACTAAGTCTCAGGGTATGTCCCTAATTAAAGAGCGCCTGGAAGAGCAGAAAATCAACCTCAACAACCTTTTGTCCGAGACCTACTATGTAGATGTAGCCAAAGCTAGCATTGAACTGATGGCAGCTGCAAACGTCCACACTATGGCTTTGAAAGTTGGTGCCAAAATTATTCAGCCTTCGCTTGTGGACTTTCTAGTGTAGGAGTTAAGCCGCTTTTGCTTAAAAGCGGCTTGTGTGCCTTTATTCAGTAAATTGGTTACATATACCTATTTAAAAACATCTTAATCACACGATTTATTTATTAGGCTTCAGACTCTAGGTGTTTCGGAGGTGACAGAGATGGGAATCGAACTTGAGAGAGTAAGTATAGATCACACGCTGCAAAAATCTGTAGAGAAGACTTTTGACAAGAAGCTGGTTCCCGAACAAAGCGAAAAACCTGTGGACGCTCAGAAGCAAGAAGAGTCCAAACTTGATCAGTCGATTCAGGTTGCAGACGGACTGGACACTCTGGCAGAGGCGTTCAACAAAGGTATCAGATTCCAGGTACATGAGGATCTCGACAGAGTATATGTAGAAATCGTCGACAGATCAACAGGCGAAGTAATAAAGCAAATACCTCCTGAAGATATGTTGAAGATCGCAGCCAAGTTCCAAGAGTTTATCGGTTTGATTTTTGATGAGAAAGTATAGGAGGTGCCAGAATGAATCTTCTCGGCGTAGGATCAGGTCTTGATCTCACTTCCATAATTGACCAGATGATGGAGATCGAAAGGATCCCCATTACGCGGTATGAAACCAAACGAGGCGAATACACGTCGATGCAGAGCCTGTGGAGGGAACTCAACACAAGGCTTTCTGCTCTGAGCAATTCCCTCAACGGTCTAAAACTCCAGTCGGATTTCGATAAGATGAAGGTTACATCAGCAGACGAAGCTGTGGTAACCGCAACAGCCAATGCCAATGTTGTGCAGGGCAATTACAAGGTTAAGGTGATTCAGCTGGCCAAGGCTGAAATTGCCATGTCTGAAAAAGTCGATCCGGAAGATGCGGAAGAGCTTCTTCAAGGGGAGATTAGAATCAGCATCAACGGCAAAGTCGTTGTGTTGGAAGAGACCGAAGAACCGCGGACCCTGCTGGATGTAGCCAAAGCTATCAACAAAACAGAAGACATCGGCGTTGTAGCGACGGTAGTAGACGGCAGACTGGTCCTTGAGGCCAAAAACACCAACGAAGAAATCAAGTTTTTTGAAGGTGAAGAGGAGAACGCTTTCTTGAAGCAGATCGGTCTCTTGAAAGAAGAGGGCGAAGGCTACAAGACAAATATCCTCCAGGAACGCCAGGGTTCCATAATCGAGCTAAACGGCATTACCATTGCAAGAGATAAGAACGTCATCGACGATGCCGTGGAAGGTCTCAAGCTGACGCTGAAAAAAGAGACCAATGAAGCTGTGAATCTGAGCGTTGCCGCCGATGTAGATTCCATAATCGCCAAAGTCAAGGCATTCGTTGATGAATATAAGAAAGTCCAGGCATACTTTGATACACATACCTCGTTCACCAAAGGCGCAGACGGTGAGAGCAATAACACCGGCAAGCTCTTTGGCGACAGCACCATCAGCAATCTGAAATCTAGATTGAGGTCTATGGTGACAGGTGTGGTCGAAGGTCTGCCCGAAGACAGTATAAAAATGCTGTCTCAGGTCGGCATTCAGATCGACAGATCTGGGAACATGACCCTCGATGAAAGCAAGCTGAGAGAAGTCCTGACCGAAAAGCCAGACCAGGTGAAGGAACTGTTCACCAAGCCGGAAACCGGGCTTACAGCTAGGTTGCAGGAATTCATCAAGGGTTACACCACTTCCCAGGGAATCATCGACGGCAAGATCAACTACCTGGCGGATCGCATTAAGGACGCTAACAAGAGCATTGAGCGCTTGGAAGCAAGGTTAGAAATGAGAAAAGAAAGCCTTATCAGGCAGTACACTGCGTTGGATTCAGCGCTTGCAAGTCTGTATTCTCAAGGCGATTGGTTGGCCACACAGCTTACGCTGATGACTAACCAGAAATAACTGTGCGAAAATGGGGGATTTTAAGTGAAAGCCTATGATCCATACGCGATCTACAAAAAGACAAAAATCGAAACATCAAGCCCCGCAGAACTTGTAAGCCTCCTGTATGACGAAGCAATTAAGTGCTGCAAACTGGCATCCAGTGCCATTGAAGGAAAGAAGATGGATATTGCGCACACCAATCTTCTCAAAGTCCAGGACATTCTGGATGAGCTTTCCTATGCCGTAGACACCGAAAAAGGTGGCGAGATAGGAGAGAGCCTTTTAGCCCTTTACGACTATATGAAGCGGAGATTGGTCGAAGCTAATATTAAGAAAGACTCTGCCATCATCGGCGAGGTTGTGGATCTGATTTCCAACCTCAGAGAGACCTGGCAGGAGGCAATGAAGACGGGGCAGGGTTCCAATGGATGATCTAGTAAAAAAAACCTCCGTGCTCTTGGCTGAAAAAAGAGATCTTTTAAAAGAAATCGTCGAGCTGTGCAGCAAAGAGTTGCAGGCAGCACTTGAAGACAAGTGGGCCGAGTTCAACAGCCTCGCAGAAAATTTTAAAACTGTGAGTGAAAAAATCGATAAGTTGGACATACTAATCGGGGAGCTGATAGCAGGCCAAGAGATACAGAGCAGGAAGCTGGAAGAGCTGGACAAAGAAATCCAAACCCTAGTTCTGGAGTGTTTGGAACTTCAGAAGAAGACCGCAAACGTAGTTGAGCAGAAGAAAGCTCACGCCCTCAGTCAGCTCAAAGTGCTGGAGACAAGGAATGATGCGGTCAAAGCCTACAACAGACCTTCTAGTTACCACAAGTCTATTCCTAAGTTTGTTGATGACAAAAAATAAAGTCTGCAGCTTATTTTTGACGGTTTAAGACCGAAAAGGCGGATGCCGGTGCATTTTGTGGAGTTATCTAGTGATGTCGCCTTCGGTTGACAGAATATAACATATGATATACGCTAGTAATGAAATTGTTTTTCTTGGGTTTCCAAGTAACTAGGAGGTTTTCTCGAAAAAATGTTAGGAAAAGTAAAATGGTTTAGCAACGAGAAGGGTTTTGGGTTTATTGAGCCAGCTGGCGGCGGTGCAGATGTTTTCGTGCACTACACAGCAATCGTGGGAGATGGGTACAAGACACTAGAAGAGGGACAAGAAGTCGAATTTGAAATCGTTGAAGGCGCTCGCGGACCGCAGGCTGCCAATGTTCAAAAAGCATAACAGTGTCTATAAAGAGGTTGCTCAGCAACCTCTTTTTTGGTGTTTAAAAAGCCAAGTCCTGGGTAATAAATAAATAGACACAAGAATATGAAGTAGTACCCATTTTCCTGTGAAGGGAGTAATGCGGATGAAGATCGCTGTTCTGGGAAAAAACATCGGAATTACAGATGCATTGAGAAGCTACGTTGAAAAGAGGGTGGGTCGGCTAGAGAGGTACTTACAAGGCTTTGGCAAAGACAACATCGATTGCACCGCTGTCTTGAGTGTTGAGCGGAGCATGCATGTTACCGAAGTCACCATCGATCTCGGCGCTATGACTATGCGCGGAGAAGAAAGAACAGCCGACATGTATGAATCCATCGATGGCGTAATAGAAAAACTTGAAAGACAGATTAGAAAGTATAAGACCAGAATTAGAAACAAAAACAGACAGGAAACCAGAGACGCCATTTCCGAAATCAACCGCAAGCTCCTAGAAGTCCCCAACGGTTATGACGATACTCATCAGGAGATTAAAATTGTTAGACGCAAACGCTTTGTGATAAAACCAATGTCAGTAGAAGAAGCAGTCATGCAGATGGATCTCCTCGGACATGATTTCTTTGTCTTTACTGATGCGGAAGATAACGAGGTTAAGGTTGTTTATAAGCGCAAAGATGGCAACTATGGTTTGATTGAACCAGAGATTGGTTAGATAGATAAGGCCGGACGCAGTCCGGCTTTTTTTTGTTTTATAGGCAAACCTTCTTGGGGCCTTTTCACAGGTCAACATCTGAACACTACGAGAATTACTTCATCTATATATATGATGAGAATCCAACTCCCTCTGTGATATAATATTAACGTCGTTATACTCTGGGAGTTTTTCCCGAAAATCACAAGGTGTTGTTGGGTATTTAGGTTTGACAATCAGGGAGGTATTTGTCTTGATTAAGTTTATCAAGAGTCTTTTTGACCCAGAAAAAAAGGAACTGGCCCGGTTAGCTGAGATCACCAAACTGGTCAATGCTAGAGAAGCAGAACTCAAGAGCCTGAGCGATGATGAGCTTCGGGCCAAAACTGAGGAGTTCAGAAAGCGCCTCGCAGATGGTCAAACCCTGGATGACATTTTACCTGAAGCGTTTGCAGTTGTAAGAGAAGCATCAGTGAGAACTTTGGGAATGAGGCACTTTGACGAGCAGGTCATGGGCGGTATTGCTCTTCACGAAGGAAAGATCTCCGAAATGAAAACCGGTGAAGGCAAGACTCTGGCTGCCACCATGCCGGTCTATCTTAATGCTCTCGAGGGTAAAGGCGTCCACGTCGTTACCGTCAACGACTATCTTGCCCGCAGAGACGCCGACTGGATGGGTGCCATCTACAGATTCTTAGGAATGTCCGTAGGCTGTATTCTCCACGGACAGACTTTCGAAGAGAGAAAAAAGGCCTACGCTTGTGATATAACCTACGGAACCAACAACGAGTACGGCTTCGACTATCTCAGAGACAACATGGTCCTCCGCGCAGAGGACATGGTGCAGAGAGACCTTCACTATGCCATCATCGACGAGGTCGACAGCATTCTCATTGACGAAGCCAGAACGCCGCTGATCATTTCCGGAAGCGGCGAGGAATCTACAGAACTGTACAGCAAGTTTGCATCAATAGTCCCCAGACTGAAGCACGACGAGGACTTCACCATAGATGAAAAGGCCAAGACCGTGGCCATTACCGAAAATGGTGTGGAGAAGGTTGAGAAGATCCTGGGCGTAGAAAACCTCTACGATCCTGAGAATATCGGTCTTACCCACCACCTGAACCAAGCTCTAAGAGCCCAGTTCATCATGAAGCGCGACGTAGATTATGTTGTGAAAGACGGCGAGGTAATTATCGTCGACGAATTCACTGGGAGACTCATGCCCGGGCGCCGCTACTCCAACGGTCTGCACCAGGCTATTGAGGCTAAGGAGAACGTAAAAGTCGCTGCAGAGAACAGGACCTTGGCAAGCATCACTTTCCAGAATTACTTCCGCATGTACAAAAAGCTTGCAGGTATGACAGGTACCGCAAAGACCGAAGCGGAGGAGTTCCTGAAAATCTACGGGCTCAGAGTAGTGGAAATCCCAACGCACAAACCGATGATCCGTACCGATTACCCCGACGTAATCTACAAGACCGAAGTTGCCAAATACAAAGCGGTCATCGAAGAGATAAAAGAGATGTATGCCAAAAAGAGGCCGGTCCTGGTGGGAACTATCTCCATTGAGCGATCAGAGCTCCTTTCCGAACTGTTGAAAAGGGCAGGCATTCCACACAAAGTCTTGAACGCCAAGAACCACGAGCAGGAAGCAGAGATCGTTGCCCAAGCAGGCCGAATCGGTGCAGTAACCATCTCTACCAACATGGCTGGGCGCGGTACCGATATTATCCTTGGCGGAAACCCCGACTTCTTGGTCAAAGAGAGGCTTAGAAAAGAAGGTCTTTCGCCGGAGATGGTCAGCGCCGCCAGCGAAAAGGTTCCCAGCGAGAATTTGGCAAACAGCTTAGGCATCAGCGTTGATGAGCTTAAAGAGCTGCAGAGCCGGTATGAGGAAATGCTCCGGGAAGCTAAAAAGGAACTGGAAGTTGAGCACCAAAAAGTTGTTGAGCTGGGCGGTCTCCACATCATCGGTACGGAAAGGCACGAAAGCCGCAGAATCGACAACCAGCTCAGAGGACGTGCAGGTAGACAGGGTGACCCTGGATCTTCCAGATTCTATATCTCCCTCGAGGATGAACTCATGAGAAGATTCGGCGGTGATCGGGCTCTAGGTCTTTTGGAGAAGCTGGGCTGGACCGAAGATATGCCCATCGAGCACGACGCCATTAGCCGCCAGATCGAGTCGGCACAAAAACGCGTCGAAGCGTGGAACTTCAATATCCGTAAGAACGTTCTCGAGTACGACCAGGTGCTGAATAGGCAGAGGGAAGCCATCTACTCCCTTAGAAGGGGCTTCCTCCTAGGAGGACAGTCGCGCCAGACAATCGACAGCATGATTGAAAACACCGTTAAAAACCTAGTGGAGTATGCTACTGTCGACACCGAGCAGGTTGCCCAGTGGCCGTGGGATTCCATTCTCAGCAGCTTCAGGGAACTCATCGGCACTTACGATCAGGGAGTCAGGGACCTTGCAGCCAAGCTGCAGCAGTCCCACAAAAACTCTTCCACAAGAGATGCTTTAGAAGATATCGTCCAGCAGTTTACCGACGAAGTGAAAAAGGCCATGGCCCAGCGAGAAGAGGAGATCGGGAAGGCTTTGTTCCAAGAGATCTCCCGCGTAGTTACGCTTAGAAACGTCGATCAAGCCTGGATGGATCATTTGGATAACATGGATGACCTCAAAGAAGGCATCGGCCTAAGAGCCTATGGCCAGATGAATCCTCTCATCGAGTATCAGAAGGAGTCTTCACGGCTCTTTGAAGCAACGCTTATGAGAATCGAAGAGGAGACTATTAGGCTTCTCTTCCACCTCAGGCTAGCCAACGAAGAAGAAGTGAAGAGAGCAGAAGCTAGGGAAAAAGCCAAGCTCAGCGCACTTCAGAGCAACAGGAACGCTGCGGAAGCACAGGCGGCACCGGTGCAAGCCAAAAAAGAACCAGGACGCAACGATCCGTGCCCCTGCGGCAGCGGAAAGAAATACAAGAAATGCTGTGGTAAATAAGGAGTGAACGTGGTTTGAATTTGGAAATGATTCCTGTCGTTAAAGACAGAATTAAACAGGTAGAGAAACAGGTTAAAGCAATGGGTGAGTATCTTTGAAAGGTCTAAAGTAGACGAAAGGATCAGCGCTTTAGAGCAGGAGGTTTTGGCTCCTAACTTCTGGTCCGACCAAAGACTTGCCCAAAAGAAAACTAAAGAGCTCAACGAACTGAAAGAGAGCAGGGATACTCTGCAGAAGCTCGCTCGCGATTTGGAGGACTTAAAAGTCCTCTTGGACCTTGCGGTGAGCGAGGAAGATGGAGATACCCTTAACGATGTGATTGCAGAAAGCGAAAGGCTGTTGAAGTTTGCCGAGCGCTACGAGTTGGAGATGCTCCTTAACGGTCCTTACGATTCTTCTGACGCTCTTTTGACTATCCACCCTGGAGCAGGCGGAACCGAATCACAGGACTGGGGAAGCATGTTGTATCGCATGTACATGCGCTGGGCTGAAATCAACGACTATACAGCTAAGGTGTTGGATTTCCAGCCCGGAGACGAAGCGGGAATCAAATCGGTAACTATCTCCATTTCCGGACCCTACGCCTACGGCTACCTGAAGGCAGAGGCCGGGGTGCACCGCTTGGTCAGGATATCTCCTTTTGACTCTGCAGGCAGAAGGCACACCTCTTTCTGCTCTGTAGACGTGATTCCCCAGATCTCCGATGCTGGCGAGATTGAGATCGATCCCAAAGATCTCGAGATTGACACCTACCGCTCAGGAGGTGCAGGTGGACAACACGTAAACAAAACCGACTCAGCAGTACGGATCACCCACATTCCCACAGGGATAGTGGTCCAGTGTCAAAACGAAAGATCCCAGCACGCTAACAAGGAAACGGCCATGAACATGCTGATGTCGAAGCTTGTAGCTCTCAAGTTGCAGAAGCAGAAGGAGGAGCTGGAAGCTATAAGAGGCGAGAAAGCCGAAAACACGTGGGGAAGCCAGATTCGTTCGTACGTTTTCTGCCCTTATACTATGGTCAAGGACCACCGGACGGGACTTGAAACCGGCAACGTTGACGCAGTAATGGACGGTGCCATTCAAGACTTTATCGAGGCTTACTTGAGAATGAAGTAGCAGAGGGATCAGAATGAAAAAACAAAGGAAGCTGGGTAGATGGTTTCTGCCCAGCCTTACACTGGTTTTACTCCTGCTTACCATCGCGTTTTATTTACCGGTTCTAGTCACAGATCAGCTGACCAAAGCTATTGCAGTGAATCTGTACAGTTTTGACAGCTTGTCCGTCAAACATAAAGCGAGCCCTGCTTTTCTGTTGTTTTTTGGGAAAATCAGGGATCTAACCATCGAGGGTTCTAACCTTGAGGGGCAGTACATCAACCTGTCCAGAGTTTTCCTGCAGGTAGACAAGCTGAAAGTGTCCATGTGGGACCTACTCGTTTACGGCAGGCTGAACATTTTGGACAGCGAAGGAAGGGCGGCCCTTTCCATCAGTCAAGCAGAGCTGGACAAGTACCTCCACCGCTTTTATATCGATGATCAATATCATAGTATACGATTAGATCTTCTAGATGATGGTATAAGAATAAGTGGAACCCTAGATGGCAGAGAATTCTATCTCGATTGCGTTTTTACCGTTGAACAAAACAGCGTTTTGGCACTGAGCCCCAAGAGAATGGTTTCAACAAATGGCAGCAACCAGAATCTCATGAACAGACTTGGCCAAATGGCCAGCTACTCAATAGATCTGGGAGTTTTTGGATTTCCTCTAATTATTGACGATGCGTCTTCTAGAGATGGCTATCTGTATGTCTTTGCAAGTGTCAGCAAATAAAGGAAGGAATTAAAATACTGCCGTGGAAAACTTTTATACCAAGGGGGTGACCGAAAGGTGAAGGTTCTGGAAAAAAACACGCAGAATGAACTTCAGGTAGTCGTGTTCAAAATCAAAGATGAAATGTTTGCTGCAGATATTCACCAGGTAAAGGAGATTAGAGGCGTCGACAAAGTCACCAAGGTGCCAGATGCTCCCGACGTTCTCGAAGGCATTATTCATCTTAGAGGTCAGATTTACCCGATCGTCAATCTAAGTAAAAGATTCCGGAAAGACAAATATGAGATTACTCCCCAGAGTAGGACTATCATCATCGATCTAAAAGGTTCCCGCTTTGGAGTGATTGTAGACGAAGTAACTGAAGTGATCAGGGTTAAGAAAGAAGACATACAGAGCACTCCAGATATTCTCAGCAGCCAAAACGGCTATTTGGAAGGCGTAATAAAAAGAGATGAACAGTTGATTCTGTTTGTAAATCTAGAGAAAATCCTTACGGACAAAGAACTAAACGAAATAAACAAAACGAAAGATCTCTAAGCTGGAGGAAGAAAATGGCTATTAAGCTAGATGTCAATCAAAGGGTGCAGGTGAGCAGAACCACATCTGGAGACGCCAAAAGAGAATACTATCCCAGCAGGATCGAAGAAATTACCAATGATGCGATTTTTATTGCAGAACCACTAGATGGTACTGTTCCTGTGTATTTGCGCTTGGGAGAAGAGATCGAGGTGTTCTTCAACACCGAAGCAGGCACTTTCCGATTCACATCCAAAGTCCTGCAGCGCTTAGAGCGCAACATCCGCATGGTTAAGATCTCCAAGCCAGAGACTTTTACCAAGAGCAATCGCAGGGATTTCTTCAGATTGAAAGTGTTTATTCCGTTTTACTTTAGAGTGTTGCCTGAAGCCACGTTCAATTACGGTCATCCGCATAAACAGGAAGACCTGAAAAAGACAATTCTTGACAAGCAGCTGGCTCTAGACGAAACCGGAAAGCAGGAAGGAATTGTCAAGGATCTGAGCGGAGGTGGACTTCTCGCTGCCGTCTCGGAGAAATCCGGTCTTAAGTTAGGAGACCATTTGGAAATGTGGTTGCCTCTAGACAATGAAGGCGTCTACGTTTGGGGGGACGTGGTGCGAATTTTGCACAATCCCGATGCCACTAAGTACAACGTAGATGTCGGCATTCACTTCAGCAAGATCGAGGAAAAAGTCCGAGATCAGATTATTTCACACGTGCTTTCTCTGCAGAGAGAGCTTCTGCAAAAAGGTGCACTAGAGTAAGAAAACACGAAGGACTGCCGCTTGGCAGTCCTCTTATCTAACGGGGGGCGCTGTATGAAAAAGGGATGGATTTGGATTGTCGTTATAGGACTTCTCTGTTCGGCTTTTGCCATCTATCAAAGGGTACGTATCGAACAAGCGGACCGAACCGTGCAGCTGGTCTTGGATAGTAGGTCCTTAGCAGAGTATGCTGCAGACAAGGGGATACCCCTGGAGGCGCTATATGCAGAGGTCGCAGATCTTGACGCTTTCGACCTGGCAATTTCTGAAGTCAAACTTTGGGAATCGGTAGCCTCTAGATCGATGGTGGTCTACCCCGGTTTCTACCTACTGTTTTCCAGCCCGGAAATGGAAGGGACAGACCCGCGGAAGCTTTACATCGCTGACGACACTTCTGGACCGATCGCAGGAAGGCTGAGTCCCCTAGGGGTTCCGTTTTTTGCCGACGATGCGAGACTTTGGGAGTTCCAAGAGGAGTACCCTGTTGATGTAAACCGAAGGAAAGAAGCCCTTAGAGAGCCTACCGTTTCTTTGTGGGACGAAGCACTTTATCCTGACTACTCATCCCTTGATCTTGCCCAGCGCTTTGGAATGCAGGTTGTGGCGCGAATCCAAAATCCATACGTGCATACACCAGAAAGTTTAAAATATGCAGTAGACCAGTGGGATGGCGCGGGGAACCTCGTTATCTTTGAAGGGAAAGAAGTCCTCGGCTATCCAGGCAATCTGAAAAGTGCAGCAGAACTCCTCGGCGATACGCCTTGGGGATTTATCGAGTTTGCCAATCAATACGGCGAAAAGGATCTTGCCAGACTAACCAACTACAATCTGATCAGGGTTCACAGCATCACCCCTGGAGAGATGCTGAAGATCGATCCGCAAGTGGCCATGGAGAGATACCTCAGGGCAGTGCGAGAACGCGGAGCTCGAGTTCTCTACTTGAGACCCTTTCCCAAGCTAGGTCTTGAGGAAAACCTTGCTTGGTTTGCAGGTCTTGAGCAGAACCTGAAAGATGACGGCTACAGATTAGGACAGGCAGAGCCCAAGCCGTTTTTTAAGAGTTCGTTCTTGATTTTCTTACCAGTGCTTCTTGCTGTAGTCATCTGCGGTATTAGGTTAATGCTGCTTCTAGAGTTTAGGGAAACCACTTCTTTGTTTTCTGGTCTCTTTGCTCTCGTCGCTGTCGCTTCTGTTTATCTAAAAGGGTACACTATACTGGCAAGACAAATCACGGCTTTCGGCGCAGCGGTGATCTTCCCTACACTTGCCGTTGGTTTTGTGGCCAAGCAGATAGGGGAAGGAAAAGCAAGACTCTGGCAGACCATGGGCACGGTACTCTTTTACACCGCTGCTGGGAGTATGCTGCTTTCAGCAGCCCTTTGCGACCTGCGCTTTGTGATTAAAATAGATCAGTTTTTAGGTGTAAAGCTGATGCACATCATTCCGCCCCTTTTGACCTTGTGGATCTCCATCAGGAGCATCAGTAGGGGGGCTTTCGGGGCAGCAGGCTTTAAGAGCAACATTAGGGCAACTCTCAGTTCTCTCTGGCCGCCGAGGCTGGGGCACATCATTGTTCTGGTGCTTGTTCTCTTTGCTGGTTTTGTCTATATTGGCAGGACAGGCCACGACTGGGGGCTGCCGGTCTTGGAGCTAGAAACAAAAATCCGAGTGTTTTTGGAGGACCTTTTTGTGATCAGACCGAGACTTAAAGAGATTTTCATCGGTCATCCCGCTTTGTTCTTAGGATTGTTTATTGCTTCTTCGGTGCTGATCCGAAGACTGAAGTGGCTTTTGCCTTTGATTTTGACTGTAGGCTCCATAGGTGTAACGTCGGTCCTCAACACCTTCAGTCACGCTCACACACCATTTCTCGTATCTGTAGTGCGCACCGGATGGGGTTTTGCCATCGGAATGCTTCTCGGACTTGTGGCTTTTGGGCTACTTAGACTGATAGTAAGGGTAGAGAACCATGGGTAAAGTTCTAGTCTTTGGCTACTACGGTTTTGGCAACTTTGGCGATGAACTCCTAGTTGCAGCGATCAAAGAGCATTTGCAGGACCACGATCTTACGGTGGTCAGCGGAAATCCCAAAGAGACCGAGAAAATCCACGAGCTGAAGGCCATCTCCAGGAAAGACTTCTGGAAGAACCCAGGTTCCTACGACATCCTGCTCTTAGGGGGAGGCGGCCTTTTGCAGAGTGTAACCAGCAACCGCTCCCTGCTGTACTACCTTGCAGCAATTCGCTGGGCAAGAGCAAAGGGACTTAGCGTCTACCTGATGGCCCAAGGTCTAGGTCCGTTCAAGAAGGGGCCCATTTATCCCCTGGTTGACCTGGGGATGAGGTCCTTAAAAGGTCTCGAGATTTCCGTGAGGGACAAAAAATCAAAAGACCTTGCCGCAAGCTTTGGGCTTGAAGCAGATCTCGTGGCAGATCTCGCTTTGACTTACACTGGATTCCCCACAAGAAAGACGGGAGAAGGGACCAAGAGAGTCATCGGCATCGCTCCCAAAGCAGGTTTTGATGTGAGGCAGATTAGGTGGCTGGAGTCTTTCGGAGACGAAACAACCGTGCGCCTCTTTGCTTTTCATAAAGACGATCATAGGGTATGCTTAGAAGTGGAGAAACTTCTGAAGGATGCTCATACTATAAAAATGGAAAAAACCCAGGATCTTGAGAATTTCGCTGATATCGACTTTCTTTGGGGGATGAGGCTGCACTCGCTAATTGTTGCAGCAAAGATGGGCATCCCCGCCATTGGCATTAGCTACGATCCTAAAGTTGAGCAATTCTGCAGAGAAGTGGGCTTTGCTTGGCACAGCCCGGAGACCATGCCGAAGGAGGAGTGGATCAGGAGTGGCAATGCAACAGAACTCATCCAACGAGCAGAAAAAGCCTGGGCCCTGTTCAGAAGCTACGCCGAGACCCAAGCAAATCGAACTCCTGGACATTCCCATTGACGCTGTGGACTTTTCCGGCGCATTAGCAATAATTGGCAGGTTTATTGCCGAGGAGAGAAAAAATCCCGCGCTGGTCTTTACTCCCAACGCGGAGATTTTAGTTAAAGCTCATGACGATGCGGAGTTCGGCAGGGTTTTGAAAAATGCCGATCTAGTCGTTCCTGATGGAACCAGCCTCTTATGGGCATCGAAGGTGTTAAAAAGGCCTCTGGAGACCAGGGTGACCGGCATCGATCTCATGCAGCGCCTTCTCACAGAGGCAGAAAATGCCGGTTGGTCGGTGTACTTCCTCGGAGCGAAACCTGATGTGATAGTAGAAGCGGCAGCAAGAGTGAAGCATCTCCACCCCGGTCTTAAACTGGTAGGCTATCACCACGGTTATTTCGATGATGATTTCTCCGTCATAGAGGGTATAAATAAATTGCGACCAGATATTTTGTTTGTTGGGATGGGCGCTCCCAAGCAGGAACTTTGGCTGACCAGAAATCGCGAAGAACTCAACTGCCGCGTAGCCCTTGGTGTAGGCGGAAGCTTTGATGTTCTGTCAGGAAGGGTGGATAGAGCCCCGCTCTGGATGCAGAAAAAAGGTCTGGAATGGCTGTACCGCTACATCAGAGAACCTTCAAGGCTCAAAAGGAGCATACTCCTTCCTCGATTTGTCCGTTTGGTCCTCAAAGAAAAGTTCGGGACCTCAAAGGGGGAGACAACGCAGTGACTTCTCGCCTTTTTAAAGAGATCATGCGCATGCTTGGGGTGCTTGCAGGGACTACGGTCCTGGCACTTTCGCTTGTGCTTTTTCTAATCCCCAACAAAATCGCTCCAGGGGGAGTTAGCGGACTGGCAACAGTAGTCTACCACTTGTCAGGTCTCAGTGTTGGACTGGTCATGCTGCTCATCAACATTCCCCTCTTTTTACTTGGCATAAAAAAACTGGGATTTGTCTTCGGTCTGCGATCGTTGGTAGCCACTATTTATCTCTCTTTTGCCGTTGATATTTTGCAGAGGTACGTGAGCCCAGTTACCCAAGATCCCCTCCTTGCAGCTCTGTATGGTGGTATAATAATGGGAGTCGGATTGGGTATTGCCATAACCAACGGTGGAACAACCGGAGGTACAGACCTTGCGGCAGTACTTGTCCACAGGTTTCTGGGACTTTCTGTAGGTGCCACACTTCTTGTGATAGATGCCATTGTTATTGTAATTGCAGGATTTTTCTTCAGTTTAGAGCTGGCCATGTACAGCGCTTTAGCGCTTTTTGTTGCTACTAAGCTGCTCGATCTCATGCAGGAAGGTTGGCATTACGCCAGAGCAGCTTACATTATCTCCGACAAGTCCGATGATATAGCTCAGGCTATCATGACCAAAATGGAAAGAGGCGTAACCGGATTTTACGGCAAAGGCATGTACTCCGGCAAAGATAAAAACATACTGTATGTAATCTGTTCTCGTTCCGAAATAGCGACCTTAAAAGACTTGGTTCGGACCATTGATAAAGACGCATTTATCGTTATTGGAGAAGCTACCGAGGTTTTAGGCGAAGGTTTCAGAGCCAATAAAGGTACAAATGAGTGAAATCGAGGTGTAAACTATGGACGATAAAAAACTTGAAGAACTCAAGGAGATAGCCAAAGAGTCCAGGGTTTGGATTATCAAATCCCTTGCAGAAGCGAAGTCAGGTCATCCAGGAGGTAGCCTCTCCTGTATTGATATTCTTACCTATCTTTACTTCCATGCTATGAATGTAGACCCGACAAACCCTGACGATCCCGATCGCGACAGGTTTGTGCTATCGAAAGGGCACTGCGCGCCAGCTCTTTACACGGTTTTGGCACTTAAAGGCTTCTTCCCCAAAGAAGAGCTTTTGAAGCTGCGGAAGCTCGGTTCCATACTCCAGGGACACCCAGATGCCGTTAAGGTGCCCGGAGTAGATGCTTCCACAGGTTCTTTAGGACAAGGTCTCTCCATTGCAAACGGAATGGCTTTAGCTGGGAAGCTAGATCGCAAAGATTATACGGTCTACACCATTATCGGTGATGGAGAAACTGAAGAAGGTCAGATTTGGGAAGCTGCCATGACCGCAGCTCACTACCAACTTGGCAACCTCATAGCTTTTCTGGACTATAACCACTTGCAGATCGACGGGCGCATCGAAGACGTCATGGGCAACGGCAACTTCACCAACCGCTTCAAAGCCTTCGGCTGGCACGTAATCGACATCGACGGCCACGATTTGCAGGCAATCGATGAGGCAGTAAAAGCTGCCAAACAGGAAAAAGACGCGCCGACAATGATCATTGCCCACACCGTAAAGGGCAAAGGGGTCAAGTTCATGGAGCATGTAGCCGATTGGCACGGCAAAGCACCAAGCTACGAACAAGCGCTGGAAGCTATTCAACTCCTCGGCGGAACTTGGGAGGGGAAATAAGGATGCAGAAAATAGCAACAAGAGATGCCTACGGAAAGGCTCTATTAGAGCTCGGGCGTAGATATGAAAATATCGTGGTTTTAGATGCAGACCTCAGTAAATCGACGAAGACAGAGCTTTTTGCTAAAGAGTTCCCTGAGAGATTCTTTCAGATGGGCATAGCTGAGCAAGACATGATGGCAACTGCAGCAGGTCTGGCATTTTGTGGCAAGGTTGCTTTTGCCAGCACATTTGCGATCTTTGCTACAGGAAGGGCTTTCGAGCAGATCCGCAACTCCATCTGCTATCCAAAGGTCAACGTGAAGGTCTGCGCTACTCATGCCGGCATCACCGTCGGCGAAGACGGAGGCAGCCATCAAAGCGTTGAAGACATTGCTCTCATGCGGTCGATTCCCAACATGACCGTTGTAGTTCCTGCAGATGCTGTCTCGACGGAAAAAGCGGTGGAAGCAATCTACAAGCACCAAGGTCCAGTCTACTTGAGGCTAGGACGCCCTGGAGTGCCGGTGATCTACGACGATAAGTACCAGTTTGAGATCGGCAAAGCAACCAAGCTGAAAGATGGAAGTGATGCCGCTGTCATTGCTACGGGAATCATGGTGTCTTTGGCATTAGATGCAGCAGAAATGCTCCGGGAAGAAGGCGTCTCGATACAGGTCTGGGACATGTCCACCATCAAACCGCTGGACGTGGAAGCCGTTAAAGAAGCTGCCAAAACCGGTGCCATCATTACTGCAGAGGAACACTCGATCATCGGAGGTCTCGGAGGAGCGGTGGCGGAAGCGGCAGCAGCCAACAGCCCCTGCCTCATGGGTTTTGTAGGGATCGAAGATACCTTCGGAGAGTCCGGAACACCCAACGAACTGATGGAAAAATACAAGCTCACGCCGGAAAGCATTAGAGATAAAGTAAAGGAAATTTTAGCCAAAAAGTCCTCTTCTTAAGATGAGGGCTTTTTCTTGTAGGCATAGAGGGTATAGTGTGAGCTTTGGAGAATGGAAATGTAGAAAAGCCTGCATATTTAGCTGAGTTCAGACCAATTTGAGTAACTCTTCCACTTATCTTAAAGACAAACAGTAACACAGTCTGATACGGATTTGGCAGCGGTTTGGGGGGAGAAAAGTTGTCGAATGCACCCTTTATCTACTTGAACGGAGTTAGCAAAGCTTACGGCAACAACGTTGTAATAAAACATGCAGATATCATGATTCCTAAAAGCGGGTTCGCGTTTTTGTTGGGGTCTACGGGGGCAGGTAAATCCACGCTGCTAAAGATGATCACCGGCGAAATAAAACCCACAAGAGGTCAAGTCTACATCAAGGGGCAGGATATTACCAAATGGTCCAAGAGCCAAAAGGCCGCTTGGAGGCGAAAGATCGGGTACGTGTTTCAGGAGGACAGGCTCCTCGATTACAAGACGGTTTTCGAGAATGTTGCTCTGCCACTGGAGATTCAAGAACTGTCCAGAAAGAAGATCAAAGAGAAAGTGAACGCCATTCTGAGAGTGATCGGTCTGGGCAACAGGAGCCGCGCATACCCCCATCAGCTTTCCGGAGGTGAAAGGCAGCGGGTGTCTTTGGCTAGAGCACTCGTGGCCAACCCCGAACTGATCTTGGCAGACGAACCTACGGCGCAGCTGGACCCTCCGACTGCAGCCGAAATCTTCAACTTACTTGTTTCCTTGAACAGGACAGGTAGAATCACTATACTTATGGCAACTCATGAGTGGGAGTTGGTTGAGAAAACCAACCTTCCTGCGTACTTCATCAAAGATGGCAGTGTTCGTTTTTGGGAGGGAATACGATGAAAGCGGCTACAGGTCTTAGACAGATTGGCAAAGGCCTAAGTAACCTTTGGCGACATAAGGGTTCCACTGTTGCCGCGTTTGTGACAGTAACCATAGCATTGGTTGTCCTTGGCTTCTTTGCACTTACGTGGTTGAACGTGTTGACTTTAACTAGCAGTCTCTTAAACAATTTGGAAATCAGAGCATTTTTAGTCAAAAATCAAAGAGTAAATCAGATTGAAACACTACCGGGAATTACTCAGTTCACCTTCATTACTCCCGAGATGGCCATGAAAGAGATGACCGATAGCTATCCTCTGTACGGCGAGTACTTCCAAGGGATTTTGACAGATAACCCTCTACAGGCGAGTTATGCGCTGAAAGCAGAGGATTCCCAGCTTATACCGGAGATCGTGGAGAAGCTCAAAGCTATGCCCGAGGTAGATGAGGTCATCTACGGAGGTCAGGCTACAGACACTCTGCTTAATCTGCAGAGGTTTATCGGCGGGTTTGGCTTCTTACTGTTTTTCATTTTAACTACTGCAATTCTTCTTGTTGTGGCTAACACCCTCAGGTTGAGCTTTGCGATAAGAAAACCGGAGATCCTGCTGGAGAAGCTCTTAGGAGCCAGCCCTCTCTACATCGTTGGCCCATTCCTATGGGAAGGGACGGTGCTGGGATTTTTGAGTTCTGTAGCTGCCCTTTTGATTATCCTCACCAGCTACAACTCATTTGCGTCCTGGGCAGCTCAAGCCATGCCCTATCTTCCGTTTAGAACCTTAGAGTCGGTCCGATACGGTCTGATAACCGCTGGTCTTATTTTAGGTACTACCATGGGTTTAATCGGCAGCATATGGGGGGTTAGAAGATATTGGCCAAAAGAATAGCTATACTGTTGTTGATTGTAGCTGTTGCTGCTTCTGCTTTGGCCCAGACTTCTATTAAGCAAACTGCCGAACAGTTTGAAAACCTCAAAAAAGAGATGGAGAAGGTTCGAGCGTCTTTAGAGGCTAGCAGCCAAAAGCAGCAGCAGATCCTGACGAATCTCAACGATTTGGACAAAACTCTGGAAAAACTAGATGCCGAAAAGGCACAAATCAACGCTGCCATCCAAAAAGTCTCTGACGAACTGGCGACTCTAGAAAAAGAAATGCAAAAGAGGCAGCAAGAGCTCGCAGAAAGCGAAAAGAAATTGGAAGCATTGCGGGAAAAGGCCAGCTCAAGCTTTAGGAACATGCAAAAGATCAATGCCCAGGGCTGGTGGTCCTTCCTGTTTTCTGCAGATAGCATTTCGGAGTTTTGGGTGCGATCTCACCAGATTAGGCAGATGATCAAAGGTGACATGGAGACTATCAATGAGTTGAACGTAGTGTATAAAGAGCATCAGGAGATCATCAAAGACCTGCAGGCCAAAACTGCCGAAGTTCAGAAGAAGAAAAAGGAGCTGGAAAACACTCAGAAACAGCTCCAAGCAAACGAAGCGCAGATTAAAAAGAACATCGAAGAGAAGAAGCAAGCCCTGCAGAAGATCGAGCAGGAAAGAGCAGAGTATGACAGAGCTCTTCGAGAAATGGAAAAAGCCTCCCAAGAACTTGGCGATGCTATCCGCCGCCTGCAGGAGAAAACCCTGGAAGAGGATGGCGTGAAGAAGACCATCAGTATGATCTGGCCTTTGAAGGGACGCATCTCCTCAGATTACGGTTGGAGATTTCATCCGATTCTCAATGAAAACCGCATGCACACAGGGATAGATATTGCTGCTGCTCAGGGAACAGACATTAAAGCTGCAGCAGACGGCACGGTTATTCTTGCCGGCTGGGTTTCAGGGTACGGGTTGACTACGGTGATTTCTCATGGTAATAATATTACTACCCTTTACGGTCATGCTTCCAAGCTCCTGACCCAAGCTGGAGATAAGGTGAAGCAGGGTCAGGTCATTGCTCTGGTGGGTTCCACCGGTATGAGCTCTGGTCCTCACCTGCACTTCGAAATCCGCTCCAACGGCGATCCAGTCAATCCATGGGGATGGCTTCCCGTTGAGTAATTTGCTAGGATTGAAACAAGCTAGTTCCTAATACAATTAAGGGTAGAAACAATCTGCACCTTTGGTCTCTTGCAGGAACTAGATGGGAGAGTGCTTACAATGAAATACCGCAAACTAGCGATTGTTTTAATAGTCCTGGTCATCGTCGGAGGCATCATTGGCTTTGTCCGCGGAGTCAATGCAGAGCTTCCGCCAGATGAAGATCTGCTTACACTTCTACAAGTGGCTGCTTTGGTAAAAACGCAGTACATTGAGGATGTGAGCTTCATCAGTCTACTGGACAATTACAGCCAGACAGGAACGATTAACGGTATGCTTGAGGAGACCCTCGATGACAAGTACAGCTACTTCATGACTCCCTACGAGTACAATGAGATGAGGATTCAAACTCAAGGAGTCTACGGGGGCATCGGCGTGATTATCGGCCTGGCTGAGGGAGATAAAGTAATTGTCGTCGATCCTTTTCCCGGCTCTCCCGGCTATGAAGCAGGACTTAGACCTGGTGATGAGTTTCGCTATATCAGTGGGAAGTCCGCCAAGGGCATGACTACAGAAGAAGCAGCAAACCTTCTCCGCGGCGATCCCGATACGGTAGTAAAAGTTATTCTCTACCGCCCAGAAACGGAGAAGGAGTACGAGGTCGAGATTGTACGCAAGATCATTGAAATGCCCACCGTTTCCGGAGAGATGCTGGAAGAAGGTATCGGTTACGTCCGCATTTCATCGTTTGGTGGCAGAACACCTAGCGAACTGAGGACTCAGCTTGAGCAGCTCGAAAGCGAAGGAATGCAGGGCTTGGTTCTCGATCTCCGCTATAATCCCGGAGGCCTTTTGGATGCTGCCGTCGAGATAGCGAGCATGTTTGCCAACTCGGGACCGGTTCTCTATGAAGAACGGAGAACTGGTGTAGTGAGAGAGATAAGTGTCGTTAAAACCGGAGACGTGAAGGACTATCCTGTGGTTTGCCTGGTGAATAACATGTCCGCTTCTGCATCGGAGATCCTTTCGGGATTCCTCAAAGACCGTAAGATCGGGCTGGTTATTGGCCAGCAGACCTTCGGAAAGGGACTGGTACAGACGATTTTTCCGCTGTTTGGCGGAGGAGCACTGTCTCTAACTACCCAGAGGTATCTAACGGCAGGTCGCATCGCTATCCACGGCACCGGTGTTACCCCTGATATCGAGGTACTCCTGTCCGAAGAGGCAGAAAGAGACTTTGTTCCGCTCATACCTGAAAGAAGAGATGAAGATACCCAGCTGCACAGAGCAGTACTGGAGATAAAGAAAGCACTGGGCATGGAATCTCCACTTCCCAATGCAGCATAAAAGTACAGCCTCAAAAGCCTAAACGGCTTTGAGGCTGTTTTTTTGTTTGAAAAACCAATGGTACTCTGGCTATTCCGAGTAACAAAGCAAGCTGGCAGTGGACTCGAGGAGATCCACATGGACGAAAGCAAGCGTTGGCTTTACTCTTTCACGGAGTACAAAACCGGCACCGAACTTTTCTCGTTCAACGGTTTTACAGGCCTATCCAATGCACTGGGCAGTAAAAAAGCGATCTATTGCTAGATCGCCTGAATTCTATAGTCCTTTGAAGATCTCTGGTCGAGAAAGTACTTTGATCTTGTTTAGCGGCCAGTAGATGAAGACTGCATGGCCCATAATGTCGCTTTCGGGGATTGGGCCGATGAACCTGCTGTCATTGGAGTTGTTTCTGTTGTCTCCCATGACGAAGATGTGGCCTTCGGGAACTTCATAGGTCTTTTCTTGGGGGATGCGAATAGGCTCTGCAACATAGTTTTCGGGAAGTTTAGAGCCGTTCAGATAAACTACGCCGTTACGGATTTCTATGGTGTCGCCTGCGATGCCGATAATGCGCTTTACCCAGTAGCGATTGTGGTCGACGGGATCCTTGATGACAACGATGTCGCCGCGTCTTGGGCCGGCAAAATAGTAAAAGATCTTCTCAGCGATTAAGCGTTCCTTATGTTGGAGGGTTGGCACCATCGAATGGCCGTCAACGATAAAAGACTGGGCGATGAAGAAGATGATAAAGAAGGCAACCACAACGACATCCGCAACTTCCTGCAAAAAAGCCTTTAGCGGTTCTCCAAGAAAATTCGCCATAAAGTTCATCCTTTCAAATCGACGTAAAAACTAGATCAGCTGACGCTGGAAATTCCTGCAAACGTATTCTGTCTGTATTTTGTACCTAACACCGACATTTTAACAACATCGGAAATTTAGCCAAATTAAAGTTCAATGTTGTCCTTGGAGAATCCTGCCAAATGGGGAGTAAAGTCTTTGTGCAGGTTCAAGGCCTAAACAAGTGCGATAAACAGTCACCTGTTCTAAAGGAGAGGTTTCATATGAGCGGTCCGTATGTGCGGGGACCTACGCTGTCGAAAGCGAGACCTCTTCTGCTGCTTCAAGGCACACCATTGGTCTAAAAGCTGAAATAAACATCGAGTTTTGCTTCTTCCGTGTATACAACAGAGGTACAATTCAGGAGTTCTATGCTATAATAAAAGGCAGTGATGTTTAAAAATCGTATTGTTGGAAAACCGATCCAACCCCAGAACGAGAAGGTTTGCCGGTCGTAAGGGTTTCAAAGGGCCGATTTGTTGTAATGTATGATTATATGGTTTCATCGTATGCTTTTTCAAACAAGAAGCCGAACGGATTCCTACATCGTTCTGGTGTAGAACCCAACTACAGTTGACAAAAAAGGATAAAACTGAAAAGCCGCGAAACACTTACGGTGTGTCAATCGCTCTGCCTGTGCAGCACATACCGGAAGGTACTTGGCTAAGGGTCTATAGATTATGGTAGTATATTACAGGAGAATGTTCAATAACCGGCAGGAGTTTATAAGATGGAAGCTGTTACAAACACCGGAGTGCCGGTTTTGAATACAAAGGATAAGTTCATAAGTATTATGTAAAGGGTAGGAGAGACAGTCGTCTTTCTATTGGCATACCCTTCAGTTAGTATTGCCTTGGTTTAAGTGCAAACTGTGTTCCATACAAACGACAACGCACACTCTGAAGCAGAAAGGTGGGATTTAGTTGTCATTGGAAGTTCTCAATAGGATTAAACAGGCGGAGCAGGAAGCTGCTGAAATACGAGAAAAAGCTGCAGAAGATGTAAGAGAAGTGATCAAAGCTGCAGAAGAAACGTTGTCCGCCGAAGCACAGAAGGCTGTAGTAGAGACCAGGCAAAGTGTACAAGCTTTTCTTGAGCAAGAGAAGCAGAAAACACAGGACGAGATTGATAGCATTAGGGCACAGAGAGCTGAACAGCGTGAAGCAGTACGCGCGGAGGCGCTGAACCGCCTTCCCCAAGCGTGCGATCTCATCATAGATCGTGTCCTGAAAGGATCGTGATCAGATGGCCATCGTTGAAATGAAGAAAGTCACACTGGTGGCTATGCGCGAAGATTGTGAAAAACTGCTTACGAGCATGCAGAAAATGGGATGCATAGAGATCTCAGAACATGACGATGAAGAGCTGCAGGCGTTTGCAGCAGATTCAGAGGCCCTTGAAGCATCCGAAAAGAGGTTGGCTCAGATTGAAAGTGCCATCAAAGCCCTTGCTGGCTACGGCGAGAAAAAAGGCGGTTTGTTTGCTGAAAAACCCGTTTTAGACCCCAGTCTGGTCGAGGAAGAACAGCTGAGTTCGGTGCTTTCTCGTTTAGAAGAGATCGAACGCAACCTGTTGGAGATACGGGGAAGCAGAGCTCGCATCGATAATCAGATTGAGCAGTGGCAGCCTTGGAGAGAGTTGACCATCCCCGTAGAACAGGTGAAGGATACAGAACACTGCCACGTTCAGCTAGGTATTGTAGAGAAGTTTAAGGCTGACTACTTTGTGGAGCAGATGACAGCATCAGGGGCAGTAGTTGAGGTGCTGTCCAGGGACCGCTCGGGGGTCAACGTTTTGGTTGTAAACCACAAGGACGATAGTGAAAGTCTTGCTCCCATCTTCAAGGAAGCGGGCTTTGCAAGAGCCCATTTCTCCGGCATTCAGGGTACTTTTGATAATAACATCCGCATGCTCGAGCTTGAACTAGCTAAGCTCAACAGACGATCTCAGACTCTGTCGGAGGAAAAGCGGAGTCTAGCCCAATATCTACCTGCGCTTGAGGCTGCATACGACTTAGAACTGATCCAAAGAGATCGCCTGCGTGCTACTCAAAGACTGCTCTGCACCGAGAAGGCGTTCCTTATGCACGGCTGGGTGCCAGCTGAGAAAGTGCCTGCTTTGGAAAAAGAGATTAAGAAGATCTCGCCAAACACCGTCCTGGAGGTCGCCGATCCGGAAGATGACGACAAACCACCGGTGCTGTTGAAGAACAAGTGGTTTGCTTCACAGTTCGAAGGCGTCGTGGCGATGTTCTCTCTGCCATCCTACAAGGGATTTGATCCAACGACGGTCATGGGCCCGTTTTTCGTGCTTTTGTTCGGTATGATGGTGGGCGATGCCGGCTACGGCATTATCATGAGCATTCTAGCTGCACTATTCCTTAAGTTCATGAAGCCTCAAGGCATGATAAAGCAGATCGCTGGGATCTTGATTCTCGGCGGAGTAGCAACCGCTTTTTGGGGATTCATGTTTGGAGGTATTTTCGGTATCGAAATAACTCCTTGGCTCTTTGCTCCTATGGACGAACCTCTTCTGATGCTCGGACTGTGCTTCGGAGTAGGTTTCATCCATCTGCTAGCGGGCCTTGGCTTTGCAGCCTACATGAACATCAAGCGCGGAAAGGTTTTAGATGCCATTTTGGATCAGGGCTTGTGGGTTCTGACGCTGTTCGGCCTTCCAATGCTTGCAGTGCCTCAGCTGGCCGGTGTCGGCAAGGTTCTGTCAATTATTGGTGTAGGCGGCTTAGCCCTGACTGCAGGAAGGAACGCACAAGGCGGACCTCTCAAGAAGCTCTTGAGTGGACTTGGCTCACTGTATAATCTATCTGGTTACTTGAGCGATATTTTGAGTTATGCCCGTCTCTTCGGTATGGGACTTGCCACAGGCATTATCGGTATGGTTTTCAACACGGTTGCAGGCATGATCATGGGCAACCCCATCGGGTTTGTTCTTGGTGCTGCTTTCCTACTAGTGGGACATGCATTTAACCTCTTTATCAACGCACTAGGTGCATTTGTCCATGCCAGCCGTCTACAGTACATTGAGTTTTTCAGCAAGTTCTACGAAGCGGGTGGTCGCACTTTCCGTCCTTTGAAGGTAGTCACTAAGTATATGCAAGTCAAAGAGGACTCTTTGTCTTAGTTTGTTTTGGCGTTAGCCTAGAATATAAATCACTTTAAGTATAGGGGGAACTGTATATGAATTTAGCATGGGGACAGATTTTAGCCCTAGTTGGTGCAGGATTGTCAGTACTTGGTGGAGGTTTGGGTTCGGCAAAAGCTGTTCGCACTGCGGGTCAAGCAGGCGCAGGTGTAGTCAGTGAGAATCCAGATACATTTGGTCAAGTATTGGTTATGCAACTGCTTCCTGGTACACAAGGCGTTTATGGTTTCTTGATTGCATTTATCGTGCTCATTAAGACTGGTTTCCTTGGCGGAATGATTGACCTTTCATTGACACAAGGGCTCCAGATCTTCCTCGGTTGCTTACCGATTACAATAGTTGGTGGTCTCTCAGCCGTTTACCAGGGTCAAATGGCCGCTGCCGGTATTACCATGACTGGACGCAACCCTGAACTGGGTGGTCGCGGTATTACCATGACCGTTATGGTTGAGACTTACGCAGTTCTAGCATTCTTGGCTTCCTTCTTACTGGTTTGGTTCGTCGCACTATAAGTTCACAGATGACAGTGGAGAAATAAGAAGGAGGGCTGCGTGATGACGGTAGAACCGATTGTCAAAAAGATATTGGATGATGCGAAAGCCGACGCTGCCCAAATGCTTGCCAACGCCCAAAGTCGCATTGAAGAAAGACGGAAGGCGCAGCAGGATGAGTTTGCCAAAGAACGACAGAAAGCGTTGGAAAAGGCCAAAAACGACGCTGCTGTGCAGCACCAGCGCATGTTGAGCATGGCGCAACTCGAAGAGCGCAAGCTCGATTTGGCAATGAAGAGAGATGTTATCAAACTCGCTTTCGAAAAAGCTTTAGAGAAGATGCAGTCACTTCCTGTAGATCAGGTGCAAAGGTTCATGCGCACCCTGCTTCTTCAAGCAAAAGGCGATGAAGAGATCATTATCGATCCCAAGAGCGAGGATGTGTTTACCGAGCAGTTTATTACAAGCATCAATAAAGAGCTGCGGGCTTCTGGTAAGGCTGGCGACTTAAAGCTCTCTAAAGAGAGAAGAGAAATCGGCGCCGGTTGCATCCTGTCTAGCGGCGGGGTTGAGACAAACTGTACTTTTGCAGCCATATTGACCATGAAGCAAGTCGAACTGGAGAACGAGGTCGCGTCGATTTTGTTTCCACACACGGATAAGTAAGTCTGCTCGAAGCAAGGAGGTTTAACCTTGGCAAAACAAAGCCATCCATATGCCGCGGGACGCATCAGCGTCATGGAACGCGGACTATTGGGTAAATCAGGTTTGGATCGCTTACTGGCAACCCAGACTGTTGATGAGTTTTACCGTGCTCTGGCAGAGTTGGGTTGGGGCGACGCCTACTCTCAATCCGATGTGGAAAAAATCGCTGCTAACCGAATTGCAGAGGCATACGAATTCGTGCGTCAAAACACCCCAGAGCCAGAAGTCACGGACTGTTTTTTCATCGAGTATGATGTTCACAATCTAAAGACCCTTTTCAAAGCTAAAGCCCTTGGGGAGAACATTTCCTTCGAACTATCGCCTAACGGTTTGATACCCAGGGAGCTTTTGCGCGCCTGCGTCGAAAATGGTAATTATCACGAAATTCCCATTGCAGAGTTGAGGGAGAGTGCCGCAAAACTTGAGGTAATTCTTTCCTCTGATATAGATCCAGTCAAGATCGATGGCGAACTTGATCGGGCGATGTATCGTTTTATCAACCGTCGTCTTGCGCATTCCAAAACCGAAGCGATCAAACAGTACTTCAGCGACAAAGCGGATCTGGTCAACATCTTGATCGCCCTTAGAGTTCGAGAAATGGGACGGGGAGCGGATTTTGCCGAACCGTTACTAGTGGAGGGCGGGAAACTTCGAGCTGACGATGTTCTGAAGCTTGTGGAACACCCTGAGCTTTTGAGTCAGATTGTCGCTGGGAAACCATACGCTTCGCAGATGATTAAAGGTCTTAAAGCCTATCAAAGCGGAAGCGGTTTGGCGTTCTTGGAAAAGCTGCGCGAGGACTACTTGCTCTCGATAATTCGACCTCATCGCTACGATCCGCTGAGCGTCTTGCCTGTGGTAGGGTATCTTTTAGCACGGGAGCGTGAAGCTACAGCAGTTCGGCTTATTCTTTCAGCACGACTGTCAGGATTCCCGTCAGCATTGCTCGAGGAAAGGTTGCGTGAGGGTTATGCGAACTAAGATGGCGGCAGTCGGAGAAAAAGATGTGGTATTGGCATTTAAGGCCTTGGGGCTGACAGTTATACCTACCCAAACTGAAGCGGAAGTTTCGGCAGCAGTACGCAAATTGGCTATGGAAAAGTACGCGGTGATATTTATTACCGAAGACGCGGCGGCTGCGATTCCTGAACAGATATCCCGCTATCGGGAAGAGATGTTACCAGCTATTATACCGATCCCCGGCAGCCGCGGCAGCAACAACTACGGAATGAGCAGGATCCATGCCAATGTCGAAAAGGCAGTTGGGGTTGATATTCTGTTAACGAAAGAGGGTAATGCTGAATGAGCCAGGGAAGGATTATCAAGGTTGCCGGACCACTGATTATCGCAGAGGGAATGGCCGATGCCAGACTCTTCGATGTGGTTAGGGTATCCGAACGAGGCCTTATTGGTGAAATAATCGAACTGCGCGGCGATCGCGCAAGTATTCAGGTATATGAAGAAACAGCGGGCTTAGGACCTGGAGAGCCCGTATACTCTACCGGCAGCGCGCTGTCGGTGGAACTTGGACCAGGTTTGATCGAGTCCATCTTTGATGGAATTCAGCGTCCCCTGGATCGCATTCGCGACCAGGTGGGAGATAGAATTGCTCGCGGGGTACAAGTGCCAGCGCTGAACCGCTCGAAAAAGTGGCAGTTTCACCCACGCGTAGAGGTTGGAGCCAGCGTTACCGCTGGTGACATTCTGGGAATCGTTAACGAGACAACAGTAGTTGAACATCGCATCATGGTGCCACCTAAGGTGTCAGGTGTCGTTCAGTGGATTGCTCCAGAAGGAGAGTACACTGTAGAAGAGCCCATCGCAAAAGTAAAGCTTGCAGATGGAACGGAAAAAGAGCTGACACTTATGCAGCGCTGGCCGGTGCGTATTGGCAGACCGTATGCTGAAAAATTGGCACCAACAGAACCTATGGTTACAGGACAGCGCATCATTGATGCTCTCTTCCCTGTGGCAAAAGGCGGCGTTGCAGCTGTTCCCGGACCTTTCGGATCTGGGAAAACCGTTGTTCAACATCAGCTGGCCAAGTGGGCCGACGCAGATATTGTAGTTTACATCGGCTGCGGCGAGCGCGGTAACGAGATGACGGACGTTTTGAACGAGTTCCCCGAACTCCGCGACCCGCGTACAGGCGAGTCGCTAATGAAGCGCACAGTGCTTATCGCCAACACTTCGGACATGCCAGTTGCCGCTCGAGAGGCTTCCATCTACACAGGTATTACTATTGCGGAGTACTTCCGCGATATGGGATATAAAGTAGCCGTAATGGCAGACTCCACATCGCGCTGGGCAGAAGCTCTTAGAGAGATGAGCGGACGTTTGGAAGAAATGCCCGGTGAAGAAGGCTACCCGGCATACCTTTCCAGCCGTCTTGCTGAGTTCTACGAACGAGCTGGTTGGGTCCGCACTTTGGGAACAGAGAACCGATCTGGTGCGATTACAGCTATCGGTGCTGTTTCACCTCCAGGCGGAGACTTTTCGGAGCCGGTAAGCCAAGCTACCCTGCGTATCGTTAAAGTTTTCTGGGGTCTTAGTGCTTCTTTGGCTTATGCAAGGCACTTCCCAGCTATTGACTGGCTACAGAGCTATTCTCTGTATGTAGACCGCATTGGCGAGTGGTACGAAAACAACGTAGCTCCTGAATGGACCAGGCTCAGAACAGAGTTTATGCGCATCCTCTCGCAGGAAGCAGAGCTCAACGAAATCGTTCGTTTGGTAGGTATCGATGCCTTGTCGTGGCGTGACAGATTGACTCTGGAAGTAGCTCGCTCGATTCGCGAAGATTTTCTGCATCAAAACGCTTTCGACGACATAGATACTTTTACGTCTTTGACGAAGCAACACCGCATGATGCGGATCATCATGCAGTTCTATGAAAAGGGCAATCAAGCTCTCGATGCTGGAGCTACTCTTTCTGAAGTCATTGGGCTGCCTGTTCGCGAGCAGATCGGCCGCATGAAATATATCTTGGAGTCAGAACTCGAGAAGTTTGATCAAATAGAAGCAGAACTATCCAGTCAAATGGCAGCGCTGGTTGAGGGGGAGGTGTAGTAGTATGCTGAAAGAATACCGCAACATTCGTGAAGTAGTTGGCCCCCTGATGCTCGTTGAAGGTGTAGAGGGCGTAAAATACGAAGAACTTGTGGAAATCGAGCAGACGAATGGCGAAATCCGCCAAGGAAGGGTTCTAGAGATAAACGGAGACAAGGCGCTGGTACAGCTTTTCGAAAGCGCCCAGGGGCTTCAAATCTCTACTGCCAAAGCAAGGTTTCTTGGCCGGGGTATTGAACTCAGCGTGTCTATTGACATGTTGGGACGGGTCTTCGATGGATTGGGAAGACCTCGCGATGGCGGGCCAGAGGTTATTCCCGAAAGCCGTTTGGACATTAACGGCACGCCACTAAACCCCACCGCCCGAGACTATCCGAACGAGTTTATTCAGACCGGTATCAGTGCTATCGACGGATTAAACACACTGGTTCGCGGTCAGAAATTGCCGGTTTTCTCCGGCTCGGGACTTCCCCACGCTGCACTTGCTGCCCAGATTGCAAGACAGGCGAAAGTTTTAGGCGGAGAAGAATCTAACTTTGCCGTTGTTTTCGGTGCTATGGGCATCACTTTCGAAGAAGCTGACTACTTCATCAATGACTTCCGTACAACCGGTGCCATTGAAAGAGCTGTGCTGTTTGTAAACCTGGCCAATGACCCTGCGATCGAGCGTATCGCCACACCGCGTATCGCGCTCACCGCTGCAGAGTACTTGGCATTTGAGAAAGACATGCATGTCTTGGTTATCTTGATCGACATGACAAACTATGCCGAAGCTTTGAGAGAAGTTTCGGCTGCCCGTAAAGAAGTTCCAGGTCGTCGGGGCTATCCGGGATATCTCTACACAGACCTTGCCACGATTTACGAACGTGCAGGACGAATTAAAGGTAAACCCGGATCGGTTACGCTGATTCCAATTCTAACCATGCCAGAAGACGACAAGACCCATCCAATTCCGGACCTTACCGGTTATATTACTGAAGGACAAATTATTCTTAGCCGTGAGCTGCATCGCAGGGGCATCGCTCCACCGATCGACGTTCTGCCCTCCCTTTCTCGTTTGAAGGACAAGGGTATCGGTGTGGGCAAAACCCGTGAGGATCACGCTCCTACTATGAACCAGCTTTTTGCGGCGTATTCGCGCGGTAAGGAAGCGAAAGAGCTCGCAGTTATCTTGGGCGAAGCTGCCCTTTCCGATACTGATAAGCTGTTTGCAGCATTTGCTGAAGAGTTCGAAAAGCAGTATATCAATCAAGGATTCACAACCGACAGAGATATTGAGACTACCCTGAACATCGGTTGGGAACTGCTCAAGATACTTCCGCGTGCAGAACTCAAGCGTATTCGCGATGAAATGCTGGATAAATATCTGCCAGTTGAGGATTCGGAAGTAGGGGGTGCCTAATGGCTATATTACGCGTAAACCCCACCCGCATGGAACTGTCGCGGCTTAAGAAACGCCTTGCAGTGGCAGTTCGCGGTCACAAACTGATGAAGGACAAACGGGACGAGATGATGCGCCGTTTTATCATCTTGGTCAGGGAGAACGCAGCGCTGAGGCAGAAAGTAGAAAAAGAGCTGACAGCGGCTCTCTCAGAGTTTGCCCTTGCACGGGGCGTCATGTCTCCGGAGATGATGGAGCAGGCGTTGATGTATCCTGCAAGGAAGGCCGAGATCGACGTAGAGAGACGGAACATCATGTCGGTACACGTACCTAAGTTTACAATTGGCGAGGAAAGCCTTAAAGAAGCTGTGCTTTCCTACGGTCTGGTTCAGACCAGTCCTCAACTTGATGGTGCTATTGCCGGTCTGGCAAAGCTTTTACCCGATTTGATCCGCTTGGCAGAGATAGAAAAAACCTGCGATCTCTTGGCCAACGAAATCGAAAAAACTAGAAGACGCGTGAATGCTTTGGAGCATGTTATGATTCCTCAGCTGAAGGAGACAATCAAGTTCATTACCATGAAACTCGACGAGAATGAACGTGCAAACCTGACGCGTCTGATGAAAGTTAAAGAGATGATTGCAGAGCGCAACGTCTAATGAACGCTCTGAATGAAACGCCGTCCAACAAGGGACGGCGTTTTGTTGTATAGGGATTTGATATTTTGGGCTAGAGTTAAGAGCCAACTGCGATGTTTCTTGGTGTACCTGCCAAAACAGAGAAAATGTCACGTTTGACTGTTTTAGCCTAACAGATCGTCTCCTAACTGGGATTTTCTGAAGGAAGCGCCGTTACGTCCAAAAACGCTATTGACGAGAGCAAAAACTTGGAGTATTTTTAGACTAGGTGGTCTAGACCAGACGGTCTAGACAAGTCACTAAGAATTGCTACACGCGTTTGGAATGTACAGAACAGATTGTTTCATTTTTGGGAAGGGGGTTTCTATGAAAAGGAAGTATGACTATCAACTGCTTATAGGGGAAAGCAACCCGTTGCCGAAGTTTCCAAACCTCCTTGATGCTGCCCTTGATGAGTTTTGTGCTAAGAAGTACGAGGAAGCATCCCTCAATGAGATTCTGAAGAAGTCCGGGATGAGCAAAGGTAGCTTTTATCACCACTTCGGTGACAAATACGGCTTGTATTTGGCGATTATCGACCTCATCGTCAAAAAGAAGGTCTCGTACTTTTTCCCAGTTCTTCAGGAGAAGTCAGACGAGAGCGGAGGATTTTTTAACGCCCTCAGGGACGTCATGAAGAGCACCATGAATTTCATGCTGCCAGTAGATGAACGCTTACAGCATCTGTTCAGCAGGTTGATGGAGGAAAGTACGGAATTTCGAGAACGCCTCTATGAGTTTTTCCCGTACTACGACTACAGTCGGGCTTTTTACGAATACATCCAAAAAGCAATCGCATCTGGAGAAATCGATGACAGGTATTCTCCTGAGTTTGTGGTGGGGATCATTGAGATCGTGTTTTCCAATCTCTATAAGCTGGTTTCGAGCAGCGATCCCAAAGAGATTCTTGATGCAGCCATTAAAGCAGTCGACATGATGGAGCGCGGCATTGGCGGGAAAAAGGGATAAAGTTTTTAACAGCAAGAGCTGAAGTTGCTCTTTATTTTCGTG
>LFSI01000069.1:4774-15421 GCA_001512545.1 Clostridia bacterium DTU065 | reverse complement strand
CCGGCTGCGCAGAGTTCCTGAAGGACGCAATCTTCATCTACACCAGGGACTAGTCTGCGAAAACCCCGGGACTCCTCTACAGATATTTACTCCGGTTTCATAACAGAAGTATCACCAGGGCATACCTATATTAGAGAAAACCACTTTACCAGGAGGAGTATCCATGGGTGATTTGAGGCTTTTTGGACAGTTCCCAGATCTCTTTGATGCCTTTAAAAGCGAACTCCTGCCGCGAATTGGCTCGTTCACCTACCCTCCTATCGACGTTACCGAAACCGCAGATGAGCTGGTGATCAGAGCTGAAGTTCCCGGGATCGACCCCAAGAATCTCGATGTGGAGATCGGCGAAAGCGCAATTGTGCTCAGGGGGAAGGCCGATGAAGCCAGGGAAGTCACCTCTCAGGGCTACAGAAGGCTGGAAAGGCGCTCAGGCAGCTTCGAGAGGATGATCTCCTACCCCATCCCGGTTCTCCATCAAGAAGCCAAAGCCTCACTTAGAAACGGTCTCTTGGAGATCAAAATCCCCAAGGACAAAACCAAGTATCGCGGCATGAGGAAACTTGCCATCGAGTTCGACCAAAACCAAAACTAAAAGCTGCCTTCTAGGTGTCTGCCTAGAAGGCTTTTTAAAAGCAAAGTCCCCTACTTCTTCAGATCGAAGTAGAAGTAGATCACCTTTTCGTAGCCCTGGAGGGTTCCAGAGGTATCCTCGAAGAACGCCGAACCCAGCTCTACAGAAGGCCAAACCTGAAAGCTCTCTAGGAGCTTCAATGCCTCACCTACGAAGCTTTCCTCCCTCTTTAAAAGCTTGTGGTACAGCATAGGCGAAAGTACAAGGCCCGCACCGGCTAGAGCTTGGGGATCCTGACCGGTGGCCTCTTGCACCTCGCCTATAGTAAAGGGCACCAGATGAACGCAAGCACGGAGCCCTTCGATCTTTTCCATGATGACTTCGGCGTATTCTCTGATCACCTCAGATCTGCGCCCGTCAGCGCTGCAGCTTTCGCAGCTGCAGGTTTTAACCTCCATGCTCTCGCCTATCCCCTCCCAAAACAGCGGAAAGCGGAAGAAGTCCAGACCTACAAAATCCGGCTTGATCTCACAGGTTGCTTCGAGAAAGAGGGAAAGCCTCTCTTCAAAAAGCCCGGGGTACACCGGGCATAGAGGGCGGTACCAGGCGAGATCCTTCTCAGGAAGAGATGCTCTCCTTTCGGGGCTCTTGTTCCAGACGTGTTCATCGTGGAAGAAAGGAAAGATGAGACCGAACTGGAGCCCTTCGGCCTGTACCGCGTCTCTCAGCTCCCGCAGAGCAAATCCGGAGTGGCGCATTTTTTCAGTTTTGAAGTGAGCACAGCTCCCCGAGATCGCTGAAACCGCCAGCCCGTCCAGACCAAGGTTTTTTGCCTTCTGGACTATGGATTTGCAGTCCATGCCTTTTTCGGGATAGCACTTTGCAACCTTCACTTTACTCCCTACCTATCTCTTTAATTCTGAGAATCAGCTCTGCCAGTATCTCCACTCGTCTTTCAGTGATTTCTCCCCAGACGATGAGGTCACAGAGTTCTTTCTGAGGCTCTACGTGGCGTTTGAAATTGTGTTTAACGTCTTTTCTGAACCAATCGATGATCCCCTGAAGCTCCATTCCGAAACCGACGTTGCGCTGGATTCTCCGGAGTAGCCTTTCTTCAGGATCTAAATCCACATAGATGCTGAGGTCAAGCCTCTGCACCAGATCCGGATCGCACATCACAAGGTGACCTTCAACTATATAGATCTCGTTCGGCGTAAGGAGGTTCCCTCTTGTTGTCACAACCTCCTCTCCCCTAAGGAGCGCGTCCAACTGGGCGTGGACCTTCGAAAAATCCACCGCTTCCGGAGCGTTGTTTGTGGACGCATTGGGGAAGAAGTAATTGTCAAGTGGGACTCTGGTCACAATGTCAGGTCCCAAATATTCAACTAACTTCTTTGCCAGGGTGGTCTTCCCGGACCCGCTTCCACCTGTAATGCCAACGATGATAGAACGCATTTTCAGCACCTCTTCTTCTCTTTGTAGAATATCGGGTTGGTGTAAAACCAGCAGTCATTTTGGGCGATCTCCTTGGTGTTTCTGCGCGTGCTGTGATCGTCAATTAAGGGGTTACCATCAGGGTCTGTCTCAAAATCGGTGTTTGGAGGAAGGTTGGTGCCCCTGAGCCTCAGGTAGCCCTTGTTGAAGCGGAGATTAAGCCGCGCTCTGTACTGAAAGACTCCAGGCTCGATCTCACAAAGATCCCGCCTTTCTATCCTTAAGACCACCTGGGCAGATCCGTTCTCGGCACTATCGTAACCTGGACTTTCCGGCAAGAACCTTTCTCCTACCTCGCCCTCAATGACGTCGATGTGGTGAAGTGTCAAGGGGTCTTTTACCGCTACTTTGATTTCAAGAAGCACTTTTCCGTCGTGCGTTTGCAGCTCATCTCCTAGGCCGGCAATCTCTTCGCTCTGCAGGGTAAAGTCCAGGCCTTGGATAATATCTCCAAGAACAACAAAGCCCCGGCCGCCCCTTACGCTAGCGATAAGGTCTTCTGGTGTCAGGTGTTCTAGGTACAGGTAGGTCTTGCTGTACTCCCCAGGATAGGGATCCAGATCGTCACCTGCAGCGTGGAAGTCGGAGCCGGAAAAGACAAAAAACCTCCTCCCCTCTCCCAGGAGGCTGTCCCAAAGGCCTCCGACTTTTGCCAGCATGTAGTCTGCTCCGCCGTAGAGGCGGTAGAACCTGAAGTCCTCACCTTTTTCGTAGAGGTAGTAACCCCTTGCTCTGCGGTACTGGTGCCCTGGAATCCCTTCAAACCCCACTACAACCTCTGGCGCTGCATCGTTAAGGCTGCGAATCAGCCTAGGCGTAAAAGCTTTATAGACGTGGGGATGGTTGACGATGAAAAAGCTCTGGTCTTTGTGGCGTTCGGCCAGATACCGCACGGCTCGGATGGCGCCTTCACCGTCTCTGTTATGCTTGGGCAAGTTCAAACTGAGATCCCTATCGCAGGTATCGAAGATGTACTCGAACCTGGCAAGAGCGCTTCCATCACTGCTGTTGATGAAAACTCCTGCATGTCCGCCTTCAGGGAGGTTCATCTCCAAACCGTGAAGGAGGAGTCTTTCTGGATGCCTTTTCCTCACCCGTTCGATCTCTCTCTGCCCAAACTCCTCTATGGACTGAGATCTCCACATCATGCCTTCCTTGCCGTAGTTCTCCCCGCGGATCTTCGTCCCGCTGCCGGCAAAGGGAGTGCCCTGAGGGTCTCTATCGAACAGACCACCGTGGTCGGTCACAATCAACCACTTGAGCCCGTACTTATCAAAGCTTACATGCGAAATATCGTCTAGCGTGTGCTCGCCATCTGAAAGAAACGTATGAAAGTGCATTTCTCCTGGTAAGAATCTGCCTGCCAAAAAAACACCCTCTTGTCCCTAAGATGATCTGCTACGATTTTTTCAGCTTGTCAAACAACCTGCCGAGTTCCTCAACTAACTCCTTGTCTCCCCCGTGAATGTAGGGGTCGAGCTGGCGTTTGGGAGTGTCGTAGAGGTCAAAGTAGACCGGTTTTTTGCCCTGTACTACAAGGCGAACAAACTGGTTGTTAAAAAGTCCCTTGTTTTCGTACTCCAGCCCCTGAGCTGTGAGCAGATCTTCAAACTTCTGCACCAGCTGCTCCGCACGGGGAAGAGCTGCCTCTGTGGGGTTTTCTCTAGCCGCTTGCCTGGCAAGTTCGTCTGCCCTTTCGTTCCACTTGACTCCAGTGTGGGCGGCGATTTTCTGCCAGTGCACTTTTACTCTGCTCTTTCGCACTTCCTGGTAGTAGCGTTCGGCAAGAGGGTTCTCCCTCTTCCAACTGCCTGTGGCAAACTTTTCCACGCCTTTGTAATCGTAGCAGATGGTGATCTCGCTACAGCCGTTTTTCTCCGCCCACTTCAAGACCTCTAGAGCCCCTCTGAGCTCTCCGCCGATTTGGTGAGAAGCGGCCTCATCGGGAGGGAGTACCCCGCTCAGCTCTGCAACGACCTTACCGCCTTTAAGTATCACCGCACCGTAAGATGCAGTACCGGACGCGAAAGATCCGTCCACGTACGCGGCAACTTCCGTCTTTGGTTTTTCTCCGCCAAATGCCGCATCTAACGCATCTTCCAGGAACTCATCGGATGTCTGCAAAACTTTCAGCCTGAAGGACTGCTTCTTCGGCGAATAGTAGACGATTCCCCGCCCCTTCTTTAGTCCCCCATGCATCAGCTCAAACTGGACCTGGTAGTCCCGGAACGTGTTTGGCAGAATCTCCAGCTTGATATTTCTTTCTGCCAAACGCCTGTTGGCATCTGCGATCTTTTTTGTCAGTTCAATTTCTCCAATAAAAGGCAATCAAATCTCTCCTTGCTTTCACCTGCTACCTGTAATTTCCTTGCAAAATGCGTATCTCCTGCATCTTTCTGCTGCCTGCTCCAGAGAGGTGCAAAGGAGCTCTACTTAGGAGGTGCACTAGATGATTCAAAAAGAGTTTTTCGGAAAAGTGGCCGGACAGGACGTTTACAGCTACACCCTCACAAACCGCGGCGGACTGAGCGCGGAGCTCCTCAGCCTTGGTGGTATCCTCAACAGCTTTCTCGTTCCGACAGGAAGCGGTACCATCGACATCGCCCTAGGCCACCAATCCGTAGAAGACTTCTTTTCGGAAGGAGCCCTTCTCGGGGGCATCGTCGGTCGGAATGCCAACCGCATCAAAAACGCTACCTTTGCCCTCAGCGGGAGAAAGATCCAGCTGGAGCAAAACGACGGGTCCCACAATCTCCACAGCGGCAGTGGTTCTTATCAGAAGAAGATCTTCACTGTGGAAGAAGTGGGTAAAACCTCCCTTTGCCTGAAGCACCTGGACCTCGGTGAAGGCGGGTTTAGCGGCACCGTAACAGTTGCGGTCACCGTTACTCTAAACGATCAAAACCAGCTGGTTTTAGAGTACACTGCCACCCCGAGTGAAGACACCATCATCAACCTCACCCACCACGCCTACTTCAACCTAAGCGGTCACCTGTCCGGAAGTCTCGAAGACCATACCTTTCAGATCTTTGCCGACCACTACACTCCAGTTAAACCCGACGGCATCCCCACAGGCGAGATCCGACCGGTAGAAGGCACCGTGTTTGATTTCACAAGGCCAAGAGGTCTGGACTTGGAACAAGCCCTAAAGGACAACGAAGTTGCCTCCCGCAGGGGCTACGACCACAACTTCTGCTTGAAGGGCGGACGGGAATTCAAGGACGCTGCCGCGGTAGTTTCGCAAACAACCGGCATTAAGCTGATCTGCAGTACTGATCAGCCCGGGCTGCAGCTCTACACCGGAAACTTCATCGCGGAGTCCACCCCGGGTAAAGGCGGCGTGTATGGCCCCCGCAGTGGCTTTTGCCTGGAAACCCAAAACTTTCCCGATGCTGTAAACAACCAAAGCTTCCCCTCACCTGTGGTGCGAAAGGGTGAGGTCTACCGCACAAAGACAGTATATGAGGTTAGCCTAATCTCGTAAAAACTAACCGGAAAAAGAAAGCTGCTGCATGGCCAAATTCTTGCGCCGTGCAGCAGCTTTCTTTAGTTTTCTATGGCTTTTTCAATGTCTTCGATCATGGTTTTTGTGCCTTCAAGTCCTCCAGATGCCACGTACCACACCTGAGAGGTGAGGTAAATGATGCGGTTCTTCTTGTAAGCATCGGTGCTTCTTACCAGCACGTTGTCCATCACCTGCTGGGCGCTGATGCTTCCGCCTACTGTTGCGCCTCTATCGATAACCAAGATGTACTCGGGATTAATCTTAAGGAGGTATTCGAACGAGATGTTCTGACCGTGGTTTGCTACCTGGATGTTTGGATCTGCCGGTTTGAAGCCGAACTCGCTGTGGATGATATCGAAACGCGAGCCGGGACCGTAGACGCTGAGGGAGCCGTCGTTTGCCATGAGGATCAGGGCGCTGGCGCCTTTTTCCCTAACCTTTCTGCTGACCTCTTCAATAGAACTCCGTACCTTCGCTACTTCCGCTTTGACGAACTCTTCTTTGCCGAAGATCTCTCCGAGAACGGTGAGGTTCTTCTCGAAAGAACCCAAGTAGTCGTTGGTGTCGATGGCAAGATACACAGTAGGTGCGATCTCGGCAAGTTCCTTATACACGGTCTCCTGTCTGCCTGAGATGAAGATGACATCGGGCTCGAGCTCGTAGATCAGCTCGAAGTTGGGCTCAAACAAGGTGCCTACATTGATGTACTTAGGTGCCTCAAACTTCTTGAGGAACTCGGGGATATTGGATTTGGGGAGTCCCAAAATCTCAACACCCATTTGATCCAAGGAGTCAAGGATGGCATAGTCGAAAACCACGACTTTCTCAGGGTTTTTAACAACCGTTGCTGTCCCGAGATTGTGGGTCACGGTGACCGTTTCGGCAAAAGCTAACGAACTTAAAGCTAAAAGCACAACCAGCGCAAAAAGTAGATGCGAAGCTGCTTTTTTTGTGAGTTTCTTCGTCAATTTCATCATCGCTACACCTCTTTAGTTAGTAGTAGACGCATATTCTGTTGTCCCGCACTTCCTCGATGTGGAAGTCCAAGTTGTACAGACCGCCCAAAATGCTCTGATCTATAATCTCCTCAGCAGTACCCTCACTGACCACGACGCCGTTTTTCATAGCTACTATGTAGTCCGAGTAGCATGAGGCGAAGTTGATATCGTGAATCACAATCACAATGGTTTTGCCGAGGTCGTCGGACATGGAGCGCAGGACCTTCATGATGTCCACGGCGTGCTGCATGTCCAGGTTGTTCAAAGGTTCATCCAGAAGGCAGTACTCGGTGTTTTGCGCCATGATCATGGCGATATAAGCCCTTTGAGCCTGCCCGCCGCTCAGCTGATGAAGATGCTTATGCTGAATCTCCTCGAGCTTCAGATAGCTGATGGCCTGGTCTACGTAGAACCAGTCTTCCTCGGTGAGCCTGCCTTCACTGTAGGGGAAGCGGCCGAAACTCACCAGGTCCCTCACTGTCAGGCGGAGATTGATATGGTTCGACTGTTTGAGGATGGAGATCTTTCTGGCCAGAGCCTTGCTGTCCCAAGCCGAAAGCTCCCGGCCGTCGATGTAGACCTCGCCTGCATCCTTTTTGATGAGCCTGCTGATCACCGAAAGCAGGGTGCTCTTTCCCGCTCCGTTTGGACCGATGAAGGAAGTGATTTTTCCTTTGGGGATCTTGAGAGACACGTTGTCCACAACAGGGATGCCGTCGTATTTTTTCGTTACGCCTAAAACCTCTATCATGTCGATTTCTCCCTTAACATTAGATATATGAAGTACGTACCGCCGACAAAGTTGATCAGCACGCTGATCGGTGCGGCAAAGTTCAGAACTCTTTCAACTAGGAGCTGACCGCCGATGAGGGCTACTACTCCCAAAAGACTCGATGCAAGGAGCAAGCTTCCGTGTTTGACTTTTTTCAACACCTGGCGCGCTACATTCACCACCATTAGCCCCAAGAAAGTGATGGGTCCCACAAGACCCGTGGACACCGACACCAAAACCGATACCAAAACCAGCATCTTCTGCACCAGCTTGTCGTAGTCTACGCCGAGGTTGATTGCGTGGTCTCTACCGAGGGCAACTACATCCAGCTTTCTCAGGTAGAATCCGAGAACTACAAACACCAAGGCCATGATGGAAAGGGATACCGTTAGGATACCCGTATCGATGCTGTTGAAGCTGGCAAACATTCTGCCCTGCAGTACCAAAAACTCATTGGGATCGATGATCATCTGCATAAACGAAGACAGGCTCTGGAAAAACGTCCCGGCGATCATGCCAATGAGAAGCAGTCTGAAGATGTTGTGACTTCCTAAATCGCCCCGAAACAACACTTTGAAAAGAAGCACCGAAAACAAGATCATCAAACCAGTGTTCAGGAGGAAGTTCAAATTGCTATCCACAACCAGCCTGCTAGAAGATCCCAACCCAAAAACGATGAGAGTCTGGATCAATAGATAGAGGGAGTCTAACCCCATGACGCTGGGAGTGAGGATGTTGTTGTTTGTGACCGTTTGAAAAACACCGGTAGAAACTGCGATGGAAAATGCCGTAGCGACGATAGCAATGACTTTAGGAACCCTTCTGGAAAGAGCGTATTTGTAGTTTTTCGGCGTAAGGCCTAAAGACAGATACAAACCGATCACCAACAGCGCGAGCAAAACTAAAATCAAGAATTTTGTCCTGTCCTTCATGCTGTCTTCCTCCTTGCCAAAAGCAAAAGGAAGATAAAGCTTCCGATTACTCCCACTGTAAGACCGATGGAGATCTCGTAGGGATAGATAATCACACGCCCGATGATGTCGCAGACCAGGAGAAAGACCGAGCCGAGAACCGCTGTGGTGCCCAGGCTGTGCTCTAAGTTGTCGCCGTAGTAGAGGCTGACGATGTTTGGCACCACCAAACCGATGAACGGTATGCGGCCTACAGTGATGATGGAAAGGGCGGATATCACAGACACAATACCCAGACCGATGTTCACCACTGTGTTGTAGTTCAGCCCGAGATTCGTTGCAAACTCCTCACCCATGCCGGCGATGGTAAACTTCTTGGCATAAAGCATTGCTAGTATCATCATGGGAATGCTCAGGTAAAGGAGCTCGTAGCGTCCCTGAATGACCATGGAAAAGTTGCCCATGAGGAACGATGAAACATTCTGAATCATGTCGAAGCGGTAAGCAAAGAATGTGGTCACCGAGTCGATGATGCTTCCGAGCATAATGCCGATTAGAGGAATGAAAATCGCGTTTTTGATTTTGATCCGCTTCAGTAAAGCCATGAACAGGAATGTGCCGAGAAAGGCGAATGATGCGGCGATGGACATCTTCCCTAAAGCCTTTGCTCCGGGAAACAGTACCATAGAGACTAAAACTCCCAGTTTTGCCGAGTCAATTGTTGCAGACGTTGACGGGGCAACAAACTTGTTTCTGCTCAGCTGCTGCATAATGAGGCCGCTGACGCTCATTCCCATTCCCGTGATGATGATGGCCATCAACCTGGGGATGCGGCTGAGAACCAGTATCTGTACGTGGCTGCTCTCACCTCGAATCAAGCTGATCAGGTTCAGATCCGATACTCCGATAAATAATGAAATCACTGATAGAACTGCAAGTATTACCAACAAATAGCTGCTTTTTAAAATCCGCACTCTATTGACACCGGCCACCTCCACTGTTAACATTAACTCATAGCTTTATTGTGAATGATTCTCATTTGCAATAGTATCACGGTTGTTTGGACCATTCTTTCACCAGGTTTAGGTTTTTTTCACGGTATTTAGTTAGATTTTGAGGTGAAGCTATGAAAAAGCTGACTAGGCTCTACACGGTTATGGAGCTATTTTCCAACTGCACAAGCGCATCCATTGCTGCATTTTCCAAAGACGGCGAGTTTCTTTTGGATTACGGCCTTTTTAAGTGCTATCTCTTTCTGAGAAACGATAAGCGTCTGATGCAGAGCATCGCTTTGGAGCTAGCGGAAAAAATCTCCTCGGGAGAGGGTCGCACCGTTAACGAACCCTGGGTCGTGAAGAAAATCGACGATGCAGAACTTGCCTTCTGCCTGATGGACCCCAAGGATAAAAACAGCGGCTTCTTCCTCATCGCACCCTCTCCGAAGTACAGAAACAAAATCCCCTACGATCTAAGGACAACCATCTCCTACCTCATCGGGCTTCTCCGCATCATTGAAAAGGACGTCTCCGGGAAAAAACCCGCTGTGGTAAAAACCGATCAGGTCTACAGCTTCCACGTGCAAAAAGCCGTGGACTACATTCATTCTTTCTACTATGAGGAGATCACCCTCGAATCAATGGCAAGCCGGCTGGGCTTGAACAAAAGCTACTTTGCCTCGATCTTCAAAAAAGAGACAGGTCAAACTTTCACCCAAATGCTGCAGAACGTGCGCATTGAAAACAGCAAAAAGTCCCTTGAGGACGGCACCAGTTCCATCCTGGACGTAGCCCTTGCTGTAGGTTTTACCAGCCAGAACTACTTTGCCACAGTCTTCAAGAAGGCGACCGGCATGACTCCCAGGCAGTACCGCCAGAAGCTGTCCTGAGGTTTGTGTTGAACATAAAAAAGAGGCAGGAGGTTCCAATAGGAACCCCTGCCTTTTCATTTGCGCTTATTCTTTCGCCGCTTTGCGCTTTACACATATTAGTAGTTTTCAGCGCGCACCTCAAAGTAGCTTTGAGCATGAAGGCACACCGGACAGACCTCCGGGGCTTTTTTGCCCATGACCAAGTGACCGCAGACTCTGCACTCCCACATGGTCTCTTCGCCTTTGGCAAAAACCTGCTGCATCTCTACGTTGCGTAGGAGCTTGCGGTACCTTTCTTCGTGGGCTTTTTCGATAGCTGCAACTTGACGGAACTTCTCTGCAAGTTCGGGAAACCCTTCTTCTTCCGCTTCTTTGGCAAAACGGTCGTACATATCGGTCCATTCGTAGTTCTCGCCTTCTGCAGCAGCAAGCAGGTTCTCGCTGGTGGAGCCTATAAGACCTAGCTCCTGCAACCACAGGCGGGCATGCTCCTGTTCGTTTCTTGCGGTCTTCAGGAAGATCTCCGCAA
>LFSI01000069.1:0-4727 GCA_001512545.1 Clostridia bacterium DTU065 | reverse complement strand
GAGGTTTTTCTCGGTCTTTGTACCTTTATACCTGTTTTTCAGCGTTCCCTCTTCTTCGAACAGGACAAAGGCCGACCTGGGCTGTTTGCACTTCGGGCACTTGAAGTCGTCTGTCATTTCTCCTTGGTGAATATAGCCGCATACCGAGCAGCGGTATCGCTTCATAGTCTTCTCCTCCCTTTCAGTCTACTTAATTAAAAGCACGACCTTCCTATTCTACTACAGATTTCCAGGAGGAGCTAACCCAATTTGCTGCTGAGTTCATTGAGCTGAGCTGGTTTCTCTTCACTCCGGATCCCCAGGCTCGAATCTTGCAATTTCCTCCACCGTCTTTCCCTTTCTCAGCTGCATGGCACCGCTGTAGATGACGTAAGAAGCTACGGCGATGCATCCTAGAGCATCCATGTACCGGGTAACGGTGCTCTCGGGAAAGATCAGCACCAAAGCCAGGGCAAAAACCACCACCAGATCCACTAATGCTTTGGCCCTGTAAAGCTTTTCCTGACCGACGATCACAGAGTCTCTTCTTTCCACCGCCATCGTCCGGTACCTCCACCAGAACCAGGTGTTGGTGAGAAGCCCGAGGGTAGCAATGGTAAAGCCCAAAGCGACGCTGCCAGTCACTTTGTAAACAAAAAGCCGGCTTACTCCCACTGCAAGCATTGCCACCCCAGAGGCCAGCATCGCCAGTGCCACCGTAAGAAACGCAGCCCGCTCCAATCTCTCTTTCTGGTCTTCCTTCGCTCCTTGATGCAGCTTCCTGAAGGCCCACCAGGAAACGAAGAGAGCCACGAGCTCCGCGGTGCGGCGGAGAAAGTCTGCAATCTGGGTGGCAGACCTGCTGGTAAATGCTGCAATCCCCGTTGCAATCGGACCTGGAGAGCTGAGAAGCAGCGCTGCCAGCAGGGTTTTTTCCCTTTTGGTAGTTTGTTTCTGCTCTAAATCTTGCACGTTTTACCCTCCATTTTTTTTGGAGCACAAGAGCCCTAAACTTCTATTTACGGCACAACTCTCTCAGCTTATACCTGCATGCGACCGGCCGGTCTCCGCAAGGTGCTGCCTATCAAAGTCCCCTTAAGCTCGCTAGATCCACCGTTCCGGCAGAAGGTCTTCCAACCTTACCACCTTATCTTTGAGCATGACCTCACTTACGAGGTTCCTCCGATCAACCTGATACATGAGCTCTCTGCAACGCCCACAGGGCGGCAGGATTTCACCGCTTTCATCAACAGCAACGATCTTCTCGATTTTCGTCTCACCAGCGGTAATCATAGCGGCGATAGCCGCATGCTCTGCGCAGAACCCCAGAGAGCAGGGAGTGTCGATGCATACGCCTTTGTAGACGTTCCCTGTGGATGTAACCAGCGCTGCTGCAGTGGATCCGGCATACGACCCTTCGCTGAGCTTCCGCGGATTCAGGGTGTTTTTGGCAATCTCTAAAAGACCTGCAAATTCCATTTCCGCTCTTCTCCCCTCCTTTTATGGCAGACAAGTCGCTGCCTTCATCCGAGCTATATGCCGACAGCCAGTCGCAGCGCATTAGTTGACAACTGCAGGCACCGGACCCGAACTCGGCGTTCCTGCCACAATTATAGCACACCTGCAAAAGTCAAGTACTTAGCAGAGAACAAAAAAGGTGAGCCTCTTTTACAAGGCTCACCTGAGTATTTATCTTAGATTGAAACTGATTTTTCTTTGTACTCGTCTTCTTCCGTGCCTTTGTCCCCTACAGAAAGGGCTAAGTTGAGCAGAATGCCCACAATTGATGCTGTTGCCAGCGCAGGAAGCTCTACTCCGAACATTGGAATCATGCCGTTGTCTTGGAGGAAAGCGCCGCCAAGACCGACGATGAGGATGACCGCGATAACTGCGAGATTTTTGGCACTGAACATGTCCACTTTTTTCTCCATGATGATCGCGATACCCTGTGCGCCGATGACTCCGAACAGGTAGATGGAAAGTCCGCCGATAACTGCTGTTGGGATCGAGTACACGATATTGATCAGAGGTGTGAAGCAGGAGATCAGCATGGTGATTACCGATGCGGCAATGAGAACGTCAACCGAGAAGTTTCTGGTGATGGCCATCGCACTGATGTTCTCACCGTAGTTTGTACCTGCAGGACCGCCGATGAATCCGGAAACGATGTCGCCAATGCCGTCGCCGATCAGGTTAAGGCCCAGCTTCTGGTCGATGTTGTACTCTTTCCTGGACCCTTTGCGTTTAGCCAAGTTCTTTACGTAGATGTCCAGCTGGAAGATGTGGGCTGTGGACTCTGGAATTGTTGCCAGCGCAATGGGCATGATGGCTATCAAGGCCGCAAGATTGGGTTTTGGCAGTGTGAACACCGGTAGGCTGAAAACTTTGGCGGTGTTCAATGTGTTGAAGTCCACAAACGGAACCTTCGTTACAGCACCGACGATCAGAGCTGCAACATAGCCTGTGGCTAAACCGAATAGAATCGGGAACTGGCTGAGCTTGCCTTTCAAGTAAACCGAGTACAGGATCGTTGAAAGCAACGTGATTAGCGCAATAATCCAAGCGCCGTTCACTGCAAGTGTGCTACTTTCAAACCCTGCTGGAGTTGCTGCAGCGTTCAAAAGTGCGTTCTTTGCCAGAGAAAGGCCGATGATAATGGCAATGCTGCCGGTAACGGTAGGTGGAAGGACCTTGTCGATCAACTTCTGTCCACCCTTGTTCACAACAAAGCCCGCTGCAATGGAAACCAGACCGCTCATCACAATACCGAACTGAGCGATGGAGATCCGCTCGTTCAGCGTGTAGCCCGCAAACGCTTCAGCGCTCATGATCGAGGCGATTGCAGCGATGTACGAGAAACTGGAACCGTAGTACAGGGGAATCTTTCTCCCGGTGATCAGGATGAACGCGAGAGTTGCAAGACCGCTAGCAAAGATTGTGGTTGAGACGTGGAACCCGGTAATGAGAGCCACTAATACTGTAGCGGGAAACATTACCACGATCTGCTGCAGGGCGAAAAAGATCAGCTCTAGAACCGGTGGTCTTTCATCAGGCAGATAACCTAAAACTTCTTTGTGTGTTGACATAAAGCTTCCTCCTCAATGTTTCGTTTTGGAGTAGGCAAAAAAAAATCTTGCCCTCCAGCAAGATTGCAATGACAACAGCACAAAAAGAGGTGGAACCCCTAGGCTGCCTCAATATACGAATCTTACTGGTATCTCTGTACCAAGTTTAAAGATTTCTTTTACCACTGCCATTATGGCACAGGTCCTCTCCTTTGTAAACAGCAAAAAACAAAGAAGCACTATTTTAAATATTTCTGTTAATTATAAAACGATTTCCGGTAACAAACTCGAACGTCCATGAAGCATCGGCGCTCAGTCCCTGGCATAGCGGAAATAGAACAAAACAAGCTTTCTGCGGCTCACTTAAAGCCCGAAGAAGTTGAAGAAGACTGCCAGCAAAAACAGCGGTATTGCTGTGGCAAAAGGTACGGTGATGGTGTCTAGTCCACGCTTCGAGATCAGTTCCACCAACGCGCATATGGGTGCAACCAACAAGGCCCCCACAAGGCACAGGTACCAAGGAAAAGAGGTGCAGATTAAGAGCGTAACAAAAATGGCAAAGCCGGAAACGGCGTACATAGCGATGGTTCCTTCCCTGGTTTTCGAACCTTCCACAAGCCGGTGGATGATATGTTTTTTCCCGAAGGCCTTCCCAACTAAGGCCGCTGCGGCGTCGCCGAAGCCCCATGCCATGATGGAAACAACAACAATGTACTTCCACCCTGGTCCGAGAGCGCCCCAAAATAGCGTAATGAGGACTGCCATCATCACATAAACGATGACCAAGCTCGACCGGATTTCTCCCTTCGTGCGCTGGACCAAGACCTCCATGACTTTGGGAAACCTATCCAGATAACTAAATATGGGAAAAAGCGCTACTGCAAGGGTTAGAGCAGCTGCCACAGCCAGATACCACGTCTCGAAGGCGTACAACAGAACCAAAGCGGACATGGCGCAAATCAGGTGAAATGCCTTGCGCACGATCTCCTTGGGCGGATTCAAAAACCGTCTAAACATGAGCAGCAAAGAGACAGCACCTGCATAGTAGCCTACGAAAATACCGAATCCCTTCAAAAACTCAACCAGGATGTCAACGAGCATTTGCAGACCTCCTCTGCTTACGGGACGTTCAAGGCTGGACTCTCTGTCTCACCTATACCCAGTATAACAGTATTTCACACCTGATGGAACAGGGGCAGGACGCTTTGGAGTCGTCTGTTAAAGTATACTTGAGCTTTCGTTTTTCATGCATATCTGCCTAAAGATAATCAGAATTTTCACATAATTTAAGAAAAAGCGAGATCCAGAAACCCACTAAACACAGGAGTTTCTGGACCAGATCATACAACCATTGTTATTTCAAAAGCGAAAATAAAGAGGGGCTTTTCTAAATAAAGAAGTCCATTGATGTTTCTAAAGGCCGTTTAATTGGAAAAACCAGAAATGGTTATCTGACTTTTCGCTTCTCCAACTCATATCTATTGACATTTACCATCCAATCCGCAAAGTCTATTAGTTCGGGATCATGTGTTGCTGACATGTCCCCGGTAAAATGGACAGTCTTCTCTCGTATAAACTCATTCGTTCGCAGGATTACAAAATATTTTTTTCATGCCGCATTGGCTAATAATTTTTTATTATAATACTCTTCTGGAGTCATATAATCGACGTTAGCATGAGGTC